>JAFGIS010000567.1 GCA_016929495.1 Polyangiaceae bacterium | reverse complement strand
CCCTGTTGCCCCCGGTTGCCCTGTTGCCCCCGGTTGCCCTGTTGCCCCCGGTTGCCCTGTTGCCCCCGCCCGATGAACGGCCCCCCGTGGTGCGCGCGCCTCCGGCAGCCGAGCCGCCTGTTTCGTCTCCGGAACCCGTCGAACCTGCGCTTTCTGCATCGGACGGCTTCGAACCCGAGCTCGAGCAGCCTGCTACAAGGGAAGCCAAGACGACTGCCGTGAAGGACCATCTCGAATCTGCCATCGCGCTCTCCGTTCCGCTCCGCTGGCAAGTCCGCCAATCCTCGCAGAGTAGCAGGAGACGTTCGGCCTTGCAGACCAAAAGCGCTGGCGCGCCACAGGGTCGAAGGCGACGGCGTGTCGTAGGCTCTCCCACCACCGGTCGAAGTCGATCCGAGTCTGCGGGTAGCACAGCTCGAGCGCGTCGATCGCGCGTTGACAGACACGCCGGCGTCTGGCACGAGTCCGGCAAGCCGACGGGTCGACACAACCCGACCCGAGTGTCGCCCTAGCTTGGATGAGAATCGCGTACGTCTCTGATTTGCTGCTGCCCGCAAACGGAATCGACTCGGTTCAGACCGTCACGATGGCGTCGGCCCTGGCGCGCGCTGGAGCGGACGTCGAGCTTGTCGTGCCGGCTGTTCGCGGCTGTCGTGCGCTGACGAGCGCGCAGATCGCCCGGCTCTATGGAGTACGGGAAGCTCTTCCTGTCACTACGCTCGCGAAGCCCCGCTTGGGCTTGCGGGGCGTAGAGAAGGTGGGACATGCGGTGCGGGCGGCGCGCTGGCCCGAACTGGCGCGTTTCGATGTCGTCTATACTCGCAACCTACCCGTCGTCTGCGCCGTAGCGCAGCTGTCGACTCTGCCCGTCGTCTACGAGACCTACCGGCGCTGGCCGACCCAGTCAGCGACCAAACGGTGGCTCTTCACGCGACTCAGGAGCCAACGGCGTCTCATCGGGCTCGTCCTTCACTCCCAGCTTGCTGCCAACAGCTACCTCGAGCTCGGCTATTGCCCGGCGCGGGTACTCGTTGCTCACAATGGATTCGATCGGTCGGTGCTCGACGCTGCGCCGTCACACGCCGACGCGCGCGCGCAGTGCGGCTTGCCACGCGACCGCTTCATCATCACCTACGCCGGTCGCGTCGACCCGGAAAAGGGCCTCATGTACTTGCTCGACCTGGCGCAGGCGCTCCAGGACATGGAGTTCGTGATCGCCGGTTCGCGCGGTCGTGGTCCGATAGAGCGACGCGCCGAACGCCTACCCAACGTCCGCGTGGTGCCCTGGCAGCCTCTGCCCGAAACGCTTCCCTGGCTCCTGGCAGCGGACGCCCTGATCATTCCCCCCACGCGTGGACCGCTCGAACGCGTAGGCAACACCGTGCTGCCCATCAAGACGTTCCTCTACCTTGCGACCGGTCGTCCCACCATCGCGCCAAGCACTCCGGACGTGTGCGAGGTGCTCGAAGACCGCCGCAACGCGGTCCTGCTCCCCCCGGACGACCTCGACGCAGCCGTCACCCGCATTCGTGCGTTGGAACACGACCCCCTCGAACGAGCCCGTATCGGCTCCGCCGCTGTCTTGGATGCGGCGAAGTACACCTGGGAAGGGCGGGCGGCACGGGTGATGGAATTCATCGAGCGTCGCAGGAGAGCCGGCGACGGCGAGTGACGGGGAGACGTTCGGAAGCGAGTCCTGGCCAACGACGAAGGGCCCATGGCTCTCGACTGGCCCATTCGGTGTGAAGGCACAGCAATGGCGGGCGCGTTCTGCCAACGGAGATTGTGGTGAACGCGCGATCAGGGCGTCGGCCGCTCGTCGCGCACGCGCAGGATCGCCAACTTGGTGTGAGCACGCAGCGCTCGAACGGACCGCAGCGCATTGGTCCGGTCCCGCACACGCTGGCACGACGTGCGTCAAGGTCGAGAAGGGCGATCCCTGACTCTCGACTCGAGACTCTTGACTGTCGACGCGGGGCCCTGGCGTATCAGTCAGCACAACCTATCAGGTGGCAGCATGCCTCGTCGGGCTGGGGCGGAGCCCCGCTAGTGCCTCGATCATGGAACCCACAAACATACGCGGGATGGGACCGCGTCGCCAGCAAGCGAGGCGCCGATTCGCGCCGCTGACCAATTTCCAATCGGACGCCGAGCTCGTGTTCTGACGAGAATGGACATTGGGCCTGCGGCCGGCGCGTCTTCGGGCAATCCACGGGCGCAGCGGCCGCCTTCTGGCACAATCGCGCCATGGCACTGACGAAGACGTCGACTGGTCTCCGTTACGAGGATTTGGTCATGGGCAACGGTGCACACCCTGCACGAGGCCAGACGTGCCTCGTGCACTACACGGGTTGGCTCTGGGAAAATGGGACTCGGGGAGCCAAGTTCGACAGCTCCGTCGATCGCGGCATTCCGTTTTCCTTTCGGGTCGGGCTGGGCCAGGTGATCCGGGGCTGGGACGAGGGAGTGGCCGGGATGAAAGCCGGCGGGCGGCGTACCCTGCTGATCCCGCCGGCGCTCGGATACGGCGCTCGAGGCGCGGCCGGCGCGGTGCCGCCCAACGCAACCCTGTTGTTTGAAGTCGATCTGCTCGAGCTCTGCTGAGCCCGCGGTTTCAATCGACCATGGGCCCGCCCGGCCCCCCTCGCTCGCTCGGAGAGACAGGAAACGCTCGCCAGCCTGTCCATAGCAATCGCAAGAAAACCGTCCGCAACGCTGGCGGCCCGCGGTCCGAGCCCGCTCGCTCCACCCTTCGCGCAGCAGCTACCGCGCAGCAGCTATTTCGTTGGATATGCATTTGGGCGAGCCAAGTAGATGAGCACGAGACACTACCGTATGAGCTGTAGGTGCGCGTTGCATGTTGTGCTGTACACATTGCCCGATTCCAAGGTCCGGGCTTTTGCGCTGTCTGGGCGAGGCACCATACTTGGGATGTTCTTCTGCCGACGCATGGTGGACTCAGCGCATATCGTCGCCTACCCTAGCGGGGGATTGAACCACACTGCTGGCAGACCAACGCCATCAAGCTACAACCGACTCGGATGCGAGGTGCCACCGTGCTGAGGTCAGTGATATCAGGACGTTGTGATCGTAGTCACGCAGGAGCACTGGGCTATGGCTCGGCTGTCGCAGTCGTGGCCGCAATCTCATTGGCATGGGCATGCGGAGGCGGCGACGGTAGTTCCGACGACGACCAGGGCGCCACAGGCGGTACCCGCAGCGACGACGATGACAATGATAGCACCACGGGGGGCACCGATGGCAAGGGTGGTGGAGACACGAGCGCGATCGGCGGCTCGGGCACCGGGGGCTCGGGCGCGACAGCCACGGGCGGTAGCAGCGCGGCCCTGCTCGTCAACAGATCGGAGCAGACCGTGGGCGACTTCACCATCACCGTGAAGGCGCCGTCAAGTGATACGGCGGGGTCCACGACCTTCAGC
The DNA here is from genome assembly GCA_016929495.1 of Polyangiaceae bacterium. GTDB lineage: Bacteria > Myxococcota_A > Polyangia > Polyangiales > Polyangiaceae > JAFGIS01. The sequence goes on along the minus strand of JAFGIS010000567.1, from coordinate 37,337 downwards.
GGCCGCGTTCGAAATGAGGCGCTCCTGGCATCGGATGGCTACGTCTGGACCCTGCTCGAAGAGTCGGGCAAGTGCCAGCTCACACAGCCACAGGCGCCATTCTGCGATCCGACGTGCACGGGCACCACGAAATGCGTCCGCACCAACAATTGCGTCGAGCCTCCGGTCGAACAGGACGTCGGCGCCGTGACCGTGAAGGGACTCAAGCTGAGCTCGGGGGAGGACGAGTTCACGGTGAACATCCAGTCCGAGAACAAGAAGATCTACCAGAAGACGGGCATCGCCTACCCTCCCTGCGCCGCAGGCGACAAGCTCGGCCTGAGTGCCGAGGGCAAGACCTACGAAGCCTTCTCGATGGAGACCACCTGCATCGATCCCCTCGAGATGACCGTCGGTGATGCGGTGTCCCTGCAGAAGGGCAAGACCACCAAACTGACGTGGACCGCTCCGGACAACCCGGACACATCCAAGATCTTGATTGAGATCGACATCAGCCATCATGGCGGCCAGACCGGACAGATCAACTGTGAAGTCGATGACACCGGTTCCTTCGATCTCCCGGAGGCCCTGACGACCCATTTGATCGAGCTCGGCTACGCCGGCTTTCCGGATGTCAGCCTGACGCGCGTGGCGTGGGGCTCCGCCAGCATGGAGCCGGGCCGCGTCGACTTCTCCATCGTGTCCACGGTGGACCTTCCGATCGATCTCGGAGTCACGTCGTGCGACAAGGACGATTCGGACTGCGCCGACGGCGAGCTGTGCAACGACACCCTGATGGTCTGTGAGATCGACTGCAGCGATGACGCCGACGCATGTCCAGCGGGCACCAGGTGCACCGAACATGCTGACACCAACGCCGACGGCGAGCAGACCACGATCAAGCTCTGTGACCAGGTGAGGAGTCCGTGACTCCTCGCTGACCCTCACGGCAAGCCGAGTGCCCGGGGCTCGACCCCGGGCACGAAGGCGAGCTGCCGGCTACGGAGCCTCGGCGGCGATCAGGCGGTTGACGCCGCTCAGCACGGCGCGAAGCGACGCTGCCACGATGTCCCGGTTGCGCCCGACGCCGAACGTCTTGCGACCACCAGATCCCCTGAGCCGCACGTACGCCACGGCCTCTGCGTCCGCGCCGCCCTTGAGCGCATGCTCTGAGTAGTCGATGACATCAACGTCGAGCTGGAACTCAGCGCGGAGTCCTTGAACCAGAGCGTCGATCGGGCCGCTGCCTGAGCTTCGGATGGTCGTGGGTTTCCCGTCGCGCGAAATGGCAAGAGCCAGTGTGCACTCCTGCGAGCCATGGCGTTCGACCTCGAATCGATCGAGGCGCAGAGCGCCGTCGGGGGACAGGTACTCGTCCTCGAATGCCTCGAGCACGTCACTGGCGCCGAGCTCGTCGCCGCTCGAGTCGGTGATGTGCTGCACGGCCTGGCTGAACTCGATCGCGAGATCCTTCGGCACGTGGTAGCCATGCACTTGCTCGAGCACGTACGCCACGCCGCCCTTGCCTGACTGGCTGTTGATGCGGATGAGCGGCTCGTAAACGCGACCGATGTCAGAGGGATCGATGGGTAGATAGGGCACCTCCCACAGTGGATTCTGGTCTCGGTCCAGAGCCTCGAGTCCCTTTCGGATCGCGTCCTGATGCGATCCGCTGAACGCGGTGAACACGAGCTCGCCGGCGTACGGGTGGCGCGCCGGCACGGGCAAGCGGTTGCAGTATTCGGCCACCTTCACCAGAGCCGGAACGTCGTGCAGGTCGAGCCCCGGATCGATGCCCTGCGAGTAGAGGTTCAGCGCGACCGTGACCACGTCCGTGTTGCCGGTACGCTCACCGTTTCCGAACAGGGTGCCTTCCACGCGTTCGGCTCCAGCCAGCATCGCGAGCTCCGAGGCGGCGACGGCACAGCCTCGGTCATTGTGAGCGTGCACGCTGATGGTGATACTATCTCGCCGCGCCAGATGGCTGCTCATCCACTCGATTTGGTCGGCGTACACGTTCGGCGTCGCCATCTCGACCGTCGCCGGCAAGTTGACAATCATCTTGCGCTCCGGCGTCGGTTGCCAGATCTCCGAGACGGCATCGGTCACGTCACAGGCGTACTCCAGTTCCGTCCCCGTGAAGCTCTCGGGCGAATACTCGAGGATGACTTCGGTCCCCGGGATCCCGCGGATCGCCTCCTGGACCCAGCGCGTGCCGCGGAGCGCGAGGTCGCGGATGCCGTCCCGGCCCATGCCGAACACGACGCGACGCTGCAGAGTCGACGTCGAGTTGTAAAGGTGAACAATGGCTCGTCGCGCGCCGCGCACGGACTCCACGGTACGCTCGATCAGGTGCTCTCGCGCCTGGGTCAGCACCTGGATGGTGACGTCCTCGGGAATGTGCTTGCCCTCGATCAGGGTGCGGACGAAATCGAAGTCGGTCTGCGACGCAGCAGGGAAGCCAACCTCGATCTCCTTGAATCCGATCGCCACGAGCGTCTGGAAGAACCGCAGCTTTCGCTCCGGCCCCATGGGCTGGATCAGCGCCTGGTTCCCATCGCGCAGGTCGACGCTGCACCAGATGGGCGGTTTGGTTAGCTTCCGGCTCGGCCACTGGCGAGCGGCAAAGTCAGGCACCGGAAACGGGCGGTATCTTCGGGCTTCGAACGACATGATCTGCTCCTGAGAACGTTCGGTTGGGGCCGGAGGGGATCCTGGGGGCCAAATGCCAAAAACCCTCTCCGGTCGGTGGACGGGAGAGGGTTCGAGGGCCCGTTCGCGAAGGCGCCCTAGACCTCGCCCGTGCTGCTAAGGAGGAGCAGCTCCGGGGGAAGTTGGCGAGATGCCGCGAACGAGTCCATGAGACCACGCGTGTTATGCGACGGCGGCTCGCCCCGGTCAAGAGTCTTTTTTTCCGGCTTTGGTCCACGTCCGCGGAAAGCCTCGGCTTCACTGCCCCCCAAGACGGCGCGAACCGCGCACTCTGGTTCACGGTGCCCGTCACGACCCATGCGGACGAGACGATCGAGCTCTCGAGCCCGATCTCGTCCTCGGTGGTGGCCGAGCCGAGCAGCACTCTGGCGAGCGAGCCGATGCTCACGTCATCACCGGCCCACAGCTCGCCGAGGCCAGGCCGCCGTCGAGTCCTTTCCAACCGGTCGGCAAGTAAGGGCAGTGGCTGTGCTCAGCCGTCTCGGGTATCATGTCCGCCATGATGTCGCACCGCTTCGCGTGGATCATGCTGGTAGGTCTGTCCGCGCTGGTGCTCGGGTGTGCCACGACCAGCAAGAGCGCCCGCAAGTCACCCTCGAGCGACGATCGAGCCGGCGCAGAGTACGTGCCGGAAGACGGGCAGGCGCCCGACGCGGACCGCGCTGTCCAGGGAGACGAAGGACCACAGCCCATGGCCGACGACTCCGGCGGGCCGCCCGAGAAGCGGACACTCGAGGTCATCGGCAAGATCGTCAAGGACAACCGCCAAATGGTCCGCGACTGCTACAACCAGGCACGCAAGAAGGACCCGAGCCTCCAGGGCAATCTGACCATCCACTTCGTATTGGATCCAGACGGGGACGTGATGAGCGCGGAGCTCAACAGGGAACGCAGCGATATCACAACGCCGGCGGTCGTCGAATGCGCCATCATGCTCATCAAGGCGCTGAAGTTCCCGCCGTCCTCACGCGGGATGGAGACGGTCGTGAACTACCCGTTCAACTTGCAGCCGCACTGACGCGGCCAGCGGCCGGCCGAGCCAGCAGCGACTCGCAAACCGTTCACCAGCCCCGTCGCTTCATTTCCACCAGATCGAGCATCTCCGGGATGGCGACCAACTTCGAACGCGGCGCGCCTCGCGCGAGCCCGCGCTGGATCTCGACCCGGTCGATGACCTTCCAGTCCTCGAACGTGACGTAGCGAACACCCTTGTCGCGAAGCAGTGACTCCAGCGCCGCCCGCCCTCCGCGGTCAGCCTCCATCACGCTGCCACGCGCGGCGTCTGCGAGCATGCGCGCCACGACCTCGGCCGATGCTACCTTGCTGGTAGCGATGAGTCCCCGGGGACCGCTGCGTGCCCAACCCGCGCAATACTGATTGGGACGGATCGCGCGCGTTTCGAGGTCGACGACGCGGCCGTCGATATTGGCTACCACGCCGAGCTGTTCGTCGAAAGGAAGTCCGGGAGTGCTCCTGCCTCGCCTGCCGATGGAAACCAAGACCCAACCGGCGTCGAGATCCTCGACCTGGCCGGTTCCCACCGCGCCGAGCGAGCCGTCGCGTTGCTCGACGAGCCGGTTGTGCTCCAGTCGGATGGCGCGTACGCTCCCGCGTTCGTCTCCCAGCAGCTCCAGAGGCGACACCAGAAAGCGCAGGCGTATTGTTCGGCGAGCGCGGGGTGGTGTACTTCGTGCGATCTTGGTCAACAGCTCGACATTCTGCCGCCGAGGATCTCGGGGGCGGGCGCGGTCGTGTTGCGCCCGGCTCGTTTCGTCGAGGGCCAGTTCTTCGGCAGAAATCTGGACGCGAGCCGCGCGCAGCTCGGTCAACTCTCTGAGCTCGGCGGGCGTGAACGACGCTTGAAGCGGGCCGCGCCGCCCGAGAACGACGATCTCTTCCACCCGGCTGTCGCACAAAGCGCTGAGTGCATGCTCGGCGATGTCGGTCACCCGGAGTTCTTCGGGCGAGCGAGCCAGGATGCGCGCCACGTCGAGCGCGACGTTGCCATTTCCGACCACGGCCACACGTCGGCACGACAGGTCGACCCGTGCGGAGCGGTAGTCCGGATGTCCGTTGTACCACCCCACGAAGACCGCTGCGGGTGTGCATCCGGTCAGGTGTTCACCGGGTATGCCCATACGGCGATCGGCTTCGTTGCCGATGGCGTAGAGGACTTGGTCGTAACAAACGAGCAGGTCGCCGACGCTGACGTCACGCCCGAGCTCCACGTTGCCGAAGAATGAGAAGTTCGGATGCTCTGCGCTCTTCTCGTAGAGCCGGGTCACACTCTTCATCTTCGGGCGGTCCGGCGCCACGCCGCCGCGGACCAGCCCGTAGGGGGTCGGCAGGCGATCGAGCATGTCGACCTCGATCGCGACCTCCGTCTGCTCGAGAAATGCAGCTGCGGCGTAGAAGCCGGCTGGGCCCGCACCAACGACGGCCACTCGGAGCGGGCGCTCGGTCGTTCCGACTCGGGACATGGCCTAGAGCGTAGGGCAACTCGCGAAGCGGGCCAGGCCCTCGCGGCTGATCCGGCAACCCACGACGGATCTCGCAACGCGATCAATTGGTTCTTTCCGTCGTCCGACGCGAGCCGCCCACCGCGTACTGGTTTTGGTCGGGTCATGCGCTCCAGTGAGGCGTAAGAGTCTTCCAGGAATCCGAGGGTTGAGCTGTCGCCTGAGAAGGCGGCCGTGGAGTCGGGCAGACTCGATGGCGAGCAGCTCGAGCACTGCCGCCAGCCGGAACGCGAGGCGCCGGCCCACGAGCTCCGCCGCGACGAGCGGAAGCGGAGGCAGGCCGAACGAGTCTGGGGGCCGCTCTCGGACGAGGTCGCGCAACTGAGGAAGTGGAAGGGAGGCAAGCCGTGGCCGCTCTGACCGGCGTACGGGCGCTGGTGCGGCACTCAACGCGCGAACGGTGTGCCCGCGTCGTAGCGGGCCTTGGCGGGCAGCGCTGCAACGCGCGCAGTCGCCGTGGCGCCGGTCGGATCGACCCATGGCCACCGTGTGGTGCCGAAAAAGCCGGGCGCGGTCGCGAGGAAGAGCGAGTTCGGCAACGCATGCGCGCCCAGCGAAGGATCCCACACGACGTCGTTCGTCACCGAGTCCCAGTTGCCATGGCGCCAGAGCATGTCCAGCGCCTTGGTGGTGAAGGTCGCCTGGCGGCTATCCCAAGCGGCGCCGTCGTATTGCATGTCATTCTGCGGTGGGCGCGTCGTCTGCCCGTCGTACTGGTCGCCGCTGCCCCAAACCATCTGTCCAATGCGCCAGATCGCAGCGCCGCCCTCGTAGGCGCCCGTGCTCTCGTACCGTGCACCGGGCTCGCTCATGAGCACGTTGCCAACAAACGCCATTTCGCGTTGCCAGCCGTCGCTGTTGGCGGCGCGGAGGTTCCCGGAGGACTCGTAGGTCGAGTTGCGACCGTGGGTGTAGTTGCGAACGAACGCCATGCGGCCGCTGTTCCCGTGTGTCGTGTCGCAGCCCATGTTCGCGGCCCAGTTGCCTTCGACCAGCAGATGGTGCGTGAAGGACTGGTGGGAGCCGTTGATTGCGCCATCCATCCAGTCTCCACCATTCGCAGAGGTGTTGTCCGCGTAGCAGTAGGCGATGACATTGCCTGGTCCGGCCGCGTTCGTCTGAATGAGCTTGTTCATGAATACCACGATGCTGTCGATGATTAGACTCTCGCTTGTGGCCGCGTTGAGGGTCAAACCGTAGTTGGCGCCGCCGGAGTAGGGTCCGCCGGTCGTGTGGTGGGCGTACACGCGCCGCATTTCGCTGCGGAACTCATGGGAGAAGGCAATGTGATTGTCGCTGATGCCGCCGTCTTGCGAACCATCGGTTTCGACGTTCTGTACCCAGTTGTAGGCGCCCTCACGGTAGGCGATCGCGCCGTTCTGTGGTCCTGCGATCGAGACGTCCTCGAGTCCGAACCACCAGAGACCGTGCTCGTCGCGGCGCGCCACACGCCATGCCTGGGGCTGAAACGCCTCGTCGAAACGCATGCGTGCTGGCGGCTCGAAGGTGAGCGTCGTCCCGTTGATGGCGGTCACCTGGTGCAGGGAGGCCACCGACCGGAAACCGTCCGGTGACTGTGGTCCGTTGTAGTCACCGGGATAGGGCGCGCGCTTGTCGTAGCCGCCGTCCAGAATCGCAACGTAGGACAGGTCGTCGAGCTGATCGATCTGCACCACATCGCCGACGGTGAAGCTCGACGCGTCGGTGACCGTCACCTGGGTCGAACCCGCAGGCACGTTGGATCCGGACGCGAGCACGACGTCGACGGCCGCGGGGTAGCTCGGCCAGCCCGAGGCGACCCCGCCGTCCGCGTCGAAGTTGAGGCGGGTCCTGCCTGAGCCCCAAGGGCCGGCACCACGAAGAATCGTGTAGTTCTGTGGAGTGACGATCCCAGCGATATCGAACGTTCCAGCCGGCATCTGGACGACACGGATGTTGGTCGGGGAGCCCCGTCTCGACGCGTCCTCGAGCGCGGCGTTGATCGCCTCCGCGGTCATCTGGTCGTCCGCAAGGGTCGTGTCGAGCGAGCCTGTCGGGATGTCGCCGGGAATGCCGGGATCCCACGGTAGGCCGTTGTCCAAGGTCGGCATCGCTTCGACCCAATCGGGCACATCATGGCGGCCGCCGACTGCGCTGCCGCCGCCTTCGCCCGTGCTGGAAGCACCCGCGGTGTCTCCGCCCATACCTTCTCCTCCGCCAACGCCTCCGCCGCCCGTGCTGGCGGCCCCCCCGTTATCGCCGCCAGCCGCGTTCCCGTCGCTGCCCGCGATTCCCGGCTCGCCTGCGCCGCTGGCGCCGCGGCCGCCGCTGTTCGTGCCGCGACCGCCGGTGTGGACGCTCGGTGCGCCCCCGTCGGTGCCCGCGATTCCTGGTTCGTCTGCGCCACTGGCGGCTTGGCCGCCGCTGTTCGCGCCGGCGGTATGGGAAGAGCCCGATGCTCCAGCATCCGCTTCGCCGTTGGTCGAACCGCCACTGTCCGAGCAGCCAGGGGTTACGGTCAGCATGGTCACGGCGCAGGCGGTGTACAAAGGAGAGAGAACACGCATGCGAACCTCCAGTCGTGGTGAGCTGAACTCAGGGGCCCCCGGGCAGCGACAGGATAGCTCGTCCTGCCCCCAACTTCCCATCTCGAAGTGTAGCCCGTGGTGCGATGGAGCCGCGCGACTGCGCTACCCGGCACACAGCTACGCACCTCGGGCTTCCCGCGTAGACTCTGGCGTATCGACGAGACAACGTCTGTGGCAGTCTTCTTTCCATGTCCTGCGAACAGACACTGCGGAGTACCGGACAGCTGTCCAAGCAGGCCATTCGTGCGGCCATCGCGGACCTCGGCATCCGCGACGGCGCCAGGGGGCTCGATGCGGGATGCGGCATAGGGACCGACTCGATGGAACTGGTACACGCCGTAGGAGCGACTGGGCAGGTTGTCGGAGTCGACATCGCTCGGGAGTTGCTGGACGCTGCTCGCGGTGCTGCCGAAGCGAACGGCATTTCCTCGCGCCTCGAGTTCAGGACTGGAGATCTCTGCCGGCTGCCTTTCGACGCCCACAGCTTCGATTTCGTATGGTGTCGCGACGTTCTGTGGGGACATCTGCTCGACCCCGTCGCCGGGGTTGGCGAACTCGCACGCACTGTCCGGCTCCGCGGCTTCGTGGCGCTGGCCTTCTGGTGTTCACAGTGCCTCCTACCCGGCCATCCGGAGCTCGAGGCGCGCCTCATGCAAGCGTGGACCGAGAGGGCTCCCTACACCGCGGCGATACCTCCGGGGCGCCACTACCTGCGCGCCCTCGGATGGATGCTTGCGGCGGGTCTCGTGCCAGACCGTCCCCGAAGCTACAGCTGTACCGTAAGCGCGCCGCTCGATACTCGATCACGACTTGCGATGGCCGACGCCTACTGGATGTTCTTCGGCGGTCTCGAACGACACGTCACCGGCCGCGACTGGGAGAAGACACTCAGTCTGGTGCGTTCGGATTCGCCGGACTTCCTGCCGAACCGCGATGACTTCTGTGCGACGCTCACGTATGTTGTGTTCAAAGGCATTCGGTGAGCGGCGGAAGAGCCGAGACGCCGCATTCGAGGTTGTGGTGGCGAAGAGCCCCTCGCTCACTCCTCCACCGTCGCTCTGAAGCGCACAAGCACTTCGGCCGGATTGCGTAGGCCGGTTGCGAGAGTGACCTGACCGGTGGCCGTGCCCGGCTTGTCGCCCTTGAGCGTGAGCGCGAGCCCCTTGCGCGTCTTGCCGCCCTGACGCTCTTGGATGGGCCTGGCCAGCACCTGACACTCGCCGCTCTCCGTCTTGATCACGCGAAGCTCGGCCTGCTCGGCCAGGCTTCCTTCCAGCCAGACCTTCTCCACCTTGTCCCTGCCTGCCCGGGTGGTCAGGGTGGGAAAGAACGGCCGGAACGCGATCAAGCGTTGCATGTCGTACTTGATTTCCAGGGCGGACGTGGGATTGCGCGGGTCGTTCGAGTCAATCTGAATGGTCTTGCTGCCCCGCCCGGAGAAGTACCGCATGCCGAGGGTGACCTCCAGCGGGCTGCTGCCGCCGGGCGGGATCGCCTCGAGCCCAACGGCAGCCGTCGTGCAACCGCACGACGTGCGCACGTTCTGGATGGATAGCACGGCGTTGCCCGTGTTCTTGATCACGAACTGGTGCTTGAGAAACATGTCCTGGTTCACGATGCCGAAATCGTGCACGCGCTCATCGAACTCGATGACGGGACTGCCGGGCCGTGCCTGTGCCGCGGGCTGCGCGCTCTTGCCCCGCTGGCAGCCCAGCGGGCTGCTGCCGAGCAGCAGCGCAAGCGCAACCGCGGATCTCCAAGTGCGAGCGAACATCGACACGTGGTCCACAGTCCATGCTCACTCGGGTCCGATGTCAACGCTGCTCAGCGGCCCCGTGGTGGCGAACTTCCGAGTCCGTTGCGCAGCGACGTAGCTCTGGCTCGCTTCGGCCTCCGCGCCGATGACTGCCTTCTGCTTGTTGCGGTAGGCTTCGGCGAGCTGCTCGACGGTGATAATCTGCTGGCGCGCCTTCTGCCACTCCGTCTCGGCCTCGGCGAGCTTCGCCTCGGCCAGAGCCCGCTGCGCCTCGGCTTCGGCCACCGCCTTCTGCTGAGCTCGCTTGGCCACTTCCACCTTCTGATCCACCTCGGTGACGGCGCGCAGCTTCTCACGCATCAGCCTGGCCAACAGCGGGCTCAAGAACCCGGTGAGCACCACGGTGGCGGTGAGCGCACCGGCGAGCGAACCCCACACCAACAGGTTCGGCGTGCTGACGATCGCGGTCAGTCCCGTGTTGAGGATGACGCCCACCCCACCGAACACCAGACACATGGTGGTCGCCAGGATCATGACCGGCACGCGGCCGAATCCGAGCAGCGAGAGCAGGCTGTGAGACCCTCCGCCGGCATCATGCTCCGCGTCGTGCGCGTCCCCGTCCGCGCCGGCCTGAGCATCCCCGTCCGGCCCCGCCGCATCGTGGTCTCCGAGATCATGGCTCGGCTCCGCAGCTCCAAGCGCCATCCCGAGCACGAGCAAGACCCCGAGCGCCAGGGGCAGATAGAAGATCAGGTTGTACCAGGCGAACAGCTCCTCCAACACGACCGAACGACTGTACACCGAACCCGGGCGCGCAGGAACGATGCATTTTCCGGCCCAAGACGTGCCCCGAGCGCGTGCATGGATACCTAGCGCCGCACGGGGCCGGCGGCTTTGAGCGCGCTGCATGGTGGCCCCCTTCTCCCACTCCCACTTGCATTTCCATGCCCGGCGCCTGCCGTTGCTGGTGCTGCGGACGTACCTGCAGCGTAGCTGTAGCTCCGCGTTCCCCCAGGCGCGACGCCCGAAGACCCGACGCTCATGACCCAAGAACCCGAGCGCCCGAAGACGTTCGAAGACGTTCGAAGACGTTCGAAGACGTTCGAAGACCGAGCGGAGCTCGCGCGGGTACCGGACTCGCGCGCGCCCGACGATTGTGCGTGCGGCCGCGGATGTAGTTTGCTATTGTGGTAGTTTGGCTTGCACCGCGCGCACCACGAGCGCTCGTCACGTCGTCCCTGCTCCGCACATGATCTCCATCAGCGCATCCACGGCAGCCTGCGCAGTCCCCTCCCATGCTCGGCCAGGGCGTCCAGCCGGGTGGGCGGCTCGAGCAGTGCAGGCCGTGGCGTCGAGGGAGTCGGCAGCGGACGGACGGCCACCGAAGGGCAGCGACGCCTGGGGGAGGGCGGAAGGGTCCCTTCCCTGTAGCTGCCGAGCGATGCAAGCATTGGGACTCCCCGGACAACAGTAATTCGTCGATGCGAAATCACCACCCTGTTCACAAGAATGGCTGACTACCGAGCAAAAAAGGAGGCGCACAATGCGTCATAGACTGGACCGTGTACTCATTGCATCCGTCTTTCTTGCCATGGTGGCCCTCAGGCCTAGCGTGGGCGCAGCCGCGCCTTGTGCTCCGTGCGAAGGGCTGCTGACGGCCGATTTCGGTCCGGAGGTGACGATCATTTCGGCCGAGCTTCGTACCGAGATCAGCGGAATCGGCATGACGGGGCCCTTCACCATTCCGGTGCCCGAGTACTGCGACGTGCGCGGCGTGATAGCGCCCGCGCAAGGGTTCGACGTCAAGCTTCCCACCTGGACGTACAACGGCCGGTTGTACGTGGTGGGCAACAGTGTCGCTGCGGGATCCATCGAGGAGGGTTCCATGGTGCCCGGGATCTTCCAGGGCTTCGCGACCGCGGGAACCGACACGGGCCATCAGGGCGAGGTCGTCGATTGGAGCTTCGCCTACAACCCGCCCGACAACAGCAATCCGGACGCGGAAGAGAAGCTCATCGACTACTGCGACGAGTCGATCCACGAAACCACCGTCCTGGCCAAGACCCTTGCCGACACCTACTACTGCGCCGCCCCTGAGTACTCGTACTACGTCGGATGCTCCACGGGCGGGCGCCAGGGGCTGATCGAGGCGCAACGATACCCCGCGGATTTCGACGGGATACTCGTCGGTGCGCCCGTTCACTACTTCTCCGAGATCATGATGCGCGGCGTATGGGAAGGTCAGCAGCTTCTCGGCCCCGGAACCATCGATCTGGCCAAGCTCCCACTGCTTGCCGCGGCCGTGGCGGCCCGATGCGACAGCACGGACGGACTCGTGGACGGCGTGATCGATGATCCCCATCTGTGCCCGTTCGATGCGCAAACGGATCTCCCGGCCTGCGCGGGCGACGTGGACGGCACGGATTGCTTCACGACCGCCCAGCGCAGCGCCATCTATGCCGTGTACGACGGGCCGCGCAACTCCGCCGGCGAGCTGCTCACCTTCGGAGAGCCCCTTGGGTCAGAGGCCCTGGCCGACGGCGCCAGCGGCTGGATCCCGTGGCTCGTTTGGCCGGTCGAGCTGGGTGGGCCGGGCTTGGGTCTTTCCCCACTGGTCGGTGCCGGGGCCGTCGGGTTTTTTGGTTTGGAGCCGCCTCCCGGGATGTTCTGGGACTTCATGACCTTCAATTTCGACACGGACTGGCCGCAGGTGGCGCAGAAAGTGGGTCCCTTGTGCGACGCAAACGACCCGGATCTTTCCGAGTTCAGGGACCTGGGCGGCAAGATGGTGCACTACGACGGCTGGGCCGACAACGCGACCGGACCGTATCAGTCCGCCGCGTACTACGACGACGTGCTCGACCTCATGGGCGACGACCAGACCCAGGATTTCTACAAGCTTTACATGATCCCGGGCATGTTCCACTGCGGTGGAGGCGTCGGCTGTTTCGACATCGAAGCGCTCTTCGGCGCCCTCGTCGGCTGGGTCGAAGACGGCATCGAACCTACGGCCTACACCGGTGCACGTCCCGACGGACGAACCCGGCCGATGTGTCCCTATCCGCAAGTTGCGCGCTATCTGGGAGCAGGCAGCATCGACGACACCGCGAGTTTCGTTTGCGCCGAGCCCACTGCCTCGTGGGTCTACGTCGCACCCTCGACCCTTCGTCTCAGCAAGACCAAGAAGTTCACCGCGGTCGTCATGGGTCCGAGCGGACTCAATCTGCGCCACTGGGAGAACGTCGCCGTCGTCTGCGAAGGCGCGCTCGCGCAGAAGGTCGTGAAGGTGCCGGGCCTGCCGATCTATCTCGCACAGTTCGACACGGACGACCTGATCAACATCACCGCGGGAGAGGCCGTGACGTTCGCGGTGACGGCTGTCCTCGAGAAAGGGGATCGGCGGATCGCGCTCGAAGGGCGTGATACCGTTCGCGTCGTAGAGTAGAGGGTGGGGAGTCTGGTCCGGCCGCTGCTCGTTCGAGTCCCCGCGACGATCGCAGCGGCCGTGGCCGAACCATGTCGAGGCTCGGCGCTATGGCGCGCTTGGGGGGCGGTGGACTTTGGGACGGCGCACGGGCTCGGAGTCTGGCGAGCTACGGCTGCGGGCCGGGGATGTGCAGGAGATCGATGGGGCCGGCTCTGGACCAGCCGGAGGCGAGCAGGTCGGTTCGCGGCGGCACGGCGGCAGTGCCGAGCGCTGTCAAGACGAGGTATCGCTGATCGGGAATGAAAGCCGGCGCGTGGCAGGGTACCGACCATTGTCGGAACCACGGGGCCGAGGAGCAGGGGTCGGTCCAGCGCGTCTGGTTGCGGCGGGCCGAGCGGGCGTGACGGCGCGCGTTGTTCAACACATGGCGAAGCGTGTCACGGGCGTCGCGCGACCCCGTGATCACCCTAGAACGATAGCGGTCGCAGAAGACGGTTCCGGAGCGGCGGGAGGTTCGATTGATCGAGCGAGCCAGACGGATGGCGAGGCCCTGGACGGCTCGAGTCAGAGACTGGGTGCTCGGTGACTCGACGAGTAGATGGAAATGGGTCGTTTGTACCGAGTACTCGACGAGCCGGAAGTCGGGGCGCTCGTTGCCGCTGCAAAGAGCCCGGTGGATGGCGCGGAAGGTCCTGCAGCCGCGCAGTGAGCGCAGGCCGGGGAGGATGCGCAAGGTCACGTGTAGGGCGGTCCAGCGGTCGAAGGACGGCCGCGGGGTGTGAGGAGCGCCTGCGCCGGGTTTGGGCGGTCGGCCGCGACGAGGAGGCGAAGCGATGAGCACGACGAGAACCTATTTACGGCATATATTATTGACCGGATCAAGGAGGCTACACGGCCGCTTCGTCGCGCGCGGTCGCAGGCCGCCGAAGCGTGCCGTCGATGCAGCTTCGGGGCGCAAGCTGCGAAGCCCCGACCTCCACCGTCGGCGACTGCGACTCGGCCAGTCGACCGTCGATCGCGGCCGTGCTCCCCCGGCGCTTGACGCGCACAGAACGACGATCAAGAGTCGATCCATGCTGGCGAACAGGGGATGCTCGGCGATTCTTGCTTTGGCTGGTCTGCTGGGCCTGGCATGCACGCACACCTCGCGGAGCCCTGGCAGCGGACCGGGAGGTGCGGCCGGTGCCACTGCAGGTGAAACCGGGGGCTCCTCGACCGGTGGCACAGGTGGCAGCGCCGCAGCCGCGAGCGGTGGCGCGGCAACAGGCGGCGGACCATCGGCAACCGGAGGCCGCGTCGGGACGGGTGGGTCCAGCGTGAGCACAGGTGGTGCCGCAAGTGGCGGTCGGGGCGGATCTGGCGCGAGCCCGCAGGGCGGCTCGACGACGACGGGAGGTACTGGCGCCGGAGGTGTGACCACGGGCGGCGCTACACACACAGGAGGTCGTGCGGCATCGGGCGGCACCGGTGGCGACCTGGGCGCTGGCGGTGCTGCGGGCCAAGCTCCTGTTGGAGGCACGGGCGGCGAGGTCAGCGAGGGCGGCGCTGGTGGCGAAGCGCCTACCGGCGGCCGTGGCGCCGCGGGAGAGGGCGGGACAAGCAGCGGCGGTGCGAGCAGCAGCGGCGGCACGGCAGCAGCGGGTGGCAGCACCGGTGCAGGCGGAACGGGTGAAAGCGGCGGCACGGCAGGAACGGGCGGAAGCGGAGGTGAGACCATCGAAAGCTGTTTCGCCGGGCTCCGAGATCTCCTGGGCAGCTGGCAGATCTCCACGCGCGACAACACTGGTGAACAGATCACTCTGCGCTTGGCGCTCGAGACCGATGACCGAATGGGCACGTCCGGCACCATGCCTTGGGCAGCCGTGCGTCTGGCCCTACAGGTCGACGGTTCGGTGATCTGTCTCGACGAGACTGCACTGGCCGGCGCGTACGCCGGCTCGCTGCACAACTGCGCCGACGCGCTGAGTTTCGGCGATGGCGGACTGACCTACGAAATCGCGGGGCCCGACGCGCCGAAGACGGCCACCCTGACCGTGCTGTCGGGCACAACGGTCGTGCGGGGCCCGATCACGCTCCCGACGACCGAGTGCGTCGCGGGCGGTGGTCCGAGCACGGAGTGCAGAACCGGAGGTCCGTGCTGAGCCGCCCGAAGGCCTGGACGTCACCTACCCTGGCGGTTGCACTTTGCGTAGCTGCTCCGGCTGCATGCAGTGACCTGCGCGCTCAGCCGCCGACCGAGCCACACCGGCACGCCGCCGAGCCGCGCGTCGAATCGAATGCCGGGGCAGGCGGGGCCTACAGCGGGTCGCGTCCCGAAGCGGACGCCGGAGCTCCAGACGCGCCCGAATCCGAGTCCGATCCACGCTTCGCCACCCGCCTCGACACCCCTGCGGACTTCGCACGCCTGCAAGGCGAACAGTGGGCGGTCAAGTACCTGGCGCGCATCGACGGCCGAAAGCCACCCGAGCCCCTCGACCGGGATTGCACCTTCCAGGACACCGCCACCTATCCGCTTCACCTTCCCTTTCTGAGGACGTTCCCCGAGTTCGAAACGCTCGATTTCGACACCTACCTGACGCTCGTCGTCCACCGCGCCTCCCGCGTACTCTGGGGCGGTGAGCTGCGCCTCTTCTCGGGAGCGCGCCATCCTCGCACCGGCAAACGCGGGGTCATGGGGCTATTCGTGTACGCCGATGCCCAAGAGCCGCTCGAGATCGAGGAGCTGTTGGGGCTGTATCAGCGCATCGAGCGCTGCGCCCCGTATGCGCGCGACCTGTTGGTGCTGGTGGGCGCCGATACCGACCAGGCCGCGCGCTTGCGCGAGCAGGCCGATGAACTCGACGCGTTCGGCATCAGCGTCGTCAATGCCGTGGATTTGGTGCAGCCGGACGTCGCGGCCGAAGGCTACAGCGTCGGCGACGGCTACGGATACTTGCGCATTGTAGCGTCCGGACAGACGCTGCCCTCGGATCTGGGGCCGCGCGATCTCCTGGTGATCGAAGGTGCGTCGGACGACATCGGCCTGGTGGCGGGACTGGTCACCGCGCTGCCTCAGAACGTTCACAGTCACCTCAACTTGCGCTTGCGCGAGAAACAGATCCCGAACGCGCGGATCTCGGACGTCTTCCAGGACCAGGCGCTGATGGAGCTCGACGGCCGTCTGGCGCACCTGCATGTCGAAGCCGAAACGGCGACGCTCGAACCGGCGCTGCTCGTCGATGCCGAGGCGTTCTGGAGCCTGCGCGTGCCTCCCATCACATTGCCGACGCCGGATCTCGACGAGGAGAGCCTGATGTCGGTGGCCCACCTGTCCGCCGGCGATGTGACCGCGTATGGCAGCAAGGCAGCCAACCTCGGCGAGCTCTACACTGTGCTGCCCAAGCCAAACCGCCTGGTGGGGTTCGGCATCCCGTTTTCCCGCTACCGCGAGTGGATGGAGCAGACCGGCCTGGCCGACCGCGTCAGCGAGCTGCTCACCGATCCACGCACCCGGACGGACGCCGTGTATCGGCGCTCGGAGCTCGAGGCACTGCGCGACGCCATCGAGGACGCCGAGGTGGCGCCGGAGTCCATCGCCGAGCTCGCCGAGACGGCCCAGGCGGTCTTTGGCTCGAAGTACGAGACGATGCCGCTCAAGTTCCGCAGCAGCAGCAACGTCGAGGACACCACCCGGCTGAGCGGCGCGGGGCTACACGACTCGGCCCGCGGCTGCTTTGCGGACGATTTGGACGGCGACACCGAGGGACCGTCGGCCTGTCTGTCCGACGACGAGCGCGCGGCGCTCCAGGCGGAGCTCGACCAGCGGCGCGTCGAGCTCGCCGAGCACCCGGAGCGAACCTGGGTGGCTGATATCGTGAAGGATCTCTCGTCGGATCTGAGCAAAGAGCGCAGCGTGGCGCGTGCTGTCAAGAAGGTGTACGCAAGCCTCTGGAACGATCGGGCCTTCGAGGAGCGCGCCTACTTCGGCATCGATCAACAGACGGCGCTGATGGGGATCCAGGTCAATCCTTCGTTCGTGCTGGAGAGGGTGGATGCGGTCGCCGTGACGAACCTGTCCGACCCAGACGGGGAGCCTTATACTCGCGTGGTCTCGCAGGTCGGCGGACAGCCGGTGGTCGACCCGCCGGACCCCACCGTCGTTGCCGAGACGCTCACCTTTCGAAAGAGCTCCGATGGCACCGTGATGGACGCACAGGTGCTGACCTCGTCGTCGCTGTCGCCCTTGCCCATTTGGAGCCGAACCCGGCTTCAAGAGCTCGCAGACCTGTTGTCGGTGGCGCAGGCTCATTTTGAGACCGACGTGTACCCCGAGATCCAACCGCTCGAGCTCGACATCGAGATAAAGGTGACCCGTGACGATCGCATCGTGATCAAGCAGGCTCGGCCGTACGTGGCGGGCGGGCCGTAGCACAAGGCCCGGTCACGGCTTCGCCTCGAGCACACGCCTCAGGCTCGGCGCAAACGGACTTCGCGGAAGGGCCTGGACGAAAGCCCGGGCTCGCCGCTCGGCGGCCGCGTGCTGTCCCGACCGATCGAGCAGCTCGACGGTCAGCGCCTCGCGTTCCTGGAGCAGCCGTCGGGTCGCCGCAAGGAGACGCGATGGCTGCCTGTGCGCCGACATGTATGCCTACCTGCTCGCCCGAGGCGCACAGCGCGACGATGCAATCGTGGTTTCCCGGCACTCGCGCTTCCTAACCCCGACATCTCGACCCGGGACTTGCCTACCTCGCTCTACTACGAGTCCAAGCCCCGCTGGTGGCCGGCGGGGGCCGTCTGGCCCTGGACCGGGCCCGATCGGACGCCCATGGTGGGGACGCTCCCGGCGCAGGCCGTCGCGGCAGCCTTCGACTACGCCACGAGCAACAACCCAACCTGCACGCCGAATGTGGGGGCGTACAGCTGTCCGTAGAGCTCGCGGGTGCCCTGTCCGCCGACCGGTCGACGCAACCGAGGCCGGCCCACGAAACTGTCGGCAGGTTTCTTGGGCGCACGCGTGTACGCGGCGACTGATCCAAAGCGTCTGCGGTTACCTCAGTCCAACAGGGATCCTGACATGACAAAGCTCCATCGAGGTCGTCCCATCCTTCGCTCGCTTCCGCGACCTTGACGCGACACGAGAGAGAGGTTCCGATCCGCCCCATGTTCTTTCTGACACCTAGCCTGAACCCCCTTGGTAGACCGCAATTCGCGTGCGCTCTGCCGCTACTGCTCGGCGCGTCGGCGGTCATCGCTACCCTGACGTTGTCACACACCGCACTGGCCGATGAATCGGTGATCGGCATCCCGGGTGCTCACCCGGACTATTCGGTCGAGCTCGAGCCGGAAGCCGTGTTCGTCTTTGGCCGTTCGTTCGACGAAGGCCCCGGCCTCGGACTGCGCGTCAGCATTCCGGTCGTCGACAACGGATTCGTCTCGACCATCAACAACAACGTCGCCATTTCGTTCGGGATCGACAAGGACCCCTTCGCCCGGGGGCGCACCATCAATCTGCCCGTTGCGCTCCAGTGGAACTTCTTTCTGACCCGACACTGGTCCGTGCTCGGCGAGCCCGGCCTGTTCATCCAGGTCGACGACCATACGCGGGTGCATCCCCAGATTTGGGGAGGGGGGCGCTACCACTTCAACGACACTGTCGCTCTCATGGCCCGCCTCACGCTGCCCTTTGCGCCAGCGTTTTCGATCGGGGTGTCGTTCTTCCTGTAGGAGGAGGGGGGAACCCCGTCATGACGTTTCTCCGCCGAGCGCCACGAGCCTGGCGTTCGTCGCCTCCCGCCACGGACCTCTGAGGTTCGCTTCGTCCTTGGCCGACAGTCGCGCTCCGAGCGCCGCGACGGCCATGGTCGGGCTCGACGCTCGTTCCTGGGCTTCCCGCACGATGACGCCCAATCGTGTTGCTTCGCTCGAAAGGTGCTTGCGTATCGCGCCGAGCTGGTCTTCCTTGAGCTGATTGAACCGCCGCTCCAGCACCGACAGTAGCTCGGCCTGCACTTTCTGTGTCGCGTCGTGCTTCAGGCGAGCGTTGCCCTGCCTCCGGCGCTTGGGGATGAGCATGGCCGCCGAGACGACGGCGCCGACGAGCGCAACCAGTAGCGCATAGCGAAGCAACCCGGCGACCAGCGTGCTGCCGCTGTAGCGGCTCGCCATGAAGCCAACGCTGGCGACCGCCGTAACCACGGACATGACGATCTTGTACGTGCTCCCGAGCAGCTCGAAGGGGCCAGGGGTGCTGACGGCGTGCCCGTGAAGCCGCGGCGAGCTGGGCGTGCAGGGCGGGGCGGCGGGAAGCGCGGCCGGGCGCACCTCGAAATCGAACGGCTCGTTGCCGGCGGCCTCGCGCATGCCTTCATTCGCACGAACGGCGACGAGCTCGCCGTTGTTGTCGAGCCAGCGGCGCTCGATGCTCGCGAGCCAGCCGTAGAAGTCCTCGAGTTGCTGGGGCTCTACGACGAATCGCGTCATGCCGGTGTCCGATTCGATCGTGCCGCTCACCTCGAGCTTGACGACGGAGCGCTCGAGCTTCGGCCAGAGCTCGTTGCGCAGCTGCGTCGTCAGGCGGACCGTCCAGCTCGAGTGCGCCTGCTGCAGCGCGGACTGCGCAGCGGCGAGCGCCTGCGCCTTGCGCTTCGCGGAGGCTGGATCGAGCGGTGCCGGCGTTTCGGAACCACCGACGGGCGTGCATGCTTCGAGTACTCGCTCGAACAGCACCAGCGCTTCCTGGTAGACGGCTACCCATTCGGCGTCTCCCTTTGCCGAGCGCATGCGTTCACGCAGGGCGGCGAGCCGGGTCTCGAGCGTCGCGTCTTCGAGCTTGAGCACGCGCGCCAGCATGCCGAAGTCGACCAGCTCCTTGATGGGATCCAGCATGCTCAGCGCTTGTTGACCTCGTGCAACACGTCCTCTGCGATGCCGCTGACGGTGCCCACGACCGGTACGTGGTCGAGTACCCGGTTTGCTTCGTGCAGGATACGCTCCACCCAGGTCGCGCCGTTGGCCTCGAGTTCGTCCCGCAGTCCCGCGACTCGGGACTGAAGCATATCGAGGACGCCGTCCTGCAGGTGCGAGATCTTCTGAAGCGAGTCCTCAGCGAACCCGCTCAGGCGATCCGAAAGGCGCTCCGCGTTTTCGGCGAGCGAGCTGACCAGATGCTCTCCGCGATCCACCAGCGCTGCGAGCAGGTGCTCCGCTCGATCTTGGAGTCCTTGCGCGAGCGAATCGGCTTGGCGTGACAGGACCGACGAAGCCTGTCGCTCGGCCTGGTCGATGCTGCCGAGAGCCTGGCTGCGCGCGGTCTGCAAGTCCTCGAGCGACTCGTCACGCAGCTTGACGAGATTCTCGACGATGTTTCCGCGGACCTGCTCCAGCGTGTCGACGGCGTGCTGTTCGAGCTCGTTGGCCTTCTCGCCGAGCGCGTGGGCGGCGTTTTCGCACGCGTGCGCCACCGCGGCCGTCGCCTCGGCGCGTTCACGATCCACGAGCTCTTCGAGCGACTGCCTGGCGTGCCCGGCATCGGCCGCCAGCGCCTGCCGGACGTGCTCGGCCTGGCTCACGATCTGCAAGAGGCTGTGAGCGGCATCGTGAGCCTGACGCAACTGCTCCGCAGCAGCGGCTTCGAGCACAGCGAGCCCGTGGTCCGTGGCCTGCGCCAGCTCCTGCCGAACCTGCTCCAAGAGCAGACGTGCCTCGCGAAGCTCCGACGAGAGTGCGTTGATGGCCTCCTGGTTCAAGCCTTCGGCAGCGTCCATGGGCAGGACCTATCGTAGGCGAGAGCGCGCCGGGGTCGCTACCCGCCGGTCCGCCGATGACCGTTGGACGCGCGTCCCGACCACGGTTTCGGAGCTTTCTGCACCCAACGCGCGTCCAGAAGAGTGGTCGGCCCGTCGGCATACTCCGTGGCTGCGATTCGGCCGGTTGTTCACTGCTCCTTCCTTGTCGATTTGGCCTCGGTGCCCATCGACCGCGACGAAACATTCTGGAAACATTCGCCGCCCCCCAACGCCGTCCGAGGAGAGCCCATGCCGAAGCGTACCGACGTCAAGAAGGTCATGATCATTGGTTCCGGTCCGATCGTGATCGGACAAGCGTGCGAGTTCGACTACTCGGGCACACAAGCCTGCAAAGCGCTCCGCAAGCTCGGCTACGAAATCGTGCTGGTCAACTCGAACCCGGCCACGATCATGACCGACCCAGGCATGGCGGACGTCACGTACATCGAGCCGCTGAATGCCCGTTCGATGGAGGCCATCATCGCCAAAGAGCGGCCGGATGCGCTCCTTCCAAACCTCGGCGGGCAATCGGGCTTGAACCTCTCGTCGGAGCTTGCCACCGCGGGCGTGCTCGACAAGTACGGCGTACAGGTGATCGGCGTACAAACGGACGCCATCCGGCGCGGCGAAGACCGTCAGGCATTCAAGGACACGATGAACAAGATCGGCCTCGAGATGCCTGCGAGCGACATCGCGACGACCGTCGACGGTGCGCTGCGCATTGCAGACCGCCTCGGCTATCCGGTGGTCGTGCGTCCGGCGTATACGATGGGCGGAACGGGCGGAGGACTGGTCTTCAACGAAGAAGAGCTCTGTTCCATCGCCAGCCGCGGATTGAGCGCGAGCTTGGTGGGGCAGGTGCTCATCGAGCAGAGCGTGCTCGGCTGGGAGGAGCTCGAGCTCGAGGTGGTACGAGACGCCAAGAACCAGATGATCACCGTCTGTTTCATCGAGAACATCGACGCGATGGGTGTTCATACGGGCGACTCGTTCTGCGCCGCGCCCAT
This sequence comes from Polyangiaceae bacterium, assembly GCA_016929495.1. Classification (GTDB taxonomy): domain Bacteria; phylum Myxococcota_A; class Polyangia; order Polyangiales; family Polyangiaceae; genus JAFGIS01. The sequence continues at coordinate 15,607 of JAFGIS010000567.1, read as the reverse complement.
GCTCACGATCGCTCCCGAGTTGCAGGCTCGCCTGCAGAAGTACTCGTACTCGATCGTCGAATCGATCGAGGTCATCGGTGGCACCAACATCCAGTTTGCGCACGACCCCAAGACGGGCAAAGTCGTCGTGATCGAGATCAATCCGCGCACCTCGCGCTCCTCGGCATTGGCCTCGAAGGCGACCGGGTTCCCCATCGCCATGGTCTCCTCGATGTTGGCGGGCGGACTCACCCTGGACGAAATCCCCTACTGGCGTGACGGAACGTTGGACAAGTACACGCCGTCGGGCGACTACGTCGTGATCAAGTTCACGCGCTGGGATTTCGAGAAGTTCAAGGGCGTCCAGGACAGGCTCGGGACCCAGATGCGCGGCGTCGGCGAGGTGATGAGCATCGCCAAGACGTACAAGGAAGCCTTCCAGAAGGCCATCCGTTCGCTCGAAAAGGGGCGCTACGGCCTCGGCTTCGCGAAGGACTTTCACGGCCTTCCGCTCGAGGAGATCACTCGACGGCTCGACGTTCCGACCAGTGAGCGCCAATTCCTCATGTACGAAGCGCTACGCAAAGGAGCCACGACCGAGGCACTCTACCAGCAGACACATATCAAGCCCTATTTCATCGAACAGATGCGCCAGCTCGTCGAGCTCGAGGAGCAGATCCTCGGGTTCCGCGGTCAGGTTCCGCCCGCGGACCTTCTGCGCCGTGCCAAGCAGGATGGCTTCTCGGATCGCTATCTCGGAAGTCTGCTCGGAATCGGCGAGAGCGACATCCGCGATGCGCGACGGGCGAGCCAGATCCTGCAGGCATACGAGCCGGTGCGCGTGAGCGGCGTCGAGAACGCCGCGTACTACTACTCGACCTACAACGCGCCGGACCGCGTACCCGTATCGACCGGGCGTCGCAAGGTGATGATCCTCGGCGGAGGGCCAAATCGGATCGGTCAAGGGATCGAGTTCGACTACTGCTGCGTCCACGCTGCCTTCGCGCTGCGCGAGCTCGGGTTCGAGACCGTCATGGTCAACTGCAATCCCGAGACGGTATCGACGGACTACGACACCTCGGACAAGCTCTACTTCGAGCCGCTCACCGTGGAGGACGTGCTTTCCATCTACGACAAGGAGATGCCCGACGGCGCCATCGTGCAGTTCGGTGGTCAGACTCCCCTCAACATCGCAAGTGAGCTCGAACGGTTGGGCGTGAAGATCATTGGGACCTCTCCGGAAACCATCGATCTGGCCGAAGACCGCGATCGCTTCCGGCAGGTCATGCAGCGCCTGCGGATCCCGCAGCCTGACTCCGGGATGGCCAAGACCTACCGCGAAGCGCACGAAATCGCCGAACGCATCGGCTATCCAGTGATGGTGAGACCGTCGTACGTGCTGGGTGGTCGCGCCATGGAGTGTGTGCACGACGAGCAGATGCTCGAACGGTATCTGCAGGCGGCCGTACAGGTCACGCCGGAGCGGCCCATCCTCATCGACAAGTTCCTCGAGGACGCGATCGAGGCGGAGGCGGACGCGATTTCCGACGGCAAGGACGCGCTCGTGCCGTCGGTGATGGAGCACATCGAGCTCGCGGGCATCCATTCGGGCGACTCTGCGTGCGTGATCCCTCCGGTGAGCATTCCGCCGAAGCACGTGGAGACGATTTCCGAGTACACGCGCAGCATTGCCATCGAACTCGGCGTGGTCGGGCTCATGAACATCCAGTACGCCATCATGCGCGACGTGGTCTACGTGCTCGAAGCCAACCCGCGCGCCTCCCGAACGGTGCCGTTGGTTTCCAAGGTGTGCGGCATCAACATGGTCAGAATCGCCACGCAGGTCATGCTGGGCAGGCGCTTGAGCGACCTCGATGTGGGCGTTCGGATGGTGCCCCACTACGGGGTGAAGGAAGCCGTCTTCCCCTTCAACATGTTTCAGGAGGTGGATCCGGTGCTCGGCCCCGAGATGCGATCCACCGGTGAGGTGCTCGGCATGGCGGACAGCTTCGGCCTGGCTTTCTACAAGGCCCAGGAGGCCGCACAGTCGGCGCTCCCCAGCAGCGGTGCGGTGCTCTTGAGCGTGACCGATGCGGACAAGCCGCGCATCGTCGAGGTAGCGCGCCGCTTCCGCGACCTCGGGTTCTCCCTGAAGGCGACCCGTGGAACCCGCAGCCTGCTCGCCGAGCACGGTTTCGAGGCACAGCTCGTCAACAAGATCAACGAGGGCTCACCGAATATCGCGGATCTGATCGCGCAAGGCGAGATTCAGCTCGTGGTCAATACGCCCATCGGACGCCTCGGCAAGGTGGACGACTCCTACATTCGCAAGGCGGCCATCAAGCACAAGGTGCCCTACGTCACCACGCTTTCCGCCGCCGTTAGCAGCGCGGTGGGCATCGCTGCGCGCCAGGCTGGCTCGAGCGAGCTCCGGTCACTGCAGGAGTATCACGCGCGAGTTCGGTAGGCCGCCCAGCGCACTTCGAGCTGCCGGCCGTCGCCGCACTGCGCAGAGTGTGAAGCCGCGCAGTGGGGGTCGAGTCTAGTACCTCGCCTCCACCCCCACGTTCGGCACGACGATCGGTCCAATGCCGGATTCGGTGCATTTTTCTTCATTGCACGAGCGCTGCGTTACTTCGTGCGAGAACGTGGCGTTGAGCAACTCGGCGACGATGCTGAACGAGGCACGCTCGCCCAACTTGTAGCGTTTCTCCGCGCGCAGGTCCATCCGGAAGAAGGGAGGGGTCCTGTTGCTGCCGTCGTAGATGGGGCCATCGGCCGTCGGGACCCGGGTTGGTATGCCGCTCAGCAGTGAGTTGCGCATGCCGAGCAGCCAATGGTTGCCGGGGTCCACCACGAGCGATGCCGTGGCGACGTGCGTGTGGTCGATCGACGCGAGCGTGGAGATGCGATCATAGCTACGCGTCGTGCGCGAGAGCGTGTACGCCACGATGGCTCCGACGCGTCTGGATATCGGGCGCTTGTAAAAAACCTCGAGTCCGTAGCAGGCGCCGTTCACGCGTTCGCCCGCCTGGTCGGCATTCCAGCTGATGACGTGTTCGGTGCCCAGCGGATCCGCGAGATTGTCGTAGATGGTCTCGAAAGCGGTGACCGAGAGCAGCGAGTGTTCAGGAAGACGCAACTCGACTGCGGAACTCGCCTGGATCGAGCTCTGCAGCCCCTCGTGCACGCTCATGACCTCCGCCCCCGGGATCCCGGGAATGAAGCTCGCGGACTGGTGAGCCACACCGAGGGTATGCTCGAGCGCCAGCGTCGGTGTCACCTCGAAACGTGCGGCGATGCGCGGATCGATGCCGACCAGCGACCTGCCCTGCGAATGGAAGAGATCGCCGCGGAGCCCTGGTGAGACCCACACGTCGCGCGTCGGGTGCCAGGTCAAGTCGACGTAGCTGCCAAAGGTGGTCTCTTCGCGTGACCCCATGAGCCCGAGCAAACTGACGAGCTGCCGGTACTTCAGGCTGCCCGGATCGAGATGGAAGCTGTCCCAGATGGCGTCGTTACCTACCCGAAGCGCGAGTACTTCGCCGAAGCGTTGGTGCAGCTCGATACGAGGAGTGACGACCGTGTCGTAGACGGCTCCCTTGGCGCTCTCCGTGCGGTCCGTGCCGAAGGCGACGGCCATGCGCAGGTGTGAATCGTCCGAGAAGTCGTGCTCGTAGCGGGGGTCGATGCGGTGAAAGCGTGTCGAAGTGCGGAAGTTCCCGTAGTGGAGGTCGTCGTCCGCGCCCAGCGCGAGCAGCCCCACCCGGTCGCGCGGGCCGAGGTCGACGCGCGCACTGCCCTGGTAGTCCCAGTAGCCGATCCCGCCGTTCGACATCATGGAGGTGACCACTGGCCCCAGATAGGCGTACCTTCCCGCCACCAACACGGCGGACCGCCCGTCTTCGGACAAGGGCAGGGTTTGCATGGCGCCGCCGTCCACCACCCGCACGCTGGCCTCGCCCTGATAGTCGCTGTAGGGCACGACGGTGTCGGTCGTGAGGATCGCGCCGGCGTAGCGCCCGTAGCGCGCAGGATAGCCCCCGCGATGCAGCGTCACCTTGTCGATCGTGGCGGGATTGAGCACGCTCGGGCCCACGAACGCGTGCCACAGCATCGGAACCCGCACGCCGTCGACGAAGTAGCCGATGTTGCCAGGCGGCGCCCCGCGCACGAAGAAATACGGCAGCCCCGAGATAGCCGGCGCAACGCCGGCCAGCACTTCGACGGCACGTAGCGGGTCGCCGAACGCGCCCGGAATCATGCGCGCCTCTGCGCGGCTCAGCGACTGCGCGTCGGGTGCCAAACGCTCTCCGATGACACGAACCTCGACCAGACCTGGTCCGGCTGCGCCGGGCGCCGTCGCGGCCGGAGTGGACGGGGTCCTCGAGTCCTGGGAGCGTGCGGCGGGCTGGGACGCCTGGGGCACCGGAGGCGGCTGGGCCCCGCCCTGCGCCTCGGGTTCAGGCTCCGGTGGGGTGAACACCACCTCGATCTTGATCTTGGCAGCCACCGCGCGGCCATCGCGCTCAGCCGGAGTGAAGCGGAAGCGCAGCGCAGCCTCGGCCGCGGCTGCTCGGAAAGGCTCGTCGCCTTCTTGCGGCTCGGCTCGACTGACGTGCCCGTCCGCCTCCACGACGATGTGCAGCGTCACGCGCCCCTCGCCCGTAGCGCCCGTCGGGTACACCACCGGCATATCGAGCGGCTCTGGAGGCCGAACATTCGGTACCAGCGAGCCATGGTCGACCGAACGTGGTGCCGACGCCTGGGCGTAAGCGGAACCCACGGACGAGAAGAGGATACCCAGCGCCAGCAGTCCCTGCGCGAGCCGAGCTCGCCCGAAAAGCGCGCGGCTTTCGCCTGGCCGCGGCGGTCTGGCTCCTCCGCCATGGACTCCGATGACAGCCATTCGAGCGAGTGAGTCAGGACCCCGCGCGTTGTACGCGCACCCGCAACGCATTGAAGTCTTTCCGTTCCCGCGTAAGGTGAGCTACCATTAAGCCGTGAAGCGGCAGTTTAGCTTGTCCGGGCACGCTCGTACAGCGCGATTCGGTATCATCGTTCTTCTCTCGTTTTTCGGCTGCAGCATCAAGTTCGACCGCTCCGGATGGGACCAGATCACCGACAACGGCCCCCAATACGTGGGTTTCCCCGGGGCTGACCTGGGGAAGGCCGGGTCGTACCGGCCCATTGTGGCGCTGGGCGTTCAGGGGCGTGTTACCGCCGTAGCAGGCGCGGACGCCAGCGGCCGGGTGCAGGTCATCTCGGTCGAGGATCGATCCATCTGTACCGCGTTGACGCTTGGCGATGCGAGCAAGCCGGACCCGCTCTTCCCGATTGCGATCGAAGACACCTTTGCGGTCTTCGAAAGCCGCGACGAGTCTGGACGCGGCACGCTCCACCTGGTCAACGCCGAGTGCAAGGAGCCCGTGGCTGCTCTGCCGAGCGCCCGCGTCGTGTCCCTGACGGAACGACTGGTCCCACCGCGTTTGCTGGTGCTTAGCCAGGACTCAGAGCTTCTGGCCTTCGACCCTGCCACGGGCAAGTCGTCGAGCGTCGACCAAGAGGTCGACGTCGTCTTCGTTACCTTCAAGAATGTGCACGAGCTTGCGGCGAACCGAGTCATCGTTCGCGACGTCGCATTGAAGCATCCGCGCTATTTCGGAAGGAACGTCACCGAGCTCACCGTGGATATTGGCTCGAACGACGCCGCCTACGTCGACGAGGGCGGCCTCTACCTCGTCGAGTCGCAAGCCGAATCGGCGAAACACCTCGATGACGACGTTTGCCAGGTGCGCTTCGCGAATCCACACCCGCGTGACGACAAGGGCGATTCCCGCTACCTGGCCTACAGGTCCCCGTGTGCCGACCCGGTCCTGACCGTCTACGACACCAAGAAGGCCGAGAGGATCTCCGTCGGTCCGTCGCCGTCGTCCGAGGCCGAGGTGCGAAGCGTGGAGAGCGACGAAGGGCAGCAGCCGGCCATCTTCCACATGTCGACCGAGTCTGAGGGAACGATCCTGGTCTCCGTCGCCGGCGCTCCAGCTGCCGAGCTGGGTAGCGGTTCTCTTGCGAACATCGGACGTGGGAGCTCGGACGGAGTCTACCTCTGGCTCGAAGAGCCGACGCAGAGCCGGCTGGTGCGTTGGACGTCGGATGGCTCCGTCAGCGATGTCGCGACCGGCGTCGTGACCTTCGAGAGCGCATCGTTTCCCGAACGAGCCCTGGTCGATGACCCGGAGCAGGGCGAGCGTGTGCTCCTCGTCGTCGAAGGCGTGAAACAACCCACGATCGTGTCCAGTGCCCAACCGACGATCGGCCGCGGATCTTACAAGGGTACCCTGTTCGGTGAAGTCGATGAGGACGATGTCGGGACGCTACGTCTGATCACGCCACCGAAAGCCAGGGTCGAGAAGGTCGACGAGAGAGTGTACGTGCGCAACGCGGAATTCGCCTATGCGGGCGACGCGAGCATCTACCTTCGCGACTACGACGCCGAGGCGGGCAGCGGCGAGCTCTGCGTTCGCGCGAACGCGACGGCGGACAAGTACTGCGAGCCCGGCGTCATGGACTTCTTCTCAGTGAAGCTGCCCGAACGAGGTCTGGTGTACATCAAGGAGCGCAGCGGCCAGCGCCATCTGTTCTGGGCGCCCATCGAATAGGCGCTACGTCGTGCGGCCGGCCGTCGGCCCGCTGGCCGCGTTCCGTCCCGGGCCCATGCCACGGGCCGGGATATCCAGCGCGGGAAAGCGTCTGTCCGTGGGCATGCGCACGTCGTGCGCGCATACTCCTCGCGGTGCGTACCCACACCGACGCGATCAAACTCATGCGCTTCATCGAAGCGCTCGGACAGCGGAGCTCGAGCGCCGGCCGCGCGTACATCGTCGGCGGGGGGAGCGCCGTGCTCTATGGTTGGCGGTCCTCCACGGTAGACGTGGACATCAAGCTCGATCCCGAGCCGGCGGGAGCGTTCGGCGCGATCGGTCGGCTTAAGGACGAGCTCGAGATCAATGTCGAGCTCGCGTCGCCGGAGCAGTTCATCCCGGAGTTGCCTGGCTGGCACGAACGCAGTGTGCACATTGGACGCTACGGCCAGGTCGACTTCTACCACTACGACTTCTATGCCCAGGCGCTGGCCAAAATCGAGCGCGGGCATTCGCGCGATCTCGGTGACGTGGACGCCATGATTCAAGCGAAGCTCGTCGATCCCGAGCGGTTGCTGGAGCTCTTCCACGCCGTCGAAGGCTCGCTGGAGCGCTACCCAGCCATAGACGCGGAAGCGTTCCGAGCCAAGGTCCTGGCGGCGCTGTCACGCTCGGCACTCGCGACGGGAGAGCAGCCATGACGTTCGACCTGGCACTGCCGGGCTCTGACCTCGTCATCAAAGGCCTGGAAGATCTGGCGACCGAGCGCCTCTCACCGGAGGCGCTGCTCGTCACTGCTGCCGCACCGCGCTTGCGCCGGCTCGGTATCGAGGTTCCGGAGCGTGCCCTCGAGCAAGCGGCCGAGCTCGAGCTGTACGATCTGCTGGTGCGGTCAGGCGTGGCCGATCCATACAGCGCGTACAACGCGCTGCTTCGCAGCATCGTGAGCTTTGCCGCTGCGCTCGAGCACCAGGCGAGCCGAGCGAACCACGGGTAGCCGGACGTCGCCTACCCGGCCAGTTTGTGCATCAGCCAGGCGATGTTCTCCCCCAGGTTCTGCATGGTCGCGACGCCTTCTTGGTCGCCAAGGGCCTCACGAGGTTGCAGCCCATAGCCCATGGTCCAGTAGCTCGAGCCGGGCATGATCATGCCCGAGATCTGGAACAGATGGGTCATGGTATCCAGGGCATGGGTGGCGCCGGCGCGCCGCACCGCGACGATCCCGGCGCCGACTTTGCGGCGCAGCAGGTTGCCGTTGGAACGCGTGACGAACCCCACGCGGTCGATGAAGGCCTTCATATCCGCGGTCACGTCGGTGAAGTACGTCGGTGAGCCCAGCAGCAACGCGTCGGCTGCGATCACCTTCTCCAGGCACGCATTGAGCATGTCGTCGTGCTGCGAGCAGCGGGAGTCCTTGCGCTTCTGGCACGTGTAGCAGCCGAGGCAGCCCTTGATCCCTTTGCCCCCGATCTGGACGAGCTCGGTCTCGATGCCCGCCTGACGAACCGGCGCCATCACGGCTTCGAGCAGCGCCTCGGTATTGCCTCCCTTTCGTGGACTACCGTTGATCGCGATGAGCTTCATGGGCCGGGAGCGAACCCTCGAAGCGCGACCGAGTCAAGTGCCGTTCGTGCGAAGGGTGGATGCCCCCGCGGCGGCGCGTGGGTGTGCGGTGCGGCGCGCTTGCGCGCCGCGGGGCCGTGCCAAGGCCCACGTACCGCGGGCCGGGGGCCCGACGACTGCTACGAGTCCACCGCCGTCGCGATCCAGCCGCGAAGCGGAGGCACTCACCAGACGGAAAACGGTACAGCCGATAGCAGCACTTGGTCTCGGGTGAGTAGCTGAGCGTTCAGGAGCCGCGCCGTGGCCACGACGATTCGGTCTGCAGGGTCGTTGTGCGGAAGGGCTTCAGCCACGGCAGCCATCGCGATCGCCGCAGTGACCGGCACCTCCCGGAGGCGGTACCGAGCCAGGGCGGCTTGCCACCAAACGGATGGCTCTCTGGGCAGCTCGAGCTTGCCTCTTGCTGTCTTGATCGCGATCTCCCAGGCAGAGATGGCGGAAACGGCGAGTTCGTTCCGCTCATCCAGCAGACGGTCTCGCACCCGCGTGCTCAGGCGGAGCGGCTCGGCAGCGAGCCACAGGAGCACGCACGTGTCGAGAACAAGGCAACTCACGGCCGCTGCTCGCCGGGCCAGTCATCGTCCGAGAGCGGCGCCGCAGGATCTTCGTGGAACTGGATGGGCGCAAGCGCCGGATCTCTCGGGAATCGGTCTTCGAACGAAAGCGTGTGGCGATGAGGGTCCGGCTGTAGCGACTCGCCGGCGAGAACGATCACTTCGGCTTCACCTGCCGGCAGCTCCACTGGAAGCCGAACGGTCACTTCGTGGCTTTCCGGAATCGTGATGCGAATTCGATGGGCGAGCATGCGATCTGTTCGTCAATCATGGCCGATCCAACTGGGGTCCACCAGATCCGCGGCAGTGCAAGACCAATTCGAGTATGCTGCCGTCCACGCGCCGTTGCTCGCTGACCGGCTGGGACGACGGGCCGGGAGCAGGGCCCGATGCCCGGTCGGGGCTGTGCGTGCCGGCGGGCCCCTGGCCACGCGCCGTCGGGTCGTTGGTTCAAAGGCGGCGTCCCCGCGCGACGGTCGAACGTCTCTTCGCTCGCTGCTGCTGCGCCGTCGATCAGTTAGCACTCCGCGTGTCGCGCTTGCCTCGCACGGCTCGTTGCCGTGCGCCGACCAGAGCCAACGCCGCCCACAGCAATGCCGCAGTTGCGCTCCTCTGCGACCCGCCGAGCCTGCACCCGCAGCCTCCCTCGTCGTCGTCATCGCTCACCGGCACGATCGAGTGGAGGTCAAAGCTCCCCGCCGTCGCGACGTCCGCTCCGGCGCTGCCGGCGTTGCTCGTGCCGCCCGTCGCAGTCGCGGCTCGGCCGCCCGTGCCGCCGGTTGGTCCTGCGCCCGCGGCGGGTTGCCCGTCGCTGCCGCCGCTGCTCGAGGTGCGGCCGCCGTCTGCTGTTGGACCGACGCCGCCCTGCTCGTCGCTGCCGCCGCTGGATGGGCCAGCGCCGCCCTGCTCGTCGCTCCCGCCGCTCGGCTCGCCTCCAGCGCTCGTGTCTCCGCCGCCGGATCTGCCGCCAGCGCTGGTCCTCCCGCCACCGGACCTACCCCCGCCGCTCGTGGTCCCGCCGCTCGGCGTGCCGCCAGACCCTGTCCTTCCGGCGGTGTTCCCGCCGCCTGTGCTCGTGTTTCCGCCGCTCGGCGTGCCGCCGGTGCCAGAGCTTCCGCCGGTGGCAGGTATCGGAGCGCCGTCGGGGCCCGTCCCGTCTCCGGTCGTCGTGGACTCGAACGCACCCAGGTCATGGGCCGACGCGCGCACACGCTGCAGGCAGATTACGCTCTCGTCCCTGTAGTACTCGTGGTCCGGCGCGCCGCTCGCGGGCGGCTCGGCCGCACCGATGGCGCTGCTGCCGTCGGCGAGCGTGAAGTCATTGGCATCCGGATCGGCGAACCCGGGGTCATCGTCGAAGATGGATCCGGTCAGGCCGTTTTCGTCGGCTCCGGTCATCAGCCAGTTGTTCGTGCCGCTGATCTGGGCCGAGTCCTCTTCCGAGTACACCGGGCGCGTGGTGCCGAACAGGATGTTGTTCGATACCACGGCCGACATGGCGGTCAGGTCAGCGTTCGACAGGTGCACGAAGCCGGCTCGTGTTCCGGTGCCGATGAACGTGTTGTAGGAAGCATTCACGTTCAGAGTCAGCGCTCCGGGCGGCGCCTCGTCATTGTACACCGCGATGATTTGAGACCCGTTGTCCTGCGCCCCCTGGATCACCACGTTGCCGCGGAAGTTCATGGTCTGCGTGAGCTCGCCGCTGCCGCTGTAGTCATCGCTGGTCATCAGATCGCCTGCGTACGACTTGGCCCGGGCGAACCAGTTGTTCTCGATGAGCGACTCCCTGGCGCGGATGTGGAAGTTCTGCGCGTGGATCGGGTCGTGCACGTAACTGTAGCGAAGCGTGAAGGTGCCGGCATAGATGTAGATGTTGTGGGTGGCTGCGCTCGCCTGCAGGTTGCCGTTCCCGTCGAATTCACAGTACTCGACCGTGATCTCGCTATCTTCCGTGCCGCCCGTGAGCCCGTTGTCGTTGTCCACGAACAAGACGTCACGGACCACGATGCCGGTCGAGCCGCCGTAGTAGCGGATGCCGGCAGAGCTTCCGGCCGCGTTGTGGCAGCCCGTGATGACGATGCCCGACAGCTCTATGTTCGAAGCGCCCCTGAACTGCCAGCAACCCCGGCCGCGATCCCCGGCCGTGTAGCTGCCCGGCGCATTGTCGACCAGGTCGCCGCTCAAGTCCCAGATGGGTGGATCGTTCGGGTCCTCGGCGCGGATCACGATCGGATCGGACGCCGTGCCCTGGGCTTCCAGGTACACGCGAAATGCATAGGTACCTGGCGCGATGACCACTTCATCGCCCGCCTGGGCACCTTCGATGGCGTCGTAGGAATCCGACGGTGTGACATGAATCGTGTCGGCGCCCAGCGACGGCGCCAACGAACAGACGACGAGTGACAGGGCATACGAGACCCCGGTAGCGCGTGCCATGCACGCATTGTCCCTCGGGTTTGGCGCGGTTTGCAACAGGCGCCGCGCTGCTCATGGCGCGATGTCGGAGCAGGTGCGCTACTGGAGCATTCGCCGATCTTGTCCGAAACATGGCTGGCGGCCGAGGAGGGGACATCCAGTGCCCATCCAAAGCGTCAGCGCGACCCGGTTCCAATGCAGAGAGCTCGAGATGCATTGGTCGGCTTGCCTTGGTGTTCTGCTGGTTGGGTTCGGCTGCGGGTCGCACACGGCCCTGCCCGTGGCACCCGCACCGTCCATGCCCCGCGAAATCGAGTTTCGCTGTGCGCCTGCTGCCGCGGAGCTGCTCCCTGCGAATGAAGTCCCGCTGGATTTCGACCAGGGGTCGCTGCGTCTCACGGGGACGCTGACGTTGCCGCGCCGGCCCCCCAATGCTCGGGTTCCGGCCATCGTCGTCGTTCCGGGCAGCGGCGCGCTTTCCCGTGATGGGGTGATGACCGGACAACTCGGCCTCGGCTTCGGGTTCGAGCTGCCCGTGTACCAGAGCCTCGCCGTCGAGCTCGGCGTCCGCGGCTATGCGGTCTTTCGGTACGACAAACGCAACTGCGGGACATTCAACGATTGCGCGACGAACCACTATCCGATGGTGCCCTACGCGCTCGAGGCGGGCTTCTACGCCACCTCGGAGTACCTGCTGGATGCCGCGGCAGCCGTCAGCGCGGTCGCGGCCCAGTCCACCATCGATCCCAGGCGCGTCTTCGTCGTCGGACACAGCCAGGGCGCAAGTCTCGTCCCCGCCCTGCTGCGGATGCGGCCCGAGGTCCCTGCCGGTGTGATGCTGGCTCCACCCTTCCACCCGCTCGATGTGCTGATGGAACAACAGAGCGCGCGCCTGTTCTGGGCGCTGTCCCGTGCGGGCAGACCCGATGAAGCGGTGCGGGAGCGGACCGTGCTCTCCTCGGCCGCGCGTGCGCTCAGGCACGTTGCGTCGGGCACGCACCTGGGGGAGCCCATCCTGGGAGAGCCGCCGGGTGTCTGGGCCTCCTGGATCGAGCTGAGCCGAACGGCGCCGTCGCTAGCCCGGACGCTCGATCGTCCCCTCTTGGTCCTCGGGGGCGCGTATGACTACAACGTCGAGCCGGCCGAGATCGAGGCCTGGCGGACCCTGCTGCGCGCGTCGCCGCGCCCTCTGCACCGGGTCCGCCTTCTGCCGTGCGTCACCCACGCACTGAACTGCATCCTGGAGCCCGATCCCACGCAGATCGAGCCGAAGGACATCGAACATCGGGTCTCTCCCGAGCTCGTGGGCGAGATCGTGCGGTTCCTGGCCCGGGTTTGACTGGGGCCCCCATGCGCAGCAGCGCTGCGCATAAGGTGGGCCCCTGGCGGGCGTCTCGCCCGCCAGGCCGCGTCAGCGCCGCAGAGCGCGGGGGCAGCTCAGTCAGGCCTGGCTCTGCCCTTGTCGTCGCAGTCGTGCTACGGCCTGCGAGCGATGAAACTGCTCTATCGCGCCGGATCCCGAGCCCTGGCGCAGCTGCGGGCCGAGGGCCTTGGCGCGGGAAAGGTGAGCGCACTGGTCGGTCCAGCCACGGGTCCCCGCTGGCTGGCGTTCGCTCGGCTCGATTGGGCCGTGCATCAGTCGGGGCTGCTCACCGCCGACGAACAAGGGCGTCGCGTGTTGCTCGTCGGAGCGTCAGCCGGCGCTTGGCGCATGGCGGCGCTGGCCACGGCTGAGCCCGAAGCCGCACTCGACCGGCTCTGTGCAGCGTACATCCAGCAATCGTTCGATCCGGATCCCTCCCCCGCCGAGGTGACTGCAGCGTATCGGCGCCTGCTAGCACAGGTGTTTCCGAACCCGGCCGCGGGCTACATGCTGACCCACCCCGAGCGCCACCTGGGCATCATCACTTCGCGCTCGGTGCGCAGTTGGCCGAAGCATCGCCCGGGGCAGCTCCTGCTCTTCGCGCGAGCGTTCGCGAACAACGCGCTGCGCCCATCCGCGCTCGCCCGGAGTTTCCGGCGGACGCTGCTGTGTGCGCATCCCGGCGCCTGGCCCCGGTCGTCGAGCGGGGACGTCGCGCCGCTCACGCCACGCAACCTCCACGATGCCCTGCTCGCCAGCGGATCGGTGCCAGGCTACTTCGAGCCCATCCAGATCCCGGACGCTCCAGCTGGCGACTACCTCGACGGCGGCGTGACGGACTACCATCTGGCCCAGCGCGTCACCGACCGCCCCATCGTCTTGTTGCCCCATCACGGTCCACGGGTCGCGGCCACGTGGTTCGACAAGCACCTGCCGTGGCGGCAGAGCTCGGCGGAGCTACTCGAAGACGTGCTCGTGATCTATCCGTCGCCAGACTACATTCGATGTCTGCCCGGTTCCGAGCTTCCCGACCGCCAGGACTTCCATCGCTTTCGCGACGCACCCGGCGAGCGGATGCGGCGCTGGAGCGAGGCCGTGGCGCGAAGCGAAGAGCTCGCTCATGAGCTGCTCGATGATTTGCGGTCGGGCAGGGTTGCGCAGCGGGCGGAGCGGATCGGCTAGCCAACGCCCGACCTCGGTCGGCCAGGGACTCACCCTGGGGGGCGGATCACGGCAGTGTCGGGCGGGACCTCTGACGGACGCCGGCTTGGCGCGTCTCTACCGAGGCTTCCATTCGGTGGAACCACGCCCCAGAAAGGCATGTACGGTCAGCCGCCCATATTGTTTTCTGCCCGCGCGTGCCCTCCAATCCGCCGGTGCAGAGTGGGATTGGAAAATCGCCTTGCTCTCGATGTGGCTGCTCGGCGAACCTGGAGAATGCGGCAACAGACCCGAGGGCGAGATCGAACTACTGTCCTTTGTGGTGTATGCTTTCCGAATCTGGCCCAGCCCCGGCCGCATAGCCTCATCACTGACCGAAAGAAGACCCGTCATGGCATCCAATATCGGAACCGCTCGTTCGTCGATTCGGCGTCGCCCCACTCTTTTCGCAGTGTCCCTGGCCGCGCTGATGGCGGCGGGCGCTGCGTGCTCCAGCGAGTCGAGTGACTCGGATGCAACAGGGGGCTCTACGGCAGCCGGTGGGGGCAGCACGGCGAGCGGCGGCATTTCGGCAACCGGCGGTTCTGTCACCGGAGGCGCGACCGCGAGCGGCGGCGCACAGAGCACCGGCGGCACGGTCGGGACCGGTGGCGTGCCTCCGACTGGAGGAACCACGGGATCCGGTGGCTCTGTCACGGGTGGCACGACCAGCACCGGTGGCCCGACCAGCACGGGCGGTACGACCGACGCAGGCGGCACGACCACTGCGGGCGGCAGGAGCGCCAGGGGCGGCAGGAGCGGCACGGGCGGCACAATCGACACGGGCGGCGCGACCAACACGGGTGGCGTGGGCGGATCGACCGACACGGGTGGCACGACCAGCGCGGGCGGCGCGGCGGGAAGGGGCGGTGGGAGTCTCGGCGGACGCGGAGGGGAGGGCGGCGTTCAGGGCGGTCAGGGAGGCGGCGACACAGGCGGCGCGACCAGCGCGGGCGGGACATCGGCAGGCGGTTCGAGCGGCACGGGCGGCAACAGCGGGTTCGCACCCTGTCCGTCGACAGGGGCCTGCAACGTCATGCCGGTCGGCGATTCGATCACCGAGGGTTGCTGTTGGAGCACCACCTCCGGAGGCTATCGCGTCGAACTGTTTCGCCAGTCATTGACGAACAACCAGAACCTCACTTTTGTCGGGACCCTCACCAACGGACCCGCCACGGTCGATGGCCAACAGTTCCCCCAGCATCACGAAGGACACGGCGGCTGGAAGATCAACCAGATTGCCGGGATCATCGACGGCGCCATCAGCAGCTCCAAGCCGCACATCGTGCTCCTGAAGATCGGCACCAACGACATCAACGGCAACGACAACGTCAACGATGCTCCGAACCGTCTGGACAGTCTGATGAACCAGATCTTCAAAGACGTGCCCGATGCGCTGCTCGTCGTGTCCGCGGTCATCCCCACGACCACCGACAGCAAGAACCCGAGGATGCAGGCCTACAACACCGCCATTCAGGCCAAAGTCGAAGCCGCGGCGGCGGACGGCAAGCACGTGCTCTGGGTCGACAACTACAAGGCCTTCACCGACAACCCGAACTTCAAGACCGCGCTGATGGGCGACGAGCTCCACCCGAACGCAGACGGATACGCGGTGCTCGGCAAATCGTTCTACGGCGTGATCAGCAGCTACCTTCCGGCGAAGTAGAGAGCCGCGGGACTATCCTTTCGCCTCGAGTGCGGCCAGACGACGTTCGAGCTCGATGCGCTGCGCCCTCTCCTGCTCTTTCTCGGCACGTTCGCGTTCTTTCTCGGCACGTTCGCGTTCTTTCTCGGCACGTTCGCGTTCTTTCTCGGCACGTTCGCGTTCT
>JAFGIS010000566.1 GCA_016929495.1 Polyangiaceae bacterium | reverse complement strand
TCGCTGGCCGGCGATCTCGATGCGGCGCGGGCGCTCGTCGACCTGCTGGGAAACGCGGTCTGGGGGGCTCGGGTTTGGCTCGGTCCCGTCGAGCTCGTCAATCAGAGCTCCCAGAGCCCTGAGCCGGTCCTGCAGCGGCTGCCGCCATTGGACGCATCGCTCGTGGTCTCGGGACCCAGCGGCGAGCTCTTGGTGAACGCGCGCGCCGCTCTGGCGCTGGTCGCCATCGGGGTGAACTGGGTCGCAGCAGCACACTCGAGCACGCTTCCAGTCGTTTCGATTGTCTCTGGAGACACCCAATGCCGTATCGGCATTCGGCAGGGCGGTGGCACCGGCGAGCCCTTGGCCGTGGCTCGCTGGCGCATCATCGAGCCGACCATGGCGTGTTTGGCCGTCGCGGCCAGAGCGATTGGCGCGAACGTCGAATCGACCGAGAACACGCGAGATTTCGCCGTGACCTGGACGGACTCCGCCTTCGACCGTGCGGAGCAGCCCGCGCGGCGCATTCGGCGCGTCTGCTCCAACTGAGCAACCAGGTGCCAGGGCGCCCCGATTCGGGGTCGAGTGTCCCATGCCGCGCTTTGCAGGGGGCCTGAGGAGAGAGACCGGAACGCGAGCTGGAACGTCGATTGCGGGCGCTTCGGAAGCGGGGTATGCTCGCGGACCTTGCCTCTCCTCGTTGTCGGCCCCACGAGAACTGGATTTGCCGCATGGCCATCGTGGCTGGGGTCGTTCTTGCTCGGTGCATCGATGCTATGGCTGACGACAGCGTGCCAGAGCGGTTCATCGGCTGAGCCCCGTCATCGGTCCGAACAGGCGCTTTCCGCGGGAGAGGGGACGTACCTGCGGCAGTCCGGTTTGCTGATACGCGCCGTTGCTGAGCTGTCCGAGCGGGCTGGCAACCCCGTGTTTGCTCTCAGGCTGACCATCGACACTCGTCGCGTGTTGCTGCAGGCTCAGGACCCGATACACCCGCTCAGGGTTCGGCAATTCGAATACCGGGACGGGGAAGTGTTCGGGCCGGTGCCGGTTCGCCTCGAAGGTGAAGGTCATCTCGAGGACAATCTTTTTCCTCTCGGCGAGCTCTCCGCCGCAGCAATCCCGGATCTGGCTGCCCGCGCCGCGAACCGTGTCGACCCTCACAACGGGAAAGTGTCGCGCGTGGTCGCGCGACGGAACCTCCCTTATTCCGCCGACGTGCGTCTACGTGTGTACGTGACGAGCCCCATCCTGGATGGCCAGGTGGACGCAGACGCTCAGGGACGGCTTCTCGACGGCTGCTGCAAAGGCTAGTGCAACCAATCCCGCCCGGCAGAGGTTGGCCACCGGCCGGGAGCGAGTCTTGCGTGGCCGTACAATTCCGAGGAAGAGGAAAGCTGCGAAGCGTAGACAGCGAGTGCGAAGGCCGTGTGATAGAGCCTCGAAAGCGAGATCCATCGTCCGGGGCCCTCGGCGTGCTCAAGTACGGGGGCGAAACCGACGCGCCGCGAGGCGGCGAGACCGCGACTAGGCAGCGGATTGAGGCACCGGCACAGAGAGGCGAGAGCCGCCGGAAACAGCGACTCCCCGCAGCTACGGTCGTCCTCATGGCTAGGCGCGGAGGCCGGACCGGGGTCTGTACGAGCAGGACTTCCTGGACTGTTCGTACGGCTTCCGACCAGGTCGGAGTGCGCACCAAGCGCTTGATGCGTTCTGGCGACAAGTCATGCCGATGCACGGAGGCTGGGTCCTGGAGCTGGATATCGAAGCGTTCTTCGATTCCATCGACAAGGCCAAGCTCCGTGAGATGCTCTGCAAACGGGTACGCGACGGGGTGCTGATTCGACTGATAGGCAAGTGGCTGAACGCTGGCGTGATGGAAGTAGGGTAGGGGCATCACCCAGAACTACGCCTCGAAATTGGCACAAGACGAGGCTAGTGTCGTAGCATCAAGCGAGAACAGATCGCCGAAACGACCATCGGTATGGCGCCCTCCAGCCTGCGGAGCCTCCGAGAGATGCTCGTGAGCTCATCCGACGTGTACAGGCGTTTCAATTCGATACCCTCGGCGCGAATCGCGTCGTCGACCAGGGAATGAGCCTTCTCCATGCCCACGAGATTGCTGAGGCCTATGTAGAGCTCGTCCAGTGAGATCCTTTCGGTCATCGTACGTCGTCGCCTGCGACGAAATCTTCGGAGTGCGTCGCCTCGTGGTCAATCCGGAACGACGGTCACCACCGTGGTCGTGTTGTGGAATCCGCTGATCTCGCCCTCCCGAAGGCAGATTTCGCCGTAGGCCTCGAAACCCAGCAGCGGTGTCCCGGGACCGATCTGGTCTCTGATGGACCCCACGCTTCGACGGAACTCGTCTCCCAGGATCATCAGGCGCGCCGCGCAATCGAACGTGAGAACGCCGGCGACGCGCTGGCCCCTGGCGCCCAGGAGCGCGTGTTTCGCGGCTGCACCCGCAGATCGGATGAGCGCGTCCTCCGAAGTCTTCATGATTCTGAACTTGGATCCCTCGTAGATGCTGCAGGTGAAATTCAAAGAGCCGTCATCGTTCTTCGACAACGGAGAACGCATCTTGTAGTCGTTCTCGCCGACGAGCAGACCGGCCTCGTAGCCGCCCAGGATCCGGAACAGGTCCGTGGTGTCGCTGACGGTATCCACATCCAGCCCGAGGAGCGCCTTGACGGAGTCGCGGACGTGCTCTTTCCAGACGTCCCACGCGGGCCGCCCGTCGACCTCGCACAGGACGTTGTTGTTCACCCTGGTGAACGTCAGCAGCGGGCTGAGCGGCTCGTGTCCGTGCCGCAAGGTCGTCGCGGGCATCGTCTTCGAGGCCCAGAAACACATCGCAACGCTATCCTGTGCCACGGTGTCGTCGCAGAAGACGAAGGTCTGCTCGAGCTTGAGGTCATCCCCCGCGGTCCCGCCGGAGACGCGCACGCCGGGACCCAGCTGCACGAGTGCTGCCAGCACGCTTTCCTCGCCTTTGCCCGCCAAGCCGTCGGCATAGAGAAGGTACGACCTGTGTGGATGGCCTTCGACGGTTTCGGGAAACTGGGCCACGGTCTTGGCGACGCACTGGTTCGGGTCCTCGCGAAGACCATCGCTGTAGGCGGTGAAGAACTTGTGCGAGTCGCTGGACAGGATACCCACCGCGATACTACCGGTGGCCACCTCATCCTCCGTGAACTCGCCTGCCGAGGAGCATCCGATCAGGGGCACCCGGCCCGTTTCCCGGCGAAGGGTGGCGACCACCTTCTCGTAGTCGTACTGGGCCGAGCAGTAGCAGATCACCAAACTGGGTGTCTTCGCACCCAGCTTGTTCAGGCAGGCGCCAACGGCCTCCCCGGCAGTCGCTGCGGAGTCCGTGCCCTTGCGAATTGCGGTGGCCATCGTGGTAGCCATGAGCGCTCACTCTCCTTGTGTACCGGATCCTGCGACACCGTCGCACCAGAGTCCGGCTCGAACATGCTGGTCAGGGTAGCACCGGTGCTGGCGCGAAGGATAGAGCGGCGCCCAGGGTACGGAGTCGAATACAGCCTCGCTGAGTGTGGGGACGAGTGTGCGCATGTCTTTCGCCGCTGCAGCGCACTGGCGCTTCGCCGTTGCCCTCGAACCGTCCACTTCCACGGCGAATCACACCGCCCGGTGGTTCGTCGCTACCAAGAGCGACCTCGGAGTAGCCTACACGAAACCGTACGTCTCCGGGGGGTACGGCAAGCCGCATTGGCTGTGGGCTGGCCTGGATGTTTCCTCGATCACCACCTACGAGTTCACCCAGCTGTACGCGGGCCTCCGTGCGGCTGCGCCGGTGGTCGACTTCGCCTTGGGCGTTCGAGATACGTGGCCGTTCACAAGGCCACTGCTCGTGCCGAAGCGTTCCTATGCTCGCTCCGACCTGCTCGACTCAGGGGCTCGGGCGGGACGCTACTGGGCCTGGGAAGCGGAGACTGTGGCGATCGTGCCGCTGCCGCACTTCGCGTTCGTCGGGAGCTTCGTCGTCGTCGGTATGCTGGACATTCCGAGAAACCGCTACGTGTACGACGAGTCGTACCGGGCGGTGGTAGCGGATCACCGGTACATGGTCCTGCGTGGGGCACCCATGCTGCGTCTGTTGAACGAGGGTGCGCTGAAACTGGGCGCGCTGGGCGAGTACGTGTTCGACACCGGCCGACCGAAGAGCGTCGTGCGCGTGGGGCCGGTCGGAGCGCTCACACTGACCGACCATCTGGAGGCGCTCGCGATGCTCACGTTCGCCGTGCACAGTCCGGACCGGCTCGGCATCGTGCTCGGCGCCTATGGGACAGCAACTCTACGCTATCGTTGGGCGACCGGCGAGATGAAGCCCGCACTGCCCTGGCAGGGCGAGATCATTCCGTGAAGGGTTAGAACCGCTGCCCCATCCTTCCAAAGTACCTGGGCACCAGGACGCCCGGGACCAGGAAGAGCTCGCCCTCTGCAATGATTCTGTCCTCGTTGGCGGCGCTCCTCGGTGGGTCGACGAGGCCAGCGAACCACTCGCCGCCCACCTGCTTCAGGCGGGCGTCACCGCACGGGAGCGCAAGCTTCAGGTGGAAGGGCTCGCGCGAGCTGACAGCGCTCTCGGTGAGAAAGGTTGCGATGCGCACTTCGGTCCACCCGTCGCGCTCGATCACGTCCTCGACCTCGAGCCAGATCATCTGCTCGGCTGCGCTGATTCCGTCCATGACGTCGAGGGGAAGGGACCATAGCTTGATGTCGTCGTCGTCCGGGAACGACGATGGATCGACTGTCTCGTCCAGGTTGTAGAGGCGGTAGAGCGGACCGGCGCTCTCGAGGGCAGCCTGGACGTGGGTGGTGTTCTCGGCTGTCGTCGGAAGCGTGACCTTGGCCTGGCTGAGGGCAACGTCCGGGTTCACGGGACTGTCGCCGGTCAGATCGCAGGCGAACCCGCGGGTGATCTCCTCCGGTGTCACCTGGCCCATTTCCTCGAAGCCGAGCAGGACTCCGTCGCCGCAGGCTAGATCCGGATACGCACCGACGAAGAACCGGGCCAGGCCCGTCACGCCGCCGCCCCCGCGATACCGCTCGACCACGTCGTAGGCCGCGTACGTTCCCCCCGAGTTGGTGCAACACTCGCTGGCCATCCCGCTCACCTCCGCGGCCACCACGTGACTCGAGAGGGCGAAGAGCCAGCCCGCGCGGTAGCGCTCCGCGTCCTCGCCGAGCCGGTCGACGGCCATGGGCTCCGGAGGGCTGCCGAGCCCCGCCTCCACGAGAGCTCGCGCCTCCTCGGTGGCCACGCGAAAGTCATCGATGCGCATGAAGTCCGGGCTCACCGATGCGTAGCCCGTTTGGGTGCCGGCGATGAGGTATTCGGTCTCCGACACGGCCGGTAGGGGGACGCCATCGAACGGCACGAAGTGGGTCTCGAAGCCGTCCAAGGAGCGGCCCGAAAGGGTCTGTACCACTTCGAAGCGCTGCCACTGTCCGTCGTTCTCTGTCATCCGGGCCACGCCCACCCACTCGCTGTCGCTGGCGTGGTAGCCGATGCGTCCCGGAAAGCGATCCGCTTCCGACGCGGGGATGGCGGCCTCGACGAAGTCGAAGCGCGGCGGCACGCCGTCCTCGGCCTCGAGCGGGTAGGGGCGCTGGACGCCGAAGATGACCGTCTCCGCGCCGCCGAGAGCCGCGAGCCACTCTGGATCGAGATCGACGGCTACCGCATGCCCTTCGAAGTGGCCCCACCCGAGCCACATCTTCTCGATCGTGACGAGGGCTCTCGAGAGCGCATCTTCCACGGTCGACACCTCCTCGATGCGCCCCTGGAAGATCGTCCCGGAGCGCTCCAGGCCCCAGGCGTTCATCGCCCACTGGGTTTCGGCGCCGAAATCCCGTTGCCACGGCTCGCACAGAGGCCCCGCGGGTGGTGCGTCCAGGGACGCGTCGCTCTGCGCATCCGGCGCCGCGTCACTCGGCGCGTCCGCGGCATCGGCCGCACCGTCGCCGCCCGCCACCGAACCCCCGTCGCGGCCCGAGTCTCCGCCGACAGCTGTGCTGGCATCGGCAGTTCCCTCCGCGTCGGTGTCCGACCCCGCGTCGCTACGCGAACCCCCGGCGGCACCAGCCCCTGCCGCGCCCTGTGCGCCGTCGGCCACGCCAGCGTCCAGGCGGGCGCCGGCGTTGGCCGCACCGTCGCCGTTCGACGCGCCACCTGTGCTGCGGCCGGCGTCAGACCGAGCAGCCGCGGCATTGCCGCCGTCCGTGCCCTCCGCAGAGCTCTTTCCACCGCAGCCGGGCAGGACCAGCGAAGCGGCCACGACGGCCGTGCCCACAACCGCGGTCGTCGTCGTTCTCATGAGCAAGCTCCACTCGACCCAGAGGCTTGTGCGAGAGGGGGACTGAGCCCGCCCGACGCTACCAGCCCAAGGCTTCTATCATCGTCTCGCCGTATCGCTGTCCCATGAGAACCACGGACGCATGATCGAAGTGGTACTGATCCAGAACCTTCGTGCCCTCCTGGGAAACCCAGTAGCCCATGGGCAGCTTGTCTGCCGCCTGGTGTACCAGGGTGTTGTGACCGCCGCAGCACCCGCCCTGGGGAAGCTCGCCGAGAATGAAGGGGACGTCATAGTCGACCCCAAAGGCTTGTTTCACTTCGTTGTACAGCTGCACGACCTTGTCCGGCCACGAACTCTGTCCGCTGTCCGATTCCCCTTGGTGGAAGATGATGCCCGCAAAGCGCGCATTCTCCGCCTTCTTCGCCGTGTTGATCTTGTTCAGTATCATCTGATGATGTGACCCACCCGATATGAAGGTATTGATGGATTCACCACTTTCGGCGGTACCCACCAAACCAATCGTGTCTCCCTCGGGTAGTCTTTCGAGAAGGGTCTTGCCGAACCACATTCCCGGGCCGACGCTGTCGGAGGGGTTCCATCCCTTCTCGCCAGGGCAGTCGTTCAGTGGCGGGTTGGCGACGTTCCACTGTCCGGCAGGCTGATTGCAGCCGCCCAGTACCTTGAGCCGCTCATCGGTATTCCTGTCACCGGCCTCGTTCTTGGCGACCCCCGCCATGTTGGATTGTCCCATGAGCATGAAGATATGAAATACCGGACCCGAGCTCGACCCCGTGCCTCCAGTGCTGGCACCCCCCGTAGCCGCGCTGGTGCCTCCGGTGTCGGCACCCCCCGTAGCCGCGCTGGTGCCTCCGGTGTCGGCACCCCCCGTAGCCGCGCTGGTGCCTCCGGCGGCGCGCCCCCCCGTAGCCGCGCTGGTGCCTCCGGCGGCACGCCCGCCCGTGGCCGCGCTGGTGCCTCCGGCGGCACGCCCCCCCGTGACTGCGCTGGTGCCTCCGGCGGCGCGCCCCCCCGTAGCCGCGCTGGTGCCTCCGGTCGTGATCCCACCCGTGGCCGTGGTGGTACCCCCAGTGTCGAGCCCACCGGTGGCCACGGTGGTGCCCCCAGTGTCGAGCCCACCGGTGGCCACGGTGGTGCCCCCAGTGTCGAGCCCGCCGGTGCCCCCGGTAGCAACCCCACCCGTACCCATGCCGCCGCCGCCGAATCCGCCCGAGGAACCTCCAGACGTGGAGTCGCTGCAGGCGGCTGCTGCGAGAACGGACAGCAGCGGAAGCAAAAAGGCAACTCTCGTTTTGGCGTTGTGCGCGATTTGAATCATGGTCTCTTCCTCGTCGCGAAGCCGCGACGTCGTGGCGCGGAGGCGGAAGCGCAGGTTAGGAGCAGTCGTACCACAGATGAGCGGCGCGGTCACCGGAGGATGCCATGCCGCCCGTTCGACCCGTGGCAAGCCTTGGACGGCCGCGGCAGTTCTCGCGGTTCTTGCGGCGCTCTGCGGCGCTCTGTGGCGCTCTGCGGCACCACGGGTGACAACCACGTCCAGCGGCGCGTCGGGCAATGCGGCCGAACCCTGTGCAGGCTCACGTTCCGGCATACGAACGAAGACATTCGCAAGCGTTTCGTCGACTCGGGTTTCATGTCGGCGGGATCCTGGGGCGGCGACCAGTTCGGTGGACTCCAAGAGGGAGAGGCGGGCGGCGTTGAGTCCTTCGTTCACTTCTCACACGAGGGCGATGCGACTCCGTTCAGAGAAATGCGACACCGGATGCTGGCCTATGTGCAGTAGCTGAAGCGGCAGGGGCAGCACAAGTGGCTGCCGATGCCGGGCTCAGTTCGAAACGACGCTGCAACCTGACTGCTTGCTGCAGGTTTCGAGCGGCATCAGCGCACAGGCAGTGGGTGTGCCGGTGCAGGGAATCGAGCTGGTGGACCAGTAGCACCCGTAGCTGCTGCTGCAGGTGCTCGAGCTCTCGCTGTCGCTGCAGGGCGCGGGTGTGCCCAAACACACGGCGCTCGTGGTCCAGCTGCATCCGTTGGCGGACGAGCAGGTCGCGCTCGACTCGTTGGATCCGCACGAGGTCGGGGTCCCGGTGCAGGCTCCGGTCTCCGTGTACCAGTAGCAACCATTGGCGGACAGACAGTCCGTCGATTCGGTGATGTCTGCGCAGGGTGTGGGCGTGCCGCTGCAGCTTCCGGTGCCGCTCGTCCAGGAACAGTCGTATTCGGCGCTGCAGTCGGCGGATGTCGTGTTGGCGTTGCAGGGCTTGACCGTGCCGCTGCAGGTATACGTCGAAGAGTCCCATTCGCAGCCGGCGCCCGTGCAATAGGTACCATAGCTCGAAGTCCCACTCCAGCTGGAGCACGCGGAGTAGTAGGGGGTCCCCGTGCAGCTGCTGGTCGTCGTGGGCGTCCAGGTGCAACCGGGGCGATGGATGCAGGTGCTTTCGGACGTCGTGCTGCAGCTCAGGGCCGTGCCCGAGCAACGTGCCGGCGCACTCACGGTCCAATCACAGCCGGTCTGTGCTGCACAGCTGGCGGAGCTGGAGTGGGTGCTACAACTGTAGACCGTGCCATAGCAGCCCCCCGAGTCGCTCCACGTGCAGCCAGGCTGCGCCGCGCAAGTCGTCGACGAAGAGTTGTACGAGCAGGCATAGACCGTCCCACTGCAGGTGCCCGTGACGTCGCCCGCCTTGCAGCCCTGGATGTTGGTGCACGAGCTGGCCGACGTGACCGAACTGGGACATGCCGTGTAGCTGGGCGTTCCCGAGCAATGGGGCCCCTGCGAGAACGTCTGCGTCTTGGCCGGAAGCCGCGTCAGCGCGGACTTGCAGCAGATCTGGCCGGTGCAGTCGGAACTCGTGTCGCAGTATTCGGTCCCGCAGCTGGCCGCGCAGAGTCCGTCGCAACACAGCGGGGCCGAACCGCCGCAGTCCGATGACTGGGTGCAGGGTTGCGGGCACGTCGTGTACTCCGTATTGATGCAAAGCCCCGCCACGGCAAGGTGGGGCTCGAGCACCTTCAGCGTGGTGCAGCACGTCTCCCCGCGCAGTTCGGTTTCACAGTCCGTTGACTTGGTGCACGCCTTGGCGCACTTCGAGGGGGTCGTGCAGAAGGGCTGGTCGTAGTTCTGGCAGCAGACATTGCCGCTGGCGCAGTCGTCGTCGTCCGTACAGGTCTTGACGCCCGTGCTGGGCGCGGCGCACACTTTGTACTCGGCCGCGATATCCTGAAGAACACACGCGAGGCCCTGGGCTGTGTTGCAGCGGGTATCGTCCTGGCACATCGTCGGGCATTGCGTCGCTGGAACACAGGCCTTTCCTGCAGTCCCGTAGTCGCAACACATCTGGCCTGCGGTCATGTCGCAGTCTTGGTCCGACGTGCAGTCCTTGTTGCAGGTTGCTTGGCAGATACCGCGAGGCGGCGCTCGGTCTGGCGCACCGGCACTACCTGCGGCGCTCGAGGTCTCCCGCGTGCCCCCCGTGCCGTCGGCACCGGCCGTCCCGGGCTTTCCGCCGTTGCCCGTCGTCGCCTCACTACCGCCGCTGGCAGGAGCACCGCCCTCGTTGGTGCTCGGGCTTCCGCCTTGGGCCGATTTCGAGCCTCCCGTGGCCTCGGCGCCTGCGGACGAGGTGACCGTCGGCTTCTTGTCGCTGCTGCAGCCGAACGCCAGCCCAGCTACTGCGATGACTGCGGTACAACAAGCAAGACATGCATGCTTCATGATTCGAACCTCTCTCCAGTACACGACCGCCGACGAACCTCGGACGTTCTTGGGACAGCTACAGTCCCCCTGAGACGTGTGGGTTGCATCGAGCCGACCACTCGCGTGATAACAGAGATTTGGCGCCATGGTCCTTGGTCGTGTCAAGGCCGATCCCGGCTCGCGGCGCACTTGGTGGACCCTCCCGCGATAGCTGGCTGTGTCGTGGTGGAGGGCGACACCGAAGGGCGCTTACACGCGAAGCACGGCGCGGTGACGGGCCACCAGGCCGAGACACGGCGCAACTACATGTGGACCAGTTTCCCTTCACTCAGCGTCTGTTGCTCCAACAGGCCCGCGAGGGATCGGCACGCCCCTGGCGACCATCCATTGTCGGCCGCGGCTTGGCGGACAGCTACCAGGAGGTGCCGCGGTAGCGAGACGGCATGCGCCGGGTTCTCGGGCAGTACGGGTTTCTCGCCGCCACACGGTGCAGGGCGGGGGTGCCTTCATGTGCCGATGACCTACTCGCCGGCGCGCCGAACCCCGACCCGAACGCGGGACGACAGCGCATCAGGAGGCCGGCAGATAGCGGGACGGAACACTCACCGACGAGCAGGTCCCCGGGCTTCGTTGGTGTGTCCTCAGGTCACGCACGAGGCGTGCGCCGAGGCTTCGTCGTACTCGTAGGACGCTACTCGTAGCTCAAGACATCCAGGTCGTGTCCCATGACCACCGGGCCTGCGTACACACTCTGAACCTCGGCGAGCGTGTTGTCGAGAGTCGCAGGAGTGCCCGGCAACACATGGTAGAGAACCAACAGACCGGGTTGAGCAATATTCGCGAAGTCCCCCACCTCATACGATTGAGTATGGACGGCCCGGTGATAGGCTTGGGCCACAGGACTCTGCGTCGTGCTCATCCATTGTTCGTCATAGACTTCATGGAAGAGGACATCGACGTCCTGGGCCAAGTAGGCAAGATCCTCGGAATACGTCGTGTCACCGGAAAGGAAGATCGAGATGTCCGGCGTCGTCACTTTGTATGCAAACGCATACTCCCAACCAGCATGTTCGACGTGGAACGCCTCCACGGTGACGGAAGCATCGGCATAGACGATCCCTTCGTGTTTGAATTGCTCGACGACCGGTGAAAACAACACCGGATCGGGATTGCCGGGAAACCACGTCATGCGTTCGTCGAAGTCCTCCTTGATGGCGGCCTTGAGCTTGTTCACCATCCGCCCAATGCCTTTCGGGCCGACTATGTTCAGGGGAGCGCTCCTTCTCCACCAGTACGAGAACATGAGACTATACAGATCCAAGGTATGGTCGGAGTGAAGATGGGTAATGAAGATCGTTTTGAAGTTCTCAATCTTCAGACTCGTGTAACCGAGCTCGGATGCCTTCACCGCATTGTGCCAGACGCCCTGGCCCGCATCGAAGAGGTACGAGTTCCCGTCGACGATGATGGCAGTCCCGGCGCTGACCCTCTCGGAGAGCGGAATCGGGGTTCCGGTACCGAGCATCACGATTTCTGTCTTCGCGGACGCGGAATTCGCGATCGACGTGCTCAGAACAAAGAAGAGTCCTTTGACCAGATTCGCTGATACAGATGAGCCGTATGCTGGACGCATGGTATTGATCCTTTCTCTCTCGACGTTCATGATCGATTGGAAGAACCGAATCACTTCAGTTAAGAATACCCAACACCTCTAGATCCCTGCCGTTTTTCGCCGCCTCAGAAGCAAGATTGGAAGAACTGCAGCGCCATGGCCAGGACAATGGAGCCAGGACAACGGCGCGTGCTGCTAAATGCAACAAACACTCAACAGACATCGTGCGGGATGTCAAGTTCTTCCGTTTGCCTTGGCCGCTTTGTGCCTAGGCAGAATATTGCGTCAGGCAAAGAACGGGCCACGCCTGGACGGCTTGAGAGCCAGGGAGCACGAGCCCGCCCCATGCCCATGGGCATGGGGCGGGTCACGCGTTTCGCTCAGTGCGGCGTCACTGTCGTCGGGTGACGGCCAGAATGTACGGAACCTCTCTAGTGCCGCGTCTCATTGAAGCGATGCACTAGGTGCCTCAGAACAACCCCTCGAGCCCCGCGAACCACCTATCCGCCATCTTCTGCGACCCCGACTGATTGGGATGCACGCCGTCGCCGGTGTCAGCGGCCACGTCGAAGCCCGTCCAGTGATCGACGACGATGACGGGGGAATCGGCGGTCCTGACGCCGGGGGCCCAGCTTGCGATCTGGGTGTTGAGCGTCTGCACGCGGCCCGGGCACTCGGAGCAGCCGTACTGCGTGGGGTTCAAGGGGATGATCTGGGCGACCAGAATGATGACTCTCGTGTTGACGGCTCGGACCGCGTCGACGATCGTCTCGTACGCGGCCAGGATGTCGGTGGCTGCCTTGCCGTTCCACACGTCGTTGGTGGCAAAGTGCAGGCTTCGTCGAGGCGAACGCCGAATCGAGATCATCCATGGTGGGGCACTTGGGCTGGCATTCCCTGGTGCCGGCCGTGTGGGCCGAGCCATGTCACGGCATGTTCTCCGGCACGAGCGGCACAAGCGTAGCGCACGCCCTGGCTCGGTGGTTCAGCCGCCCGCAACAAGGCCGCACGCGCGCTGAACGCAAACTCGATCCGCAGCAACACGGACGACCCTCCAGCTTCTCGCGGCTGCGCAAGCAGCATGGGCAATTCCGGCCCGCCAGCTGATCAGCCCACTGCTCAAGCGCTGAAGATATCCACGCTGTCTTGCGTGTATGACCGACTCCGACCTGCGCCTCGCCTGTCGAGCCCCGCTGTGCTCGCGGCGCTCGAAGCCGATCTGCTGGACCAGCGCCTCGACACGCTCTATTAAGGTAGCCATCAGAGGCGAGCGGCGACCCTAGCGCTGCCCGCTCTGCCTTTCAGGAGGTACACCGTTCATGCGCACACCGGTTGTAATGACGCTCGTTCTGGGGTGCTCCCTCGTTCTCGGATGCTCCAAAGAAGAAGAGCAGCCGCCGCCCAACGCCCCGAATGCCTACCAGCAACAACCACAGCCCTACCAGCAGCAGCAGTACCCGGCTCAGCAGCAGCAGTACCCGGCTCAGCAGTACCCGGCTCAGCCAGCCGCGCAGCCCGCTCCTGCGGCCGCGCCCGCTGCCGCACCCGCTGCCGCACCCGCTGCCGGTCAGATGGCAACCCCAGGTCCGCTCGCACTGCCCTGCCAGAACGACGCGGCCTGCGGAACCGGCAAGTGCAACCTCCAGTATCAGAAGTGCGCGTACCCGTGCATGAGCCAGGCCGACTGCCAGCCAGGAAACGCCTGCAACACGGCCACTGGATTCTGCCTGCCCGGCGCCGCGCCTCAGTGACCTAGCTCAGGGCCCTTCACAGCTCGTACCCGTTCGTGGTCCGGCGATCATCGCTCTGCCGCGAGCGGGTATGTGTGCTGGTGCGCCGAAGGACAATGGGAGGCATAGCAAGGGAGCGCTGGCGGCCAGGGACCAGCTGGCAGACTTCGTCGATACCAACGGTCGAAGGACCCAGTCGCAGCTGTTCCTTGGCGCAAGGCCCCTTCGAACACGCCTGCGAGGTGAACCTCGCCCGTCACCGGCCCAGCGCCGCTTCACGGACCGCCTTGTGCAGCGGCGCGATGCCCGAGGGGCCCAACGCGTCGTAGCCCCACTGCTGCGCAGCCGTGACGAAGGCCGTCACCTTGCTGAGGTAGACCTGCTCGTCGCCCGAGAAGTACCCCCCCTGTTTGAGATTCTTCACGAAAGCGTCCGCGTCGCCGAGGGCGGCTGCATCCAGCGCATTGCCGTAGAGCCTCTGCAGAAGCGACAGATAGTCGAGCGCGCCCTGCGTTGCACTGGGATAGGCGCGGAAGCGGTGCTTCTTGCGCCGCTCGGAGCGGCCGGAGCCCTCGCGTGTCCGCTCGAGCACATAGGAGCCATCCGGGCCGGTGCCCTTGATGCCGCCGAAGTTGTAGTTGAACATCGACGCACCTTGGTTGGTCTCGTGCGCCCAATGCGCCGTCAATAGCGCGAGCGTCTCGGGGCCCGCTCGTCGCCCGACGAGCCTGCGGTAGGCTCGCTCGAGGCTCTTGGCGGCCTGCGTGCCGGAGATGGGAGTGCGGCGCGCCTCGACGACACGCTCGTCGCTCACGAGCTCGACCGGGTTGGTGCGCGCGTCGCTCGGGCGCGCCGGGGGGCTGGACGCGGCCGCGGTCTCTGGAGGCCGAGGACAGCTCGGGTCCGACTGGACCGAACAGTCCACGGGAACCTGCCGCGCGGACTGGTCGGCGTATGCTACAGGGGTCGATCCCGTGTCGGCTACGATCACGGTGGTGGTATCCGCAACGTAGACGATGGACGGAACGTATCCGTCGGAAAGCGCCAAGAGGCACGCCAACAGGACTGATGAACTGGCCCGCGACGCGAACGTCGACCCGAACACGCCACGCGCGCGCCCACTCCGGCAACCCAAAGCCAGCACCTTCGTGCTCGGACGGCTCCGAGCCGAGGGGCTCATCTGGGTCAGCATGTTCGACACGTAGACCGTATCCGCGCGCGCGGGAAGAGTCCCCAGCATCAAACCGGCGGGTCAATCGATCGTCATCGTCGATGTCCGACGCTCGGGCGCCGCAGGCTCGATGTGCGCACTTGGGCCTTCATTCTAGCAGTCTCTTCCGCGGGCGCCCCTGCCTTCGGCCGGTGAGTCCGCCCCGCAAAGGTGGGCTAGTGCCCGCGACGTCCGGCAGACTTCGAGGCTTTTTGGGCAAACACCCGAGGGGGCCCGCGTCCCACGCCAGCGGGCGCCGGACGCTTGCGCACAGCCCCCGTGGCAGGGCACAACCTTGGCCGTGACGCAACACAACCGAATCGCGCATTTCTTCCTGCGGACCTCGTACGGGCGCGCGCTGCTCGTCCTGCTCGGACTGGTGGCCGTGGCGGCCGTCGGTTGGTGGCACTGGGGCGACAAGCGGATGGTGCGCATGCTGGAGGAAGCCCCGTGGTCCGGCCAATGCCAGCACAATCTCACCGGAGCGGTGCTCGACCGTTCGCTCGAACTCGGAACACAGTTCATGCTGGCCCACCAGAAACCAGAGGGCAATTTCGACTACGAATACGACTGGCGGGAGCGCACCCAGTCCAGAGGCGACAACCAGGTGCGTCAGGTGGGCGCGCTCTGGGGGCTGACGCTGATCTACCAGGAACGCCCGAGCAAAGAGCTGCGGGCGGCCATCGAGAAAGGCCTCGGCTACTTCGCCGAGAACTCCAGGCTGTCGCCGAGCGGCGGGCGCTGTATCGTCTACCCCGGTGACAACAAGGGCGCGACGGGCACGGTGGCGCTCATGGCTCTGTCGCTCATCGACTATCTGCGGGCGCTCGAACGTCATCAACCCGGCGCGCAGACCGAGGCGCTGAAGGCAACCCTCGCCGAATACCTGAAACAGCTGGTCGGCGGCGTTGACAGACTGGGACTCTGGTTCGGCTCGTACAGGAACGACGACTGCTCCCCGTTCGGCGCTCACTCGCCCTACTCGGATGGAGAAGCGCTGCTCGCGCTGGTCAAAGCCGCCAAGTACCTCGGCCACCGCGAGCTACAAGCGACGATCCGACGTACGGCGGATGCCGGACATCTGAGGAACATCGAACGCGCTCTGAGGAAGGACCGTGATTCGGACACCACCAAGGGCTACTACCAGTGGAGCTCGATGGCATTTTTCGAGCTGGCCACGAGCGGTTGGCCCAACACGGACCACTACGGCGAGTACGTGCTGAAGCTCGCCAACTGGATGATCGACGTGCACAGGACCCTGGCGCGCACGCGCAACACGGCGTACGCGTACGAGGGCATCATCCACGCGTACGAGCTCGCGCGGCGCCGCAACGACTCGGCTCTCGTCCGAAAGCTCGCCTGCGTCATCGACATCGGGCTCGAGCACCTGATCTCCTGGCAGGTCGGGGGACCGCTGGCGACGGCTCGAACGTCGGGCCCGGGGTCGGAGGACCGCCTGGCACGCGGCGGAATCCAGAACTCCGCCCGCGAGCCCGGGCTACGCATCGACGTGACGCAACATCAGATGCACGCCACCGTCCTGGCCCGGCGCTATGTCTATCGCGACTAGTGGCGTTTCTCCAAGACACTCCACATAACTAGAGAACCGTGCCCTGGCTCAGACGCAGAGCATTCGCTGCAGAATTCGACGGCTTCGCCCCATCCGAGGCCGTCGAAATCTGCGGCGACTCACGGAGACAGGACACCAGGCCGTTTCCATGACCCCTTCACCACGCGCGCTCGCCATCGTCGGGCTCGGCAGCGTTTCTGCCCAGGGACACTCTCGTGAACAGATCGATGCCGCGTACACCCGTGGCGGGACCCGGCTCATCGCGCGCGAGTTTGCTGGCAAGCCGGCCGCCGTCGGGCCCCTGTCCGCCGGCGCACAGAGACGAATCGACGCCTTCCTCGAGGAGCATCCGCGCTACGCAGAGCTCGACCGCACGGTGCTGCTGGGCCTCTTCTGCGCGGACCGGGCCTTTCGACAGTCGGCATGGAGTCCGGACCCAGACATCGGCGTCGTCGTCGGCTCGTCGCGGGGCGCCACTGGCTTGTTCGAACGCTACCACGCCGCATTCCTCGAGACGGGCGCCGAGCGCACGGCGCCGCTCACCTCCCCGACCACGACGCTCGGCAACGTCTCGAGTTGGATCGCTCAGCACGTCGGCATCGCCGGACCCGCCACCGAGATCTCGAGCACGTGCAGCACCTCGCTCTACGCGCTCGGCACCGCCGCGGCATGGCTGCGCTCGGGCATGTCCACCCGGTTCCTGGCCGGAGGCACCGAAGCACCCCTTACGGCCTTCACCGTGGCGCAAATGCGTGCCCTCCGGGTCTACGCTCGCGGCGCGGACGCTCCCTACCCCTGCCGCTCCTGCAGCGTGGAAGCTCCGCGCGCAAACACGATGGTGCTCGGAGAAGGCGCATGCGTGCTGGCTCTGGAGCCCTGGACCGGCGAGGAGGCGCAACGCAAGCGCTCGGTCGGTGTGATGCTCGGGCTCGGCTTTGCCGTGGAATCCGTGGCGACCAATACCAGCCTCTCCGAAGCAGGACTGAGCCTGGGCTTGTCCATGCAACGCGCTCTGGTCGACGCCGGGCTCGAACGCGTCGACGCGGTGGTCACGCACACTCCCGGCACCGCCCTCGGGGATCGCGCAGAGCTCAGCGCCGTACACGCGACGTTCGGTGACAAGCTGCCGGTGCTCACCTCCAACAAGTGGATCCTGGGACACACCTTGGGCGCCTCGGGCGTACTCGGCATCGAATACGCCCTGTACATCCTGCGCCACCAACGCTGGGTCGAGTATCCCTACCCTGTCGGTTTCCAGAACGAGCCGAGTCCCATCGCGACCGTGATGGTCAACTCCGTCGGTTTCGGCGGCAACGCGGGCAGCGTCGTGGTGTCGCTGGCCTCCCGGACGCGCGCAGGTCAGTGAGCATGCCCCTGCGCCTTACTCACATCAGCGACCAAACACCCATGGGAGCCGAGCTCGTCGCGGGCGGCGCCACGTTTCGATGCTGGGCGCCGCGTGCGCGAGCCGTGCACGTGGCCGGCTCTTTCGGAGGCGGCGCCGAGTGGGAGGCCACGCCCGCCAACCTGATGACGCGCGACGGGCGCGGGTACTGGAGCGGCTTCGTTCCCGGGGTCCGCGACGGGGACGAATACAAGTTCTTCGTCGTGGGTGGCGCGACCCGCGGCTACAAGCGCGATCCCTACGCGCGCGAGCTCACGCGGGAGCCGGTCTACCCGCTCTCTCGCTGCATCGTGCGCGACCCGAACGCTTACCGTTGGCACGACAAGCGCTATCGCGCCCCGGCGTTCCACGATCTCGTCGTGTATCAGCTGCACGTCGGAACCTTCCACGGCCCGACTCGGGAGAAGCGGGTCTCGAAGTTCCTGGACGTGCTCGAGCGCCTGGACTACCTGATCGCACTCGGCGTGACCACGCTGTCGCTCTTGCCGGTGGTCGAGTACGCTCCGGCGAGCGGCGCAGGCTACGAGGGCGCAGACCTCTACTCTCCCGAGCCGGCCTTCATCGTTCCGCCCGAGGAGCTCGGCGCGTACCTACCGCGGGTGAACAGCCTGCTCGCTCGCTGCAACCAGCCGCCGGTGTTGGGCGCCGATCTGGCGCCTGCCATCCACCAGCTCAAGCTGCTTGAAGGGACAGGACCCCGTACCCCCAATCCAGAACCTGTAGCTCGGTTCGGGGGGCGCACACGCAGCCCGCTCGAAGCCGCCGGTGATGATGCGGCAGGAGGTAGCGAAGGGCGTCTGGGAGGGCGTCGTGACCGGCAAGCGTGAGCCCGCTACGTGATTGACACGGCCGCGATCGGTGGTCCGCTGGCCGGGTCGCAGCCCGATCAGGTTGCGGTCGTTGTCCCCGACGTGCGCCGTCCCTTCAACCTTCACCAGGAGCCGAACGCCGTACGGCAGGCTCCGGAGCGGCGTTCTCGGTCGTTGCGAGCTGTCAGGCCTGAGCGGGACTCGCTGGGCTCGCGCGCTAGATGAACATGTAGCGTACGCCAACCTCGAGATTGACGTGGGCTTCGCCTCCGGCCGTGATGGTGGTGGTTCCGTCGGTCGCGGACACCTCCTGCAGGTACTGGACGCCGCCGCCGAGCAGGAGTCCGAGTCCCGAGGCCGAGCGCCATTCGTACCCGAGATTGGCGAAGAACCCGGTGCCGCTTCCGGTGACGTTGTCGAGCGTCATGTGCGCGTACTGAAGACCCACGCCCAGGTACGGCGTGGATTTGGGGCCGGGATTGAGCTGAAGCTGCAACGCAGGCGCCAGGCCATACCCGGTGGCGTCACCCCAGGTGGCGTAGGAAGCCTGAAAATCCAGCGCTACGTGGTCGATCGGGGCGATGATGACGTCCCCGCCCAGAAACCCAATCCCGTTGCCTATCTTGTAGCCCAGCCCCAGGCTGCGGCGCGTGTCAGGCGGCTTCTCGGTCGCCGTCTGCGTGGCGGGTGGAGTCGAAGCTGGGCCGGGCGGGGGTGCCACTGGAGGTGGAGCCGAAGCTGGGACGGACGCGGGCGCAACCGAAGCGGGACCGGGCGCGAGCGCTGCCGGAGCTGGGCCGGACGCGGACGCGGCTTCAGCGGGGGAAGCCGGCGCGGGTACGCTTTCGGCTCCGGGCTCCGCCGGAGCTGGCGAGGGGGACGGCGCCGTGGCCGCTGGTGGATCCGACGGGGTCGCCGGAGGGAGCGCCGCGGTTGCGGGCTGCGCCGACACAAGCGGCGCCACCGTGACACCGATGACGATCGTGGCCAAAGCAGCGAACGAAGGGGGGATCCTCATGTCTCTCTCCCGACCTGCAGAGTACGCTCTTGTCCAGAAATGGGGCACGCTCGACATACCACGAGCACGGGGGCCATCCAAGCACAGAACGACGTTGAAGAACCCAAGCGAAATCCGCGCGCGTCCACTGGCGACACGATCCAAACACTCTCGCGATGCTCGCCTGTGGTTTGAACGAGCACATGGCTCGCAAGGCAGAGTACCCGCGGAAGCTCTGCAACCGCGCGATACCTGCGCGCGGCGAGTACGTTCGACGGGCCCCCTGCCTACTCGTCCATCATTTTCTGCGTGATCTGCCACGCGGCATCCTGGCAGAGCGTGCACGTGGCGCCGTAGAAGCGCGAGCGAAGGGTGGCATCGCCCATGAGGTGCACGCGCATCCAGGCGACCGCAGCGGTCTCCATGGGACTGATGGTGGTGCCGCGGTAGGTGATCCAGTCGGCGTGACTGGCCGATAGGTAGTTGGCCAACATCACGGGCTGACCGTTCATTCCGTCGAAGGCCGTCTTGATGCTGCCGTCACAAGGCACGGTGGTGTCCTGGCCACCGCACAGGAGCATGGCCGGCCCGTGCAGGTTGCGCTGGGTCGATGCTCCACAAAACGGCGCCATGGTCGTGATGTGACTGTCGCCGGCCGCCTGGGTAGTGGCGAATCCTCCTTGCGAGTGGCCCGTCGCGCCCACGTGGGTCGTGTCGATGCGCTGGTACATTGGGCTCGACGGATCGGCGTTCTGCTCGAGCACCCAATCCACGCCGACCACCATGGGTGGCGGGTCGCCTTGCGCGACGTTGGGGCTGTTCGAGGCAATCACGACGAAGCCGTGCGTGGCCAGGTGATTGAGCAGAACCGCGTAGATGCTGGGCGTACACTTGGTGCCATTGCCCCAGGTAATCACGGGATGGCAGAGCCCACCTTGCGCCATGTCCTCGGGGCGGAACAACGTGAACTGCGGCGCGGGATCCCCATCGGCGGCGCCAACCCCGGCCTGCGGCCCCACGTTCTCCTCGGTCACCGTCGCAAACGGCCCCTGCTCCGCTGGGTCGACCTCCGGCCACGCACCAACCGTACACGCCGTCCCCGGATCGCCACCGTCAGGGATGTCGGCGCCACCCGTGCCGGTGCCACCCGCATCCGAGCCACCCGTGCCGGTGCCACCCGTGCCGGTGCCACCCGTGCCGGTGCCACCCCGCCCGCCCGCGCCGCCTCTCGGCACCGTCGCGCCGCCCGTGGCCGTACCCCCGCTACTCTGTGAGCCACCAGAGGCGGAGCTCCCCGCCGTGCCGGCCGTACCTCCAGAGGCAGAGCCACCGCCCGTGCCGGTCGTACCTCCAGAGGCGGAGCTCCCTCCCGTGCCGGTCGTAGCTCCAGAGGCAGAACCACCGCCCGTGCTGGTGGTGCCGCCGGAGATGGCTCCCCCCGATGGCGCGGCGCCGCCAGAGCTCCCCCCCGCAGTGGTGGAACCACCATCGCCCGTTGTTCCTCTGCTGCCATCGCCTGCACCCGATTCTCCGCAAGCCCAAAGGCCGATGCTGAGGAGCCCGACTGTCCCCAACGCCTTCGCACAATTCACGGTTCTCATCGACGGTCCTCCGTGTGCAACAGAAGTCAATCTGACAGTCGCCATCCTGCAGGCAGAATGGTCCACAAAACCTGTGGCGCGCCGGCCCATCGTGTCTCGACCAAATGCGCGGTCCGCCGCGGAATCGCGCGGGTTCTCGCTCCGGACAAGACTAGTTCCGAGCTGGGGTTCTGAGCGACACTCGTGCCGTGTTCGACGCTGCCGGTGCTCGGAGGGCTCCACCACGAATGCCGGTGGGCGGCTCTATGGGTCCGGATCACGAAGGGAACGCCTCGGAACCATTGCCGGCCCAGGGTCCGGCCGTACAGCGGAAACCGCGTCAGCTGCGCCGGAGTCCGCACGCCGACAGCGAGGCCAGAGGCGCCAGAGGCATCGAGCTTTGCGGCATCATGCGCCTCCGCTAACCTCGGCACCGTGACTCAAGAGGGGAGCTCGGATCTCAAGGTCTTCATCAACTACCGCCGGAGCGGAGACACCTCACGCCACGTCGTGGGGCGTGTCTACGACCGCCTGTGCCAGGACCTTGGCAAGGAATGCGTGTTCATGGACGTCGACGCCATCCCTTTCGGCGTCGACTTCGTCGACTACCTGGAGCGGCAGATCACGCAATGCGCGTACGTTCTGGCGGTCATAGGCCCTGGCTGGCTCGAGGCGCGCAACGAGCGTGGCGAGCGCCGACTCGACGATCCGAACGACTGGGTGCGCGTGGAGTTGAGAGCCGCGCTGAGTCGCGGCATCCCGGTGGTTCCGGTGTTGGTCGACGGTGGCCATCTTCCGCAGGAACACGCTCTGCCCGCGGATCTGGCCTCCCTGCCGCGGCGCCAAGCGCTCACCCTGACGGATCGGGGGTTCCACCACGAGCTCGGTCACCTCGTGGACCAGATCAGGACCGCCCAGAAGCCCGAGCCAACCGCTCCGGCTGCGGACCCCGCGGAGCCGGACGGCGCTTGCGCCGAGTCAGCCCGGACGTCGGAGGGCAGCACCGAAGTCGCCGATTCGGCGAACGGCGCCAGCGCGCCAGCACGCGAGGCGGCCGGCGTGTCCGCCGCAGAGTCCGAGCGTAGAGTACAGACCGACGTCCCGGCAGATGGGACCGAGGCCGGGCAAGCACGCCCGCCGAAAGCCAAGCGTGCGCGGGCCGCCGCCACGAAGGCCAAGCGCGACCGCATCGCGGCGGAACACGGGCGTCCGGCCGCGGCAGCGGGCGTGTTGGCGGCGCGCTGGTATCCAACCTCGCGCACGGGTTGGCTCGCCCTGGCCGGGGTGCTCGTCGTGGTGGTGTTTCTGATCCTGGCACTGGGACGTGGCACCCAGCGGGAGCCGGAGCCTGACCCGCATGCGCGGTCCACCGACGAAGTCGACCATAGCGGCGCGCCGGTCCCGGTGACCGCTCTCGATCCGCAGTGGGGCGAGCCAGACGCCCCGGTGACTCTGGTGGAGATCAGCGATCTGCAGTGTCCGTTTTGCGCCCGCGTGCTTCCCACCCTGGAGAAACTCAAGGCCGAGTACGGGCCCCAGCAGCTTCGCTTGGTCTGGAAGAACAACCCGCTTCCGTTCCACAAGGACGCGAAGCCGGCTGCGGTGGCCGGCGCGACCGTGCATGCATTGGCCGGCGACGAGGTCTTCTGGAAGTTCAGCGGTCTCGCGTTCGCCCACCAGGACCGTCTCAACGAGGAGAGCTTCGCCGCGTGGGCCCGGGAAGCCGGTGTGAACGTCGAAGAGTTCAGGGCCGCGTTCGGGTCGGGCAAGTACACGAGCAAGGTCGACCAAGACATCGACATGGCACGCAAGATCGGTGTCACCGGCACTCCGAGCTTCCGTATCAACGGGGTCACCGTGGAGGGTGCGCAGCCCTACGAGAAGTTCAAGGACATCGTCGACCAGCAGCTCCAGGAGGCGAAGCGACTCATCGCATCCGGAACCCCGAAGCGCGCGGTGTACGTCGAGCTCACGGCGAGGAACGTGGCGGCGAGCCCGGAGCAGCACGAACAGGACGCAGCGCCGGCGCCGGACGAATCGAGGATCTGGCAGGTGCCGATCTCGAAGAAGAACCCACAGAAAGGGCCCGACGACGCCCTGGTCACGGTCGTCGAATTCTCCGAGTTCCAGTGCCCGTTCTGCCAGCGCGTCCAGGAAACGCTGAAACGAATCACGGACAAGTACGGACCGGACGTGCGGCTCGTATGGAAGAACAACCCGCTTCCGTTCCACAAGCGCGCCCTCCCCGCAGCGGCGCTCGCCATGACGGCGTTCGAGCAGAAGGGCAACGAGGGTTTCTGGAAGGCTCACGACCTCTTGTTCGAGAGCCAGCGCAGTCTCGAGGACGGGGATTTGAAGCGCATCGCCGCCAGAGTGGGTGTGTCCTGGACCAGCACCCGACAGGCCACCGGGAGCGACAGGTTCAAGGACGCCATCGCGACGGACCAAGAGCTTGCCGAGTATCTCGAGGCCAGGGGCACGCCCTATTTCTTCATCAATGGCCAGGTCGTCAGGGGCGCCCAACCGTTCGAGAAGTTCGACGAGGTCATCGGCGCGCGGCTCGCGGAAGCCCGAAGCATGGTCTCGCGGGGCGTCCCGCGCGCCGCCGTGTACGACGAAATCATGAAGCAGGCGGCCCAGCCTCGGCAGTCCGAGACGGGGTAGCTGCAGTCGTCCGAAGCGCGCGCCGCGCCCCCCGGGAGGCGGTGCCCGTCAAGGCGCCTTCGCGACGCGGCGGGCTAGCCTGGCGACGCTCGACGGCAGGCCGCCCGCGTCAGCCCATTCGTCGGAAGGTCAGGTTGGTCGCCAGCTCGGTGCCGCCCGAATAGCGAACGTAGAGGCGATCGCCCGGGCTCGGGTCCCGCGGGAGGAAGCCCACGAAGCCCGCGCCGGTGGGCGACGCGGCCACGTAGGCGAGCCGCTGCGAGCCGACGCGGGCCTCGATGTGGGCGCCGCGCGCCTGCATGCCCTGGCCGACGACGGTCACGCGCACGGCGCCCTCGGGGCCGCGCACCCGCTCGAACAGCACGTCACGTACCTGGATTTGCATGGGTGTCCCTGTGCCTCCTCACAACCGAATCAGGCTGATGGTGTCCACGTAGATGGGCTGCCCCGCCGCCGCGTCGAAGTCGAACTCGACCGCCCGGACGCTGGTGAGATTGACGCCGCGGAACCTGGAGAGCGGAACTTGCCACGTCTCCATGGTGATCTTGGTCAGGTTGCGGCGGACGCCGGCCTCGAAGTCGTCCCCGGCGCGGAAGTTGGGCCGCCGGACCCGCGGGTTCGCGGAGAGGAGCGCCGCGGCGTCGACCGTCGCCCGGCGCGAGAAGGTGTCTTCGATCGTGATGTTGATCTGCGGCAGCGCGGCGGCCGTGATGGCGGCGGCGGCGGCGGCGTCGAGCGCGGGGGCACGCGCGTCGAGGATGGGGTACTTCTTCGTGCACCGGAACGTGAGCAGGTTGAAGCGGCTGAAGTTCTTCTTCGCCGGCGGGATCGTCTGCCGGAAGGGCCCCCGCGTGCCGGTGATGGGCTGGGCCTTCGCCACGTGGTCCTGGTGCGGGAACGTCGGGAGCTGCGCGCCGCTCGCCGCCGGATCGGGTGGATCCTCGTTGGAGATGACCACCTTGGTCACGTACGACGGCTGCGTCACCGCGCCGCCCATGGTGTTGGTCGTGGCCGTGAGGACGTCGAAGCGATCGATGGTGTTCAGGTTGCGGCCGAACTTCCACATCAGCGAGCACGCGACGTGGGCCGAGTTGTCGCGGCGCCCGTTGAAGAACCCCGCCTGCGACCACTCGTGGTTGAGCACGTAGCGTAGCCAGCCGCCGACGTACTCCTTCGCGATCGTCTCCTGGGCCGTCCGCGAGATCACGCCGGAGCCCGTCGTGTCCGGGTGATCGAGAACCTCGCTCGCCCACTCGCGGTTGAACTGGTTGTGGTTCGCTCCGTGCACGAAGACCATTGCCCGGTGCGTGTTCGATCGATCATAATGGCGGAAGCCCGTCCCCGTGCCGCCGCGCGCGCCATCGCCCCCGCCGAAGACGTCCGCGTCGTGCGAGCCGTAGAGGACGAGGTAGTGCGCGTTGGTTCCGACGGAGACGGCGAGCCGCTGCGCCGGCGGCCAGGTGCCGGTGAAGTCCGTGGGCGCGATGGAGACGACCGCCTTGATGCCGTGCCGGTTGGCGGTGCGCGCCCGGTTGGCGAGAAGCGCCTTGACCACCGCGTCGCCGCCGCGCGAGTGCCCGACGAGCGCGGCCCGGGTGAAGTCGAGGCGGTCGTCGAAGCGGGTCGGAGCGAGCCGCTTGAGCTGATCGAGCGCCGCGAGGACGTAGTCGGCCCGCGTGGTGAGCAAGAGGTTGAGGAGGTTCGCGCCGTTGGTGCTGACGCTGATCGAGACGATGCCGTTCTTCGCCAGCTCCTCCTGGAGGTAGGGCCCCGCCGCCGTCGCGCTGCAGGCGCCGTTGAAGCCGCAGTACCCGAGGTGGCTGTCGACCGACGTGACGCCCGTGAACGAGGTCGGGGTGCGATCCTGGATCTGGGCGCCGTTCGGGAGAGTGACGACAGGGCCCTTCGGCGTGGAGGGCGGGAGGAAGGGATTGATCGCCGCGTGGTTGCCCATGACGATGACCGCGACCGGGAACGGGCCGCCGGGCGCGAGCTTCGTCCGATCCGCCGGATCGGACGGATAGACGATCAGGGTCTGGAGGCGGGCCTCGAGGTGGTCCGAGCCGTCCGTCCGCCAGAAGGGGCTCGCGAGCGCGAGCTCGCCGAGGTTGAAGCGGTAGTAGACGCCCGACGGGCCGTGGTAGAGGTGGCTACGCGTGCTCGCCCGCGCGGCCGTGCCCGTCGAGAACCTGAGGGGCGACGAGGGATCGTCCAGCGTGATCCCCATGCGCACCCACTCGATCGTCGGGGCGAGGCAGCCGAGCGACGAGAACGTGACGGCCTCGTCGCTCGCCTCGCCCTCGACGGCGGCGACGGGCTGCGACGCCACCTGCTCCGCGTCCGCGCTCTCCCCGCTCCCGCGACGCGGCCCGAGTCCTCGGGACGACGGCCTCCCGATCAGCTCCGCGAAGAAGGCTTCGGCCGCGGCCTCGGAGGCGCCCTGCTCGGCCCCCGCGTCCTCACCGTCGCCGCCCTCTCCGAACAACGCCTCCATGAAGCGATCGGCTTGCTCAATCTCCTCGGAGGAGACGCCTATCCACGCGCGGCGCGTGGAGTCGTTTCGAATCATGCGAACGGCCCTCTTTCTCCAGCGGACCTCGAGCTCCGCATGGCCACGGCGGCCACCATACGCGACGCGAAGGTGCGGCACCAGCGTCGAGGATGCCAACTCGGTGCCGCCGGGTAGCAGCGCAGCTGCGCGCAAAGACATTCTGGAGGTTGCCGCGCGATGTTTCGAACCGCGGGCACCCGTCACCGCGTCGTCGGAAGCCTGACGAGCCAGCATCGCGCCGCACTCCCACGCGGTGGCCGACCCGCCAACGCGGCGCGAAACCGGTGCTGGCGATCCGTCTTGTGAGCACAGAAGCTCGCCGGTTGGCGAGTTTCCGGACA
This sequence comes from Polyangiaceae bacterium, assembly GCA_016929495.1. GTDB lineage: Bacteria > Myxococcota_A > Polyangia > Polyangiales > Polyangiaceae > JAFGIS01. The sequence continues at coordinate 1,020 of JAFGIS010000566.1, read as the reverse complement.
CTACGGGCTCGCGCGGGACGGCCCACCGGTTGACCGGGTGGGACCGGGTGGCCCGCGGTGTGGACCGTTGCGATCGAGTTCGGCTAACCTCGAGCCGGATGACGAAGCGCGGCGGTACGTGAGCTGACACTATCCTCACTCTCGGATCCTGAGCCCTCGGTCGCCGCATGGGCTTGGCGCCGACCTGCCCATCTGCACGAAGCCCAAATCGATGACGAACAAGTGAAGAAAGCTCTTCGCCGCCCCGAAACTCGGTCGCCGGCGGCAGTCGTAGTTGGCGCGATGAAACGCCGCGCGCTCCTGCCCGATCTCGTGAACGCATTCGACGACGCGGTGGCGGCCAAAGCTCCCTTCGACGAGCGGAGCGAATTCATCCGGGCGCTCGTTGCCTTTGAACCTCTGAGTCTGGAGCAGCGCTTGCGCCTTTTGCGCTACTCGGGAAGCCTGACCCGGGTGGGCGTAGACGGGTACGGGGCTCGGTTGCGCTACGAGGGACAGTGGCAGCTCACGACCGATGTGACGAGGGAGCACGCGCAATGCATGGACGGCTCGGCTTACGTATCCGACCCGTTCAGGCCCACTCTCGAGGATCCCCCGGACCACGACAATGTGCCGGCCTGGTTGGCATCCAAGCCGACAAGACACGAGTACCTGGTGCACTTCGTGTTCTTCCCGACCGAGCGCACCGCGTCCGACGTCAGCTCGAAGGGCTGTGACAAGATCGTGAGCGGCCAACTCGACGTGACGGTTGGGGAAGTCACGGGGGCAGCCTGGTCGCTCCGAATCAACTTCAAGCGAGGCGCCGATACGACCGCTGAGATCGAACCATTGAGTCCCACTGTAACCTCCTTGCCCCCCACGCTCGACGCCGTCGTCACCAAGAGGTTGGGTGAGCGCCGACAGCTCGTCCTCGTCGTTCGCGCTTCGGTTGCATCCTCTGGCGCGGTGAACCTCACCTTCGAGCCGCCCGCCAACGTGAGTGCGTTCAAACCGCCGCTGCCGCCGGAGCTCCCGAGCGAG
>JAFGIS010000565.1 GCA_016929495.1 Polyangiaceae bacterium | reverse complement strand
GCCTCGCGTTCGAGCTGGCGGTAGTGCTCGAGGCGCTCGCCATCGAGTCTGCCCGACTGTACGGCGGCCTTCACGGCGCAGCCCGGCTCGCTCTCATGGCTACAATCGCGAAATCGACAGTGGCAGGCGAGCGCCACGATGTCCCCGAAGACGTCGTCGATGCCCTCCTCGTCGAGGAGTTGCAGCTCTCGCATACCTGGCGTGTCGAGCAACAACCCGCCGCCGGGAAGAAGGACGAGCTGGCGATGGGTCGTGATGTGGCGACCCCGACCGTCGCTCGCGCGGACATCCCCCGTACGCATCCGCTCCTCGCCGAGTAGCGCGTTGACCAGCGTCGACTTCCCGGCGCCGGACGATCCGACCAGGGCGACGGTCATGCCATCGCGGATGCATGCGCGCAGCGCGTCGATACCTTGGGAGCAGAGGGCGCTCGTCACGTGGATCGGCACGCCGACGCCGTGGCTCTCGACCGCGGAGATGCACCCGGCAAGGTCGTCGCAGACGTCGGCCTTGTTGAGGATCACCGCGGGCTCTGCCCCGCTCGCCCAGATGCGGGCAAGGTAGCGCTCGATCCGGCGCACGCTGAAGTCGGCATCGAGGCCGCACACGGCGAACACCAGGTCCACGTTGGCCGCCACCACCTGGCTGCGAGCCTGGCGGCCCGCAACGCCTCGGGTGAAGACCGTGCGCCTGGTCAGGACTCGCTGGATGGCAGTCGTGTGTTCGGGACCGGGAGGGTGACTGACGACGACCCAGTCGCCGACCCCGGGAGCCCCGGCGTCTTCGAGCTCGGAGCGCAGTCGTCCAGCGAGCTGCGCGCGTCCCGCGCCGGTGCGAGACCACACCTCGTAGGCGCCGCGATGTTCCACCGCGATCCGTGCGGGGATGACCTCGTGGCCCTCCGTCCACTCGAGTTGTCGTTCGAAGAAAGGGCCGAACCCCAGAGCAGACAGCTCGTGTACCGCGTGTCCGGACATCAGGTTTCTTCAGCGGAGGCGGTCGTCTTCGTCTCCACAGGCTACGGACAGTCCCAACGAAACGCATGCTGCGCCGGCTAGCAGCGTGCTTCGATTCTCTACCATTTCCACCTCCTTCGGGCGCTGAAACCGTTCAGGCCGTGCGGCTCAAAGGCGTGCTCGACGTCGGCATCGAGACTTCTGATGCTCAAGAGCCCCAGTGGTGGGCCACCGGGCCGCAACATCGCACAAGTGGCCTCCTTGGCCTCCGACCACGCTCACCCCCTCCGCCGCTTCTTCACCCCAAACCCCCTATCGAACAACCGTACCCTCCGTACGAGCCAATCCAGCAGAAACACGCCCACCGCCGCCGCCACGAACCGATCCCACAATAGACGGTGATAGCTGATCGACTCCTTGCCCGGCGCAAACAAAGCCGCCGCCGCCGGCTCGAATAGCCCACCGCCCGCCCGCGCCGCTTCCCTGAGCCGCTGCACGTTCGGCTCGAAGCTCACGTACTCCCGGGGGTACGGATACGAGGACCTGTACGAAGAACCTGCGAGGTTCGACGCCGTTCGGAAGGCCGCCGTGGAAGTGCTCGGCGTCTCGCCAGAGGACGTGGCGAACCGTGGGCGGGTGCGGCCGTCTCGTCGTGCGACGTAGGGTCGACGTGTGTTGGGAAACGAACGCGCGCGGCGGGTCGGATATCCCCACGCTCGCACGCTTGCCGTCGTCGAGAATGGCTCCTGCTGGGACTCCTGTTGGCGTTGACGACGAAGCTGACTGCCGAGAGTTGGGCGTCCGTTGAGCAAGCAGTCGGTGCGTTGTTTTCTTGAGTCGGCGCGCGGGCCTACCGGACAAGATCCAGGAGTTCCGCTGCATCGGGCACAGCACCTCCACCAGAAGCAGTCGGTACGCTGCCGGATCCCGATGCCAGAGCCCGCGTTCCGTTCGAGTTCGCTCGGGACTGGCGGCGGTGCAGGGGGCGTGGCACCATGGTCTAGTCATGAGAAGGGCCGCGACTTTGGATGTCGTGGTTCCGGAGACGCGGATGCTTGAACTCCAGCTACCGGAACAGATCCCTCCCGGACGCGCCCGTTTCGTCGTGTTCGTTGGGGACGACTCAGTTCAACAGGAAACGGTTCAACAGGAAACGACCAACGATACCGTTGAGTGCGACGCTGGCGTCGACGACCAGGACGGGTTGCCCGTACTGCGCGGGCCGGAAGGGGCGGTGTTGGACTGGAACGAGGTGACCGTGCGTCGAGTGTTGGACCAACGCACGGTCAAGCTCTCGGGCCTATCGTGATTGTCGCGTTCGACTCCTCCGTGCTCGTTGCAGCTGCGCTCGACCGCCATCCCCTCCCCGGCAACAGCTTCCAGGTTGCGTCAGAGTGCCCTCGAAATGCCGCCAGCCTTCCATGGCCCGAGGGAGGAGCGAGCTGTGCCACGCGGGCAAGGAACTCGGCCACCGTGGAAACGGGATTCACGGCTGACGAGCCCAACGGCTTGTGTGAAGTGGTCATCGGAGCGGCTGTCTGTCCAACGGGGTGCGCTTGAGCCGCGTGGGGCCCAGCGCCAGGAGCCTACCGGATGCGGGGCGGCCGGAGAAGAGGCGGCGGCGACCAGCCGCCACG
>JAFGIS010000564.1 GCA_016929495.1 Polyangiaceae bacterium | reverse complement strand
GGACTCTTGGACGGGAAAGTCGCGATCGTCACGGGCGCGGCACAGGGCATCGGCGCCGCAGTGGGTGAAAGACTCGCAGGCGAGGGCGCTGCGCTGGCGGCCTTGGACATCAACCTGGAGAAGGCTCAGGAGACGGCGGAGCGCGTGCGCCAGGCCGGTGGTCGGGCAGAGGCCTACCAGGTCGACGTGGCGAACACCGAGGCCGTGAAGAACGTCGTGGCGCAGGTGATCGAGCGCTTCGGGCGCGTGGACGTGCTGGTCAACAACGCGGGCGTGACGCGCGATGGGCTGTTGCTCACCATGACCGAGCAAGACTGGGACCTCGTGATTGCGGTCAACCTCAAGAGCATCTTCAACTTCACCAAGGCCGTCTCACGGCACATGATCAAACAGAAGTCCGGTACGATCATCAACGTGTCCAGCGTCGTCGGCCTGATGGGCAATGCAGGTCAGATCAACTATGCGGCGAGCAAGGCGGGGGTCATCGGCGCCACCAAGAGCAGCGCCAAGGAGCTCGCGGCGCGCAACGTCCGGGTCAACGCCGTAGCCCCCGGCTACATTCAGACCGCCATGACCGACAAGCTGACGGAAAAGGCCCGGCAGGCGCTCATCGACTACATACCAGCGAAACAGCTCGGACAGCCCGCGGACGTCGCCAACGCCGTCCTGTTCCTAGCGAGCGATCTGTCGTCGTACGTTACCGGCGAAGTGATTCGCGTCGACGGGGGGATGGCGATGGGTTAGCGTACTGTCCACGCCGATCAGCGCAGCTGCGTTCCGTTCCCTTGGCGATCGTGCCGGTCTTCCTCCGACAGAACCGAGTGGACGATGATGGCTCCAAGTACCGGAAGGATCCAAATCAGCTGAGACTGTGCGACCTTCTGGTTGCGTTGAAAAAGCTCCGAACGCCAGACACGCCACGTTACCCAGACCTGGAATGCTACGGCGGCGACCAGCAAGAGCACAATCAGCGCGGACATGAGGGCATGCTAAGGCTGCGGCAGCGGGTGCGCCAGGGCACTCGCGAAGGAAGTCTACAGCCCCCGCACCGGCCGCAGCAGACGGACCAACCCCCACACGTTGAAACCGGCGAATCCGAGGAGCATCGTGACCAGCGCCAAAGCCCAGCCGGTCGACTTCGGGCTTTCGCCATCGATCAAGAGCCAGGCTCCTTCCGGCAGTCGAGGAGCGCCAGCCTCGGCCACCGCCTTGTCGAGCGCGCCGAATCGAAGACCCGCCTTCGCCACAGGAATGAGCCTGCCGACGAAGTGCTCGGGCGGCACGAAGCGCTCCGGCTCCACCGCCGCTGGGATCAGCACCTGGACCCAAACGGGAAGGCTACCGTCCACTCGGGCCAACTCATACGAGTCGTGTTCCAGGGGCCGCTGATAGCGGATCGCGCCCCGGGCCGTCAGCCCACCGTGGCCTTTCACCCATCTGTTGGTCAGCTGTTCGCTCAGCCTCGCCTTCCCAACCTCACCCAGCTCAAAGGGATGTCCGGCTTGGAACGTATACAGCGCCTCGTTGCGCAGGAGCCAGGCAGTCGCCAGCGATAGTAGGGCCGTGAGCGCCATGATCGCCAGTGTCAACCGTCTGCCCGGTCGACGGGGCCTGGGAAGCGACTCCAGCTCCGGATCCGTTCCGGATGGGTCTTGCGCGAGGCTCTGTTTGTCAGCGTCGTCGTCCACGGCAATCCTGACGATGGGCCGTCTGACACCGGAACCGTTCGATTGGTTCCCCTGGCATCGCAGGAGACCGCAAGGGGAAGGACCGCACCGGCGCACACACGCCGGTACATCCGCGTCAGTCGCGGCCCTGGTTTCCGGCCGGACCTCTCTGGGTTACTCTGAGCCGTATCCGCCATGGCTCTCGAGAAGAAGATCACCTGCCCCTCGTGCGGGTTCACGAATCCTTCGCCGCCGCCCCATCGCCGATGCGTGTCCTGTGGCGCGAAGTTCGACGACCTGACGCGCACCCTCTCGCGCCAGGAGGAGCTCGAACGCCGCTATCAGCAGGAGGGCTTCAGCATGCTGTGGTTCACCGTGGCACTGACCGTCATGGCCGTGCTCACGGCGGCCATCGTCGTTGGCGTGCCCTTGGTGGTCCCTGCGGTCGACTTCGAGGGATCTGCGGGAATGATGGTGGCCATCCCGGTCTGGTTCGTTGGGGGATTGCTCGTTGGACTGATTTCGCCGGGCAAGACCTTCATCGAACCGGTCATGGCGACCTTCCTCATCGCCGTCCCCACGGCGATGCTCCTGTACCGCAGCCAGACCGTGAAGACGATGCCCTACTGGATGTACATCCTGCTCTCCGCGGTGGGTGTCCTGTTCACGCTGGTCGGGTCCTACTTGGGGGAACGCATCCAGATGGGGCCGCCGCCGCCGAAGGCGTACGACTAGACGCGAGCCCACGGCCCGCTACTTCTTGACCGCCTTGGTCGCTGGCGCCGAAGCGCGCCCCTTGCCCTGGGCCCCGTCTCGGTCGCTCCAGACAACACGACCGAACCGGCTCGCGCGGTGGAAGTTGCCCTGGCCCAGAATGGGTGACCAGCCCACGCCGCCGTTGTTCTCCATGGCATAGATGTTCATCCGCCATTCGTCTCCTGCACGGGGCGGTACTCTGGCGGCCTTGGAGAACGACTTCCACGGGATGAGCGCCTCGACGGTGTACCCCTGATCGTGGTCAGTCGGCTCGTCGAGCGTCCCCTCTACCACGACGCGACTCGTGAGCTTCGCGGACCATTCTGCGTGACCGAAGACACCCTTCGACTCATCGCGCGGCTGGTTGTAGTCGTCGAACTGGGAGTCGAACACCAGGTTTTGCGGGTTGATCTGGATCTCGTAGTAGTCCTTGTTGTCCCCGTCTCCGTCCGGGTCGACCATGAGCTCGACCGTGTCACGCGTCCACAGGTGCGGATCGTCCTGTTTCGGATCGAAGCCGCCTGTCACGTTCGGATCCGTGACCTGTACGCCGAGATAGATCCCTCTATCGTCCCATGCGAGCTTGGCTCTGCCGCCGAACGCTTGGCCGTGTGGGGACTGGCCCGTGCTCACGTTCACGAAGCCTCCGGTCGAGGCAGCACGGCTCCAGGCAGCGTCGTCGAGCCGCCCATCGATGACGATCTTGGAGTCTGGCGCGAGCCTCGGAACATGGAGCTCCGGGACACGCGTCGACCTGGCCATTCGGCTCCTCGGGCCGCCGGTCGGCAGCGAGGCGATGACCACACGCCGCTCGGCGTCGCGCGGCCCATTGAGCGGCTGCAGGCGCTCACCGCCTCTCCAAATCCCGGCGACGATCTTGATGCGCCCGAGCCGCGGGTGCTTCGGCACGGTGAACGACTGGTGGTCGACGTAGAACTTGCCGGGCGTCCAGGCGCCCGGGCCCAGGATCTGGCCCTTGTCGCGCACTCTGCGGAGCGGGCCCACGTTGTCTATGTTGAGAATCCGCTCGCCTGTCCCATCGAGAACATGCGTGAATAGACTCCATTCCGGCTCGAGATCCTTGAGAGCTTGCCAGTAGAGGGTCAGCTTCACCTCCTGCCCGGGGCTCACCTCCTGTTGTGGCTGAATCCAGTAGCCCAAGAGCCTGACTTTGCCGTTGAAGTCCACGTCGAGGCGATGGGCCACGCGCGGGGCCTGGTCGAGGACGTACTGCCGGAGCAGACGAGTCTCCTCCGCCGACGAATCGGTGGAGCCTCTGATGCAACCCGCCAGCGACAGCGCAGCGCAGCAGACCAGCCGCGGGGCACGATGCGCCGCGTGAACGCCCCGTACTCGCGTCGCATCGTGCCGCCGTCTCATCGCTTGCCTTTCCCCTTCTTGCGCGCGTCCCGTTCCCGCTTGCGCTGGTTCTTCTTGGCGTTCTTCTCCGCCTTGCTGAGCTGGCGCATCCGCGGCGTCGCCGTGTCGACGCCGCCCATGCCCATCCCGGGCAGTCCCATCCCGGGCATCATTCCGGGCATCCCCATCCCCGGCATGCCAGCCATCCCGGGGATCGGACTTCCGTCCGGCATCTTGCCGCTCTTCATCACCCGCCGCATCTGTCGTGCCGTTGCGAGGCCCCGCATGCCCGGCAGATGGCCGAGCAGCCCCGAGTTCTGCGCCATGCCGGACATCATCTGCCGCATGAACAGGAACTTCTGGACGAGCTCGGTGACGGCGGCCTCTTGGGTGCCCGAGCCGCGAGCGATGCGAGCGACCCGCGACGGCTCGCGAATCATCGCGTTCGCGTCCTGCCGCTCGTAGCGCGTCATCGACTGGATCATCGCCTCGATGCGCCCGAGCTCTGCGTCGTCGACCCCCGTGCCGCCCGGAATCATTCCCGAGAGTCCCGGGACCTTCTCGATGAGGTCCTGGAGCGAGCCCATGCGCTGGATCATCTTGATCTGGTTCAAGAAGTCCTCCAGGCTGAACTGGCCCGACATCATGCGCAGGGCGTCTTCTTCCGCTTTCTTCTGGTCGACGACCTCCTCGAAGTCCTGGATCAACCCGACGATGTCCCCCATGCCGAGCACTCGGCTCGCCATCCCCTCGGGGCGGAACAGCTCGAGCTTGTCCACCGTCTCCCCGACGCCCGCGAAGACCACTGGCGCGCCCGTAACCTCGTGAACGCTCAGGGCCGCTCCGCCGCGGGCGTCCCCATCGAGCTTGGTCAGCACGACACCCGTGATGCCGAGACGTTCATTGAACGACTTGGCCGTCTGAACGGCGTCCTGGCCGATCATGGCGTCGACGACGAGCAGGATGTTCTCGGGGTTGAGGGCGGCTTTGATATCCCCGAGCTCGCGCATCAACGGCTCGTCGATGGCCAGGCGTCCGGCGGTGTCGTAGATGATGACATCGCGCCCGAGCCGCTTGGCTTCGGCCGGCGCTGCCGTGCAGATGCCGAGCGGCGTCTCTCCGGCGATGTTGAAGACCGGGATATCGATCTGCGACCCGAGGACCATCAGCTGCTCGACGGCGGCGGGCCGCTGCATATCGGCAGCGACCAGCATCGGCTTGCTGCCCTGCTTGTCGAACCAGCGAGCGAGCTTGGCGGCCGTGGTCGTCTTGCCGGAGCCCTGCAGGCCCACCATCACCACGCCGGTGCGCCCGGCCTCGGCGTAGCGGACCGGCTGCTCCGGTGCGCTCATCATCGCAACCAGCTCGTCATGACAGATCCTCACGAACTGGTCGCCCGCCGTCACCCTGTGGGTCTGGCCCCCATGGCGAATGCGCGTTTGGACCGTCTGGCCCAGCGCCTTCTCCTCCACGCGCGCTAGGAACCGTTTGACCACCCCGAGTTCGACGTCCGCCTCGAGCAGCGACAGGCGCACCTCGCGTAGCGCCGGCTGTATCGTCTTCTCGCTCAGCTCGGTCAGCCCTGCGAGTCGGTTTTGAGCCTCTCGGAACCCTTTGGTGAGCGCTTCGAACACGGCCCGGGCCTCATAGCACAGAAGCCGGTCCTCGCCCCAGCGCGGAGCCAGGGGCCATCCAGCGAGAATCACGCGGGAAAGTGGGCAAGAGCGGACGCCCGGGCCGGATCCGTCTCAGGGGCGGAGGCAGGCCCTGGGGGTCGGCCTCGAGTTGAGCCTCGGCCGAGCCGCGGGCACACTGGGCGCCGCTATGGCGAAATCCCGTCTGGTCGTCGTCTGTCTGGCCGCCTGCGTGCTCACGGGTGCGGTCTTGTTGGCAGGTCCTTACGTGGCCCTGCATCAGCTCCAGAGCGCCGCCAGCACGGGTGATGTACAGGCTTTGTCGGAGCTCGTGGACTTCGACCAAGTCCGCACCAATACCAAGATACGGCTCCGCTCGAGCATCGAGCAACGCGTCCCGGCTGGGCTTTCGGGTTTGGCCATGGTCGGAGCCGCCGTGGCCGGGGCGGCGCTCGATCCCCTCGTCGATTCGGTGATCAGCCCGCAGACGGTCGCCGGTTGGGTGAAGGAGCCTCCCTCGTCGCTCCGAGGCACCCCGACGAAGGGCCAGGGTGTCGAGACCAAGACGCACTTCGTTTCGTTCTCGCAGTTCGTGGCCAGTGTGAACAACGGCGGGGCCCAAATGGACCTCGTGCTGACGCGCAACTACTTGCGCTGGCGCCTGACCGACGTCCGCTTCGATCTCTCACTCGACAAGCTGATGTCACAGCTGGGGCTTCCGGCGCTCGGGGGCGCGGTAGGTGGGGCGCGCTGAAGATCCCGACCACCGACAGTCGCACGAGTCGCATGGTCCGCACTACCAAGAGCCCCGAACAGCCATGATGCGAACCGTGCCACAGTAGCGAGTGTTCGGGCCAGCTCAGCGCACCGACGGCCACTCTACCGCGCCTGTTCTCTCCGCCGAACCCCGACGTTCCACAGCAGCGCGGCTGCCAGCGCCGCCAGGAGCGCGTAGGCGGCCCAACAGAGCACCGCCGCCCTCCAGCCGTGGCCCTCGACCATGCGGCCCGTCATGACGTCGCCCACGGATGCGCCGACGTATCCCATGCAGTCCACGAAGCCGACGGACGCCGCAGCGGTGCCCGGACGCGCCAAGTCGATGGGGAGCGTGCCCACCAAGAGCACCTGAGCGCCGAAGACCAAGAACCCGACCAGGCCCAGCGTTGCGACCACCGGCAACGTGCCCCATTGCACGACGTGGCTGTACACGACGGTCACACCCGCCAAGAGCAGCAGCTGCACGCTGACCACGGGTGTTCGGCGGCCCCCGAGCCACCGATCGCTGATCCAACCAGACGCAAGAGCACCCACCATACCTCCGAGCGGCAGCACGGCGTACTTGAGTGCCGCCATGCCGACCCCCGTGGCCTGGACCTCCTTGATGTGAGACAGGCCCCAGTCCAAGAAACCATAGCGGGTGGCATTGAGCAGACCCAGCGCCAGCGCGAGCCACCACAGGGCAGGGTTGTTCAGGACATGGACCACGTTGCTCGCCAATGAATGCGGCTTGGCCCGTTGCAGTGCCGCGTCCACGTCCGTGGTGCTGGTGGGCTTGTCGCGCAGCAAGCACAGCATGTGCACTCCCGACATGGCAAGTAGGCCGGCAGGTATCCACATCGCCGCCCGCCAGCCCAGGGCTTCCGCTGCGAGCCCGGACACGACGAAGGTCACCGCCGCGATCGCCTGGTAGCTCGTGCCGAGGATCCCTATGTGCATGCCGCGCTTGTGCGCCGGGACCCAGTTGGCGGCCACGCGCATGACCGGAGTCCAGCCGAGCGCCTGTGCGTAGCCGTTGATCGCCCAAACGAATAGCCAGAAGTACACCGCCGTGCCAAAGCCGAACAGGACATTCAGTGCCGCCGAAGCGAACATGCCCACCGCGAGCAGCACCCGTGCCGAATAGCGCTCCGCCAGCTGCCCGTTGATGAGTTGACCCGCAGCATACGCGATCTTGAGCGACGCCAGCACCCAGCCCAGGTCAGCCTTGCTGAATCCAAACTCGTGCTCGATGCCCGGCAGTGCCGCCGAGATGTTCGTTCTGCAGAAGTAGAACGAGCCGTAGGTCAGCCAGAGGACCCACAGGATCGTCCCGGTGCCGCGTTCTCGCTTCATGCTCGCCGCCAAGGTAGCATCGGCTGGGCCTACGGCGCAGCACAACTCACCCGGGAAACGATGCGACTTGACCGCGGAAGTCGACTGCTCAGACACTGGGGACCGGCGAGCCGTGTAGCATCGATCCGGTGCGCCACCGGACGTCGATCCCCGTGTTGTTCGTGAGATAGGGCAGGCGGAAGCTGCCGCACCCCTAACTCCAGGGACCCTCCCCTGCGGAGTTCGTACCGGAGAGGCGTCCGGTAACCACGCACTCGGCAGCGTCTCCGCCGCCGTTGTACATCCAGCCCCAGCCCGAGCCGAGCTCGCCTGCGCTGTACAGGCGCGGAATGGGGGTCCCGAACGGATCGATGACCTGGCACTTCTCGTTGCGCCGGGGCCCGCCCTGGGTGTTGTACATGAGCGGGTAGATCGGTATGGCGTAGTAGGGCGCCGCTGTCAGCGCCTTGAGCGTCGAAGCTGAACGCCCGAAGTCGGCATCCGTGCCCGCGGTACACAGCTCGTTGTATCGCGTCACGGTGGCGTTCAACGCGTTCCCATCCACACCGATGGCCGTGCCCAGGGCGGCCAAGGTCTGGCCCTGCTTGATCCAGCCATTGGTGATCTCGGTGCTGTTGTTGGCGCTCCAGTTGCTCGAGCCCGCCTTCCCATACCAACCCATCAAACCGCCGGCGAGCTTGGTGGCGATGCCCGTTGCGTCGAGTATTCCGTAGCACGGTATCCGGCTGAACACCTGTTCTAGGCCGTCGAAGAAGAAGAGGTACTCCTTGTGGCCGAATCCGTGGCGCTCCTCGCGCTTCTCATTCATGAACCGCGCCCCGAATTTGTCGACGAGGATGCAGTTGTTGGGAAGAGACAGGGAGATCGGTATCGATTTCGGGTCCGTTGGGTCGGGGACGAAACAGCCGACGTGAGCGAGCGCGTTGTTCATGTGCCAGAGGGCCGCGCCCGCCTTCACCGCCATCTTGATGCCGTCGCCCGTGTTGCCAGGAGTACCTTGACAGTACACGGGCCACGCCGGCAAGTACTGCGCCTGCAAGGCATAGTCGAACTCGAAACCGCCGCAGGCGAGAATGACGCCGCGCTTGGCCTTGACGTTGATGCTCTTGCCGCCGCTCGTGGCGATGGCGCCTTTGACTTCCCGTGTGCTGGGATCCAGAATCAGATCCACTGCTGGCGTTTCGTACAGAATAGTCACGTTGCGCTGTGTGACCGCATCTTTGAGAGGCTGCCATAGACCGCCGGTCCCCCGATTCGACCACGTGCGCACCGAGCCTGACCCAGGCAGCTCGGGATACTCCGGTTGGAAGATCCCGAGAGCCGATGCGGTGATGCCCAACGTCGAGAGCCAGTCATTGAGCTGGGACATCTGTTGCGCGAGCATCTGGATGTATGGGTCGTCCGTGAGCCCCGCGCACAAGGCTTTGATGTAGGTGGCTCCTTCAGTCGCCGACGTCGGGGTCCACCACATGTTCCCCGATATGATGCTGTTGCCGCCCTCCTGTGCCTTGGCCATCTTTTCCAGGATGAGCACCTCGGCTCCCGCGTCTGTCGCGGCTATTGCTGCTGCTAGTCCCGCGAAGCCGGTACCCAGTACCACGACGTCAGCTTCCTGATCCCACTCAGAGGGCAAGTCGGCGCACGTTGGGCACTCCTGGGTGGGCGGACACTCCGTCGGGCACTCGGTTGGAGGCGGGCAACCCGCGTCACCGCCGGTCGCTTGTGGATTCGAGGTTCCACCGCTGCTGCTGGATCCGCCGGTCAGCGGTGGATTCGAGGTTCCACCGGTACCGCCGGATCCTCCGGTCTGGGATGTTCCACCGGTCTGCTGAGGGTTCGAGCTTCCACCGGTGCCGCCGGATCCGCCACTCGCCGGTCCGGAGCCTCCGGTGTTGCCGGGCTGGTTTCCACCGGTGTCCGACGTCGGCGGGCAGCTGTTGCCGCCGCCGGTCGCTGGGCTGCCCCCCGTGTCACATTGGCACTTCTCGTCGCCCGAACAACCAGCAAGCGCTGCGGAGGCCGCGACGGTCGTCGCGGCTAGGCCTACGTCCTTCAGGAAATCTCGTCGACTCGTTTGCTTCTGCCTGGCCATGGGACCACCTTCGAAGAGAGGATCTCGACAGCTAGTCGTTCGGGGCTTGCCTTGCGACAGTGTTCTGCGATGGGACGGTTGCCACGCAGGACTTCCCGGTATGACCCGACGATTCTACCGAGCTTTCTTGGGATCTCACAAGACTTCCAACCTTGTTTCACTATACCGCTGGCGGGCAATTCACGCGCAGACCGTTCCCCGCGTCAACGCTTCGGATCGTTCAATGGCTCCCGGCTCTTGGACCGCTTCGTCGTTGCAGGGGGGACACGGTTGTCCCCATTCCCAGGTTCCGAAACTCAAGGGAGGTGTATCTTCTTCGTCGTCACGTCATCATGGCAGGTGCCACAGTCGGCTGCGCTGGGATGGTCCGTTGCCTTCGAGCAAACGGTATCTGGGCATTTGCTCACGCAGGCCACGTACGGAGCTGGAATGCTGTCCCGGAACACGAACATGCCACTCGAGCCCGTGACTGCAGTCAGCGCTGCGCCGTCCGTCGGCTTGACGGTGACAGTCGCCTGGGCAACCCTGGCCGCGCCGGAAGCATCGTAGACGATGCCGCCCCTGAGCGCGTCGTGGTGGCAGTCGCTGCACGGCTGACTGTCGTATCCCGAGCTCGCGTGGTCCGCCGGCCCGTCGGGGTTTGCCGGGCTGCACGACTGACCGCCCCCAGCCGTGGCCCCGCCCGTTCCTGTTGCGCCGCTTCCGCCTGAAGGAGGCGTGCCGCCTGAAGGAGCCGTGCCGCCTGAAGGAGCCGTGCCGCCTGAAGGAGCCGCGCCGCCTGAAGGAGCCGTGCCGCCTGAAGGAGAAGTGCCGCCGGTCGAGGGAGCGGTTCCGCCGGTTCCCCCCGACTGCGCGCCACCCCCGGTCAAAGGCGCGGTGCCGCCGCTTCCCCCTGACGGCGCGACACCACCCGAGGCTGTACTGCCTCCGGTTGTGCCCGAGGCTGACGCACCAGCGGCACCACCGGAAGGGGAGGCACCACCGGTTGGGGCATTGGTGTCAGAGCTGCTTGCGCTGCACGCAGCGCCCGGCACCCAGGCAACGAACAGGAGCGAGACGATGCCGAGGCCCAGGCCTCGATCCATAGATCGGCTCGGGTACAATTTGTTCTCTGGGCCTCGATTCCGTCGAATAGAGGCAGCTATGGGCTTCGAAACCGTCGCGGGTGCCATGCTGGAGGCTTGATTGTGGGATTTCGAGATGGCACGGACAAGGGCCGCGAGGGCCGCGGCAAATTCAGCAGTCATCGCGCACCGAGCGTCGAGCGAGGCGTGACTTTGCAGCTGTCGGCCGTTGGACCGTGCTTTCCGGGTCTCCAGTGCCGCGTTTCGATTCAAGCGATGGGTTTTTTGTCGCCCCCGACCGGGCGAGGGCGGCGAAAAACCCGCCGCTTCCCGCCGATCCGACCCGCGGCCCCCCTGGTTTTTCTGGCATCGTTTCAATCGAAACGATGCACTGGTGCATTCTGTGATGGTGGGTCGCCGGGCCGGAACAGGCAGTCTCTGATGGATCGACTTGTGACGCGAGAGCGCAACTCCACGGACGTGGGCGGCCTTGCGCTTCAGCTTCCGCCCACCGCTACGCGCGCTGCTGCCGTGCTCGCCTGCACGTCCGGGGCGTACAGGCACTGTGCCGTGGCCGGAGGCAGAGTGAAGTCTCCGGTGATGGTCGCGCGCGTGAGCTCGCCGAAGCGGGAGGCGCCGGCGGGAAGCGAGTCGACGAAAAGCTCGATACGGTCGTCATGGCGTTGGACTTCGCCGACAGGGCGCTCACCGATGACCGGGGGCAGCGCGAGCCGCGCGGTCGTGGCATGCAGCGGATCGACGGCTTCGAGCCCGGCCGGGAGCGGAAGCACGATCGCGACCTGCTCGCGCGGTACCGGAGTCGTCACGATGGCGGAGAGCTCCACCCAATCGCCGACCGCAAAGCGTGACGCCGCGCCCTGCCGATCGCCGTCGTAGGTGACACGTGCCAGAGCGCGCTCCACGCTCAGGCCGTGGCTCCGCGGCTGGGAGGGAAGGCTCCGGGACGCCGTGCGCAGGATGGCTTGGTAGAACAGCGGCCCGCCCTCGCTCTGGAAACCGACATGGCCCTGGGGGGCGGCGAGCAAGCGTGCGAGCGGGAGCTCCGCGTGGATGGCGCGGATCGCGCGGCCCCGCAGTGATGACTCAGCAACCAGAGCGTCATCGAGCCAAACGCGCGCGGAAGACTCGGCCGGCGAAGTCCCCGTCGGGGAAGACCCGGTGCGGCGGACCTCGTCGAGCGCGAGCAGAGCCCACGCGCCCTCGTGTGTCGTCGCGTAGCGGCCGTTGCGACGTGATGACAACAGTCCACGCACCAGGCGACCGAGTGCCGGATGGTCGGGCCACGCGACGGCCAGCGCGCGCACCACGAACGCCGTGTCGCCGGTCATCGAGCGAAGCGGCCGAGAGGGCCCCGGCCCGGACAACGAAGCGTACCCTGACGCGCCCGTGAGAACGATACCGCTCGCCACGGTCCAGTCGAGCAGCTTCCGACCCAGAGCGCGATCCCCGCCCAGAGCCGCGGCGTGAGCGAGCAGGACCTTCTCGAAAGCGCTCAGCGCGTCAGGCGCTGCGGCGAGCGCCGCAATGCGAGCGCGGCGCGGTGCGCCGACCGTCGCGAGCACGTCCTCGAGCCATGCGCGTCCGGTCGTGTCGTTCCCGGCATCCGGCGGCAGCGACTCGAGATATCGGGTGGCTCTGCTGATCGGGCCGGTACTGACCGGCAGCCGCGCCGCGCGCGCCTTCAGGAGACCGAGCAGGGCGTAGCCCGTGAGCCAGGGGTCGCTCGCAAGCGAGCCCGTCCAGTAGCCGAATCCTCCGTCTGGACGCTGGTGAGACAGCAGTGTCGAGACGGCGTGCTCGAGCTCGGCGCGACCGAGGCGGCTCACGACGCCCAGCTCGCGGCCGCCGCCAACGAGCAGCAGGCTCGGGACGAGGCTGGAGACGAGCTGCTCGGTGCAGCCATACGGGTAGGTCTCGAGCGCACGCACGACCTCCCCCAGACCGCCGAGCGCCGAGTTCGACAGCGTTACCGCAAGCCCGCCGAGGTCGGAGCGCACCCCTTCGAGCCGGCCTAGCCGCTCCCATGCGACGGGTCGGGCGACCCCCTCGACGACGGCTGTCTCGAACGCGATGGGCTCTGTGACTCGGTGCTCGAGCCGAACCACGTCCTGGAGTTGTCCACAGCGCGCGGTGAATGTCAGCGTCGCTTCGCCCGAGCGCCTGGCCTCCAGGGGCAGCTCGAGCGTTGCGTGTCCCCGCGGGGGCAGACAGAGTCGGCTGCTGCGCCGTCCTTCGAGCACGCCCTTGGCTGCGATTTCGACCTCCACGTCGAGCGGCCGCGACACGGTCGAGTCGACCACGACAACAGCGCCGAAGCGATCGCCGACCCGCGAGGCGCGCGGAAGCCGCGGCCGGAGCAACAGGTCCTGGGAGCTCTCGAAGGTTGCCTCCGCGCCGCCGAACGCGTCGTCACGCGTGGCAGCGACCGCGAAGACGTGCCAGCGAGTGGCGTTGTGCGGCAGCGTCACCTCGACGCTCGCCTTTCCACTGGCATCGACCCGGAAGTCCGGGAGGTACCACGCGACGGAAGCAAAGTGCTCGCGCGCTGGTAGTGCGGTTGGGGCAGATACCGTGCTGGCTCCCGCGCGCACCTGGGGTGACCGCGTGCGGTGGCCCGGGACGAGCGGCGTGTAGACGTTGGTGCCGTACGTCCATGGGGAGGCCGGCGTGCGCTCCGCGAACTGGCCGAACGGGTCCGGGACAGCGAAGGGTCTGAGGGCAAGCACGCCCGCGTCCACGGCCCAGAGCGTCACCTGGGCAGCGGTGGGCTTGCCGCTGCGCAGAACCCTCACGCCGACCCGCACCGTTTGGCCCGGCCGCGCCTTGTGCGGCAACTTGAGCCCCACATCGAGCGACTTGTGGCTGCTGTCGAGCAGCAGCTTCGTCTCGGCCAGGGCATGGGGACGGCTCGCCATCTGGACGCGGAGCACGCACGTTGGGAACAGGCGATCGGTGATGGGAACCCGCCGGAGATTGCCGCCGGCCTGCAGGTCCACCATCTCGCGCTCCAGGATCCCGTCGCGTTCGACCGTGACCAGCGCACGCACGGCCGCGGGCGAGACGATGCAGACCCTGGCCGTTTCGCCGAGTTCGAAGCGATGCACTGCGAACGGGTCGTTCCCGGGCTGCCGACGTTCCACCTCGTCCTGACGCACGATGGAGAGCCTCTCTCGATCTTGCTTCTGGCACCATTCGGGGAAATCGATCGGCGCGGGCTGCACACGTTCGAGCGGCGTCTCGCTCGGAGCCGGTGGTTTCGGTCTGAGGTCGCGAGCCGGGTGCCAGCGCGCGACCTCGGTCTGCAGCACCTCGAGCTCGAGCGCCGCTCGAATCGGGTTGCCGCGGCTGTCGGCGCTCCGGGCGCGCAGCGTGTAGCTCCCCGGCCGCTGGGGAACGAACGTGCAGCGACGCGCTTCGTTGCTGGTTTGCACCGTGCAGCGGCCGAGAGCCGGGGGAGCGCGAGACGTGTCGGCCATCGGGCCGTGCACGAGCTCGACCGTCACCGTTGCGTTCTGCTCGAGCCTCCCGTCCGGTGTCGCAGCGATCACGTCGACGGTGATCGGTCGCCCTGGGTAGCGCGGAGACACCCCGTCCGGTCGAAGACCGACGTAGAACGCCGCGGGGTGCACGAACGCCGAGTCGTTGTTCGCGATGACGAAGCTGTTGCCGACGTCCGCGACCTCGGCGGTGACCTCGACGGTAAGCGGGCCATGCGCGTCTGGCAGTGCGAGCTGGTGGACAAACTGGGCACGACCGTCCGCATCGAGCCGACGCCACGCCTCGACGTCCGGAGCGTGATCGTTGGCCCCCGGGTCCCCGAACGAGTACCCGGGGTGACCTGGGGGAGAGAACGTCGCTCTGTCGGACTCGACCCTGATCCGCACCGGCACGTCGCGCATCGCCGTGCCGTAGAGGTACCGACCGAAGATGCTGAGCGCTGCCTGGTCGCCGCGTACGTACTGTGTACGGTCCAGCTCGGCCTTGACCTCGAAGTCGATCACCCGGTAGCGGCTGATCACGAATGAGCGGAACGCGCGTTGCAGAGACACGCCTTCCCAGCTGACCGCGACCGAGCCGAAGCCGAGCGCAGCCGTCTCGGGGAGCGTCCCCTCGATCGCGACGGAGCCGAAGTCGTCGGTCCTCGCCCGGCGTGCCAAGAGGACGCGGTCCGCACCGTCACGCACGACCACGTCCACCGTACGCCCGACGGGTGTCTCGAGACCGCTCGGGGCAAGTGTCCTGAAGTACGCCTTCACGTGCAGCGGTTCCCCTGGCTGGTAGATGCCGCGCTCCACGAAAACGAAGGCGATGGGGTCGATCTGGTCACGACGGAGGCGCTCAGGCCGCACGCGGGCAAGATCTCCCCGGTAGCTCACCGTGATGAGCGGCTGGGGAGCGCCGGGGCGGTCGACGAAACGCGCCACGGCCCAGTCGGGAAGTGTCGCCATCCCTTCCCGGTCGGTGGTTGCAGAAAACGCCGCTGGGAGCGAGCGCCCCGCAGAATCCAGCGGGTCGAGAGAGACGCGCGCGCCGACAACGGGTCGCTCGTTGGCGAGACTCCTAACCCAGACGAACGCACCGTGCGCGCTCCAGCGCGTGCTCAACCATAGATCGGTCACGGTGACGAGGTGCGCGTCCTG
This sequence comes from Polyangiaceae bacterium, assembly GCA_016929495.1. Lineage (GTDB taxonomy): Bacteria > Myxococcota_A > Polyangia > Polyangiales > Polyangiaceae > JAFGIS01. The sequence continues at coordinate 15,631 of JAFGIS010000564.1, read as the reverse complement.
CTCCGCGACGCCCCGGGCTCGCGTCGCGACCAGAAAACTGCCGGTGCCACCCGTCGGGAGCAGCCCGGCCGGGAGCGGCAGCTTGGCGGCGTGCTCCTGGTTCGGAGCCAGGGCCAGGGGCAAGCGGATCTCCTTCGCGCGCGCAAGGCCGGCAACCGCGTCGTAGTGGCGCGCGCCACCGCCGCCGAGCCATGTGACCACCGCCTCGTCGGCAAGGGGCGCGAACGCGGTCTCCGCGGCCGGCACGTTCACGCCCAAGAAGCTCAAGAGCGGCGCCGGGCGGTTTCGCGGGATGACCAGCTCCGAGCTTCGTGTCCACTCCAGACTCGGAGGCTCGTCGGCCATCACCATCTCGAAGCGCTCGCGACGGGTCACGCGCTCGCCGTCGTCGGTGACGAACCCTGGCAGGATCTCGACACGATAGCGCCGGCCGGGTTCGAGATCGAATAGCGAGTGGAGCGGGATCGAGCTCGTGCTCCCGGCATACTCGTAGCGGTCCTTGGGAACCTTCGGGTCGAAGCGTAGGTGTTGGTAGAGCGCCAGAGTGGGAACGGACTTCGAGAGCTCGAGCGTCGGGTAGGAGCCGAAGACGCAGCGCTGGTCGGGCGCGCGCTCGCACTCGAGCCCGACCTCGAGCGAGCCAAGCTCCGGGAGGGGGTAGCGCTCGGGCTCGAGCGATGCTCGGGGCCCCTCGGCGCCGCGCAGCCCGGCGGCAATCTCTACAGCCACGTCCCTGACCCCATCCGGGACGCGGCGCACACGCAGGCGATGAGTGCTCGACTCGTCGTCGTCATCGACGTCGGTCTCTCCGCTCGTGAAGGGGATCCGGACGCGCTGCCCTGCATTGCTGCCCGTGATCGAGGTCGTCCGGAGCACTTCGCCGAGGGCGACGGGCTGGTTGAAAACGAGCTTGATGCTGTAGCCGTAGCCCGGCTCGAAGCCCGGGCAATAAGCCCAATCCAACGCTGGGCGCGGCGTGGCGAACGTGAACGCGCGATCGGCGCCGAGGGTCGAGCCATCGAGCGCGCGAGTGGTTCCCGGCACGACTACTTCGATCTCCGAGGCCCAGGGCGCGCCACTCGGCAGCTCGAAGGAGGCCGTTCGTGTGCCGTACCAGATCCAGCGCCCCGCGAGCTCGGTCCCGCTCTGGGTCGTCACGCGCGCAACCGACTCGGAGCTCTCGAGCGATCCCTCCACGCTCTGCACGGGCCGCGAGAACACGAGCGTGACCGCCCGCGGACGATCCGAGAGCTCGCCTTCGGGTCCAGCGAACAGGAGCTCGAACGGCCCGCTCTCGGAAACGAGTCCCGAGGGGGCGACGAGGCTGGTTCGGACGTCGGCCGGTGGCTGTGGGGCGACCGGAGCGCGCGAAGGCGCGGCCGGCCGGAGAGCGCACGACGGGAGTACCAGGCATCCCAGGAGCAGCGGCCAGCGAGCAAGCCAAGGCACGAGAGGTTTGAGCGCGTCGCGGGTCCGGAAGTTCCCGGCAAAGCGCGTCTTGTGTTCCGTGATTACTCACACCCCCGTGTCTGTGGAGTTCCGTGCGGCGCTCGACGCGCGGGTGGACGAGCTGTTCGGCGATGCTCAGGTTCGCCTTCGGTCGAGTTCCAGTACCGAGGATCTCCCCGGGTTCAACGGGGCGGGTGCAATCCCCGCTCGGGATCCTTGGCGAGCGACAGATCCCAGAGCCCATGCAAAGGCTCTTCGGGGCCAGCGCCCCCTTGAAAATGAAAGAGGTTCCAGGTTCCTCGACTATCGCGGTCCTCTGGAATGAAATACCAGGCACTGTAGTACGCGCTCTCGGGCAAAACGCCCGCGTGCACGCAGCGGGTCTGCCTCCCCGGGCGATCCGGGTCAGAGCTTACCGTGAAGGCGGCCGCGTAATCGCCGGAGTGCACGGGCGAGGTCACGATGCCGTAGGACGCCGCGTTGGGCGAGTAGCAGTAGCCTTCCGGAGGCACCTAGTCGCAGAAACCGCGTTCGAAACCGGTGGACCATGGGACAGCGATGGGCCCCGACGTGGCCCCGGCATCGCCCAACGGCGCCTGCGCACGAGACAGGCGTGGACTGCGGCGGCCCGAGCTGCCCCGAATGCCCGTGAGCTGAAATCAGACGATCGTCGCTGGCTTCGCGTTCGAGAACGTGCCGCAGCTCGAATCGACCGTGACCTCGTTGCCGTACGCGGTCAGGTCCGTTTTGTTGGGGTAGTCGCCGCTCGTACGAGCAGCAGCGGTGACGTCGAGCTTCCTGGCGAAGTGACCGGGCGAGCGGATCCTGTCTTCCGCCGTCGAACGTGAGCCGCCAAGAGAAGCGCTGCCCACGACAACAGCCACCGTGTTGGTAGCCCGTCGCGCGATGCTGAGGTGCACGAGCAGCCGGACTCATTGCCGGTATCTCCCGCAGGGCCGCCCGTGCTGCTCGTGGTGGAGCCCCCCGTGCCTTGGACCGCAGTGCCGCCACTCGGCGTGCCGCCGGCCGCGGTGCCGCCACTCGGCGTGCCACCGGCCGCGGTGCCGCCTCCGGCCGCGATTCCACCTGTTGCTTGGCCGCCGGCCGCGGTGCCGCCTGCTGCGATCCCGCCGGTCGCCGTCGTACCGCCAACGAGCGTCGTGCCACCGGCGCCGGCCGTGCCGTTCACGCCACCCGAGCTGCTGCCGCCGGCTCCGCCGGTCAGCGTGCCACCCGCTGCGGACCCACCTCCCGGATTGCCGCTGCGCCCGCCCGTGCCGGAACGCCCCCCGCTGCTACTCGTTCCGCCCGCGCTGCTCGCGCCGCCGGCGCTGGTCGCACCGCCCGGGCCGCTCGTGCCGCCGGTGCTCGCGCCACCCGAGCCGCTCGTGCCGCCGGTGCCGCCCGTACCGGTGCCCGGGGGCGACACGGTGTACATCAACGCGCCCTCGTGCGGGACATTCACGGAGATCTGACTCGTCGCTTCGGCGAGGTCCTCCTTGTGCCAGAGGTCTCGTACGGTCGGTGTACCGGTCACGCCGAGCCCGGAGAACGTGACAGTGACCGTGGCATCCTGCGTTCCGCGGTTGAATAGTGCGACCGCCTTGCGCCCGCCCGAGAGGTCACGGGCCCAGACCTCGGTGCTGCCCTGCTGTGACAGCCGCTTCCCACGGGAACCCAGGGGGTCCTGGTTGACCGCAAGCACCTCCTCGTTGGTGAGCAGAGCGGTTGTCCAGGTGTCACCGCTGAGTTTGATGGGCATACCGCCGAACATGAGCGGCGACGGCATGATCGACCACAGGGTCATGACCATCACCTGTTGGTTGTGGCTGAACGCGCACTGGCGGTTGCCGATGGTGCCGAGCGGCAGCATATCGGCGTCCGGCCAGTGGCCAGGTGTGATGCCGTTCGTGTTGGCCCAGCTATTGGCTGCATTGAACTCGTCGTCCATCGAGCTCAGGCCGTTGGTGTCCCAGAAGTCGTTGACCGTGCGCCACATATTGGCGTTGGCGTTGAGGCTGGCCACGTCGCGCGTCTGATTGGGGCCCGGCGACAGACTGAGCACCATCGAGCGGCCGGTCTCGACGATGGAGTTGTGGACCGCCTCGACCTCGGCTCCGTGATACGCGTTGCCCCCGTAGGGGTTCATCATGTCGTCGACCTTGACGAAGTCGACGCTCCAGGAGGCGTACTGCTCGTAGATGGAGTCGTACCAGGCCTTGCCCGCTTCCGTGTCGGCGCGGACGCCGTACATGTGGTCATCCCACGCGCAGGTGTCGCCGGTGTTCCCGGCCTGTGACGCCGTGTAGCTCGAGTCGGCGATCGGATTGTTTGCGGTGACCGAGGCGCGCGGAATACCGCGCATCAGGTGAATGCCGAACTTCAGGCCGAGAGCGTGCACCTTGTCGGCGATTGGCTTGAATCCCACCTCGCCGGTCGCGGACGGGTACTTGCTCGGTGACGGAAGCCAGCGGCCGTTGGCATCTCTCTTCTTTTCCGGGTCGTACCAGAGGTAGTCGATCACCACCGTGTCCCAGCCGTACGGCTGAAGCACCTGCTTCATCGCCTCGGCCGCCGCCAGCACATCACTCTCCTTCACGTCCGCGTAGAAAGAGTCGTAGCTGTTCCAGCCCATCGGCGGCGTCAGGGCCAGCGTCGAGCCCGCGGTCAGCGTCAACGTGGCTGTCGTACTGCCCGAGCCGTTGGTGACGGTCACCGTGATGGGATAGGACCCGGCTGCCGGTGTGGTCCCGGAGATCGTTCCGGAGCTCGAATCGATAGTGAGTCCGCTCGGCAAGCCCGTGGCCGCGAACGTCAAAGGGGCCTGTCCGGTCGCCGAAACCGTGTGCAAGAAGGGGCTCCCCGGCATCGAGCCGATGACCATGGCACCGTGGATTTGCGGCGTTGCGGGGGGCGCGGCCGTCGAAATGGTGATGTCCGATTGCGCGGCGAACGCGGGAGCGCCGAGCGCGGTCACCAGGGCCGACGCTGCGGCAATCTGGCAACAGCGTCTCCGTCTACTTCGCGACCCATCGAGGCTCAGCGGGCCAGACGCGCTGAATGCAGTATAGATGATCTCGCGACCGGGGGAGTTGCTGCGTTTCATCGTGTTTGCCAGGAGTCTACGATCGAGGCGTTGGCGGGGCGATGGTCACGATGTGTGAATTGGAGCTCGTTTGTGAGGCGCTGCTCAGCGCGAAACGCGAGCGCCGGGAACGTCCGGGGCTCTGTCGCGTCCCTCACGCAACGGCCGGGAGTCCTCGCCCGAGTCCGTGCACCCGTGCGCGGTAGATCCCGCGCGCTCTGCGCGCCTTGGCCGTCTCGCGTCGGGCTGACGGCGCGCTTGTCGCTGCTGCTGCGACATGTCACCACCGGATCCGGCCGACGGCCGGCGCGTCAAAACGCACCGCCATCCTCGGTCGTCTCGTCTGCGGCCTCGGGGCCGGCGGTGGTCGCGCACGGCGCTCCGCGCGGTGGCCTGGGGAAGTGCTGTTGCCGCCAGAGGAGGGTCGCTACAATGCTCTCGAATGACGACGAGGGACCCGGAGGGCCGGCAGGCTCGTGCCGAGGATGAGCTGTCGCAGGCGCGGGCGACGCTTCGCGAGGTCCAAGAGCGTTGGCGGCGCCTGTTCGATCTGTGTCCTGACGGCATCATCGAGGTTGAAGCGGACGGACGCATCGTTCGCGCCAACGCGCGCCACGCCGAAATGGCCGGTTTCGCTTCGCCGGACGAGCTCGTTGGACTCGACGCACTGGCTTTCACCGCCCCCTCGTGCCGCGAGCAAGCGCGCGCGATCCTGCGGCGTCGCCTTGCCGGCGAACCCATCGCGCCGGTCGAATACGAGCTCTTGCGCAGAGACGGGACCACGTACTTCGCGGAGATCTCTGCGGCGCTCCATCGCGGCCCCGATGAGATCGTCACAGGCTACACGGCCTTCCTGCACGAGACCACCGACCGCAAACGCCACTTGGACGAGCTCCGCGAGACTTCCCGGCGGCTAGCGCTCGCGCTCGGCTCCGGAGGCCTCGGTGTCTGGGACTGGGACATCCAGAACAACGATATGTTCTGGGATGACCGGATGCTCGAACTCTATGGGGTCTCACGCCAGGATTTCGTAGGCGGCGTCGAGGCCTGGAAGCAGGCGCTGCATCCAGAGGACCAGCAACGCGCGCTCGCGGAGAGTCAGGCGGCCCTCGCCGGCCGTGCGGAATACGACACGGAGTTTCGGATCCTGAGGCCTGACGGCAGCGTGCGCTTCATCAAGGCCAACGGGTTGGTCATGCGCGACGCGTCCGGCACGGCCGTGCGGATGCTCGGTTTGAACCGCGACATCACCGAACGTCGCCAGGCCGAGATGGCGTTGCGCCAGAGTGAGAAGCGTTTCGAAAAGCTCTTCGAGAGCGCGCCGCTGCTCATGACCGTCGGCGATGCCGAGGAAGGTACCTGCCTTGCTGCAAACCAGAGGTTTCTAGAGGTTTCCGGATTCTCCCGCGAGGAGGTGATCGGCAAGACCTCGGTCGAGCTCGGTTGGATATCGCACGAGGATCGCAGAAGAATCGCTGAAACCATGCGCACCAGCGGCTGCATCCGCGGGATGCAGCTGTGCGCGCACCGCAAGGACGGCAGCGAGGTTTGGTGCTCGTTCTTCGGAGAGCTGGTGGAGCTCGACGGCAAACCTCGTCTGCTGGCGCTCGCCGAGGACATCACCGAGCGCAAGCGTGCCGCCGAAGCGCTGCAGGCCCGGGAGGAGGAACTGCGCCAGGCACAGAAGATGGAATCGATCGGGCGTCTCGCAGGCGGCGTGGCGCACGACTTCAACAACATGCTCAGTGTCATTCTGGGGCGGATCGACATGGTGCTGGTCCAGCTGCAGCCAGGAAGCCCGCTGCGGGCCGAGCTCGAAGAGGCTCGACGCGCTGCGGAGCACTCGGCGGACCTGACCCGGCAGCTGTTGGCCTTTGCCCGCAGGCAGCCGGCTGCACCGCAAGTCCTCGATCTGAACGAGGTTGCGGCCGGCATGCTCACCATGCTGCGACGCCTGCTCGGAGAGGACATCGAGCTCGTATGGGAACCCGCCGCGGATACCTGGCCCATCAAGATGGACCCTGCGCAGCTGCACCAGGTGCTCGCCAATCTCTGCGTCAATGCGCGGGACGCGATCGGCGAATTCGGCAGGATCACCATTGCCACCGAGAACGCGGACGTGACCACCGATCTCTGCGTCGGGGAGCCGAACGCGGCTGTGGGGCAGTACGCCGTGCTTCGGGTGAGCGATACCGGCTGCGGGATGGCGCCCGAGACGATACAGCGGCTGTTCGAGCCCTTCTTCACCACCAAAGAAGCGGGCAAGGGCACGGGATTGGGCCTGTCCACGGTCTACGGCGTGGCAGCCCAGAACGGGGGCTTCATCCGCGTCGAGAGCCAGGTCGGCGAGGGTTCCACGTTCCGCATCTATCTGCCGCGCCAGGAGCTCGCCGCGCCGTCCGAACACCCTGGTGTGCCCGGTTCGTCGAGGCGGGGCCAGGAGACGGTCCTCCTGGTCGAGGACGAGCTCACGGTCCTGAGGCTGACCGAGGTCATGCTCCAGAGGCTGGGCTACACGGCCATTGCCGCACAGGGCCCCGCCGAAGCACTTCGGGTAGCCGGGTCACACGAGGGCAGCATCGAGCTGTTGGTCACGGACGTAATTATGCCGGAGATGAGCGGGGCAGAGCTCGCGAAGACGCTCACGGCCAGAGATCCGAACCTGAAGGTTCTGTACGTGTCCGGTTACGCGGGCGACTCCATCTGCAGGCAGGGCGTTCTCGAAAGCGCCAACTTCCTCGAAAAACCCTTCACCATCGCCGAACTGGCGAGCGCCGTGCGCCGGGCGTTGAGGAGTGCGGAGGGATAGACTTGCATCCGGCACATTCGAGCTCGCAGCCGGCCACACCGCGCCTGGCACGAAGCCTCTGCAGAACGCGTGCACCGACCCATAGACCTGCGAGCGCAACGACCAGAAGGACGACGATGGTTTCCATGGAGGACCTTGCTCAGGTGACGAGCCGCCCGAGCTGATACACGAGGAGCGACAGCACATACGCAATGGCGGTCAGCCCGAAGAACTGGAGCAGCGCCCAGCGCCAGTGTCCCGACTCCTTGCGCGTTACTGCGACGGTGGCCATGCACGGGGTCGCGACGAGCAGGAACAGCATCGTGCTGAGCCCGACCAGGGGCGAGTAGTCGCGTGCGAGCTTGGCTCGAAGGCCTTCGCCAGCGCCGCCACCGGCGCTTATGGAATAGACGATGCCTAGCTGGGCGACGAACACCTCTTTGGCGCCGAAGGCTCCGATCATGGCGGTCACGATCCTCCAATCGAAGCCGAGCGGCGCGAACAGTGGCTCCAGCGCCCGTCCGGTTCGACCCGCGAGCGAATACTCGAGGCGTTCGGCCGCACGCCGGGCCTCGATCTCGGTGTGGGTCAGTCGATGCGGCGCTGCTCGCGCCGCCGCGGCCTGCACCTCGGCGTCCACGCGATAGACCGCCGGCTTCGGAAATGTCATCGCTGCCCACAGCAGAATCGAGATCGCCAGGATGGTCGTGCCCGCCTTGCCGAGGTACTGGCCTGCGCGCTCGATCATCTTCAGAGCCAGGCTGCGCAGTGTCGGCAGGCGGTAGACCGGCAGCTCCATGACGAAGGGCGCGTCCTCTCCGCGCAAGACGGTCTTGCGCAGCAGCAGGGCCAGGCTCAGGGCGAGCAGCACCCCGACCGAGTAGACGAGCCACAGCACCGGTGCCCGCCACGGTGGGCTGAAGAATGCCGGAATCAGCAACAACCAGATCGGCAAGCGCGCACCGCAGGACATGAGGGGCAGCACGAGCATCGTCGTGAGCCGGTCGCGTTCGTTTTCCAGGGTGCGCGTGGCCAGGACACCGGGGACGGAGCAGCCGAAACCGGTCAGCATCGGAATGAAGCTCTTGCCGTGCAGGCCGAAGCGATGCATTACCCGATCGGTCAAGAAGGCGGCTCGTGCCAGGTATCCGGTGTCTTCGAGGAAAGCCAGCCCGAGAAACAAGAGCACGATGTTCGGCAGAAAGACGAGCACGCCCCCCACGCCGCCGATCACGCCGTCGACCAGCAGCGAGCGCAGCGGCGAGTCCGAGCCGTGGGGCCACAGCGCGGACACCTGCTCGCCGAGCGATCTCGTTCCGGCTTCGATCCAGCCCATCGGGACTTCGCCGAGCGTGAAGGTGAGCCAGAAGATCGTGAACATCACCAGCGCGAACAGGGGCAACCCGATCAGCGGGTGAACGACGACTCTGTCGATTCTGTCCGTGAGCTCGTGTCCGCCTTGCCCAGGGGCGCGAGTCTGGACCTCGGCGAGCAGGCCGTCCACGAACCCGAAGCAGCGCTCGGCCACGAACACGGAGATGTCTCGACCGGTGTTGGACTCGAGCAGCCGGCGCTGCCGCCGCGCTTCGTCGATGGCCCGCTGACCGCCGGTGAGCGCTGCGACACGCTTCGTGTGCCCCTCGTCGCCGACGAGCAGCCGAACGCCCCTCCAGGCGCTTCCCGGGCCCTTTGCGGCGTCGGGCAGCGCCGCACGCACGGCCGAGAGGGCCAGCTCGAGCTCATCGCCCAGCACCACCTTGTGACGGCTCGACGGTGAGCGCACGGCTCGAGTGATGGCCTCTCGAAGCTCCGCGAGCCCGTGGCCCTTGTGGCCGACCGTCTCGACCACCGGAAAACCGAGCAGGCGCTCCATTTGCGCGACATCGATGCTCTGTCCTGCGGCACGCGCCTCGTCTGCCATGTTGAGGCAGAGCACGACGTTCGCGCCGGCCAGCATCACCTGCGTGAGAAGCACGAGGTTGCGCTTGAGCTGCGTGGAGTCGGCGACCACGACCACCACATCGGGCAAGGTGGAGAGCTCCCTCTCGGCCACCCTTTCTTCCGGCGAGTAGGCGCTGAGGCTGTAAGTGCCCGGCAGATCCGTGATCTCGGCCGAGTCGTCACCGAGCTCACAGCGACCGGTGCGCTTCTCGACCGTGACGCCGGGGTAGTTGGCGACGTGCTGGCGCGCGCCGGTCAGCGCGTTGAAAATCGAAGTCTTGCCCGCGTTGGGATTGCCGGCGAGCGCAACGCGAAGCTTGGGCGTCGCCTGTGCAGGGAGTCTGTTCATGGTGCCGGCCAGCATCGTCAGCGTTCCGTGGGCGGGAACCAGGCCGTCCGCTCATCCCGGTTCCCGGACGCGAATGGTCTTCGCCTCCGAGCGGCGCAGAGCCAGCCGCGCGCCCTGGCACCGTATCCACACGGGGTCTCCGCCCAAGCCCGCGCGCTCCACGTCGATCATCGTTGCAGGCAAGATGCCCATATCGAGCAGGCGCTGGCGCAGGGCGCCAGTGGCTGCGATCTGCGTCACGGTGGCGCGCTCTCCGGGTTTCAGATCGGCGATACTCATGGTCTTGCCTTCGTTCCTGTAGGCGCACGTCGCGCAAGCGCTCGACGGCTCGTCGTGCGAGCGCCTCTTCCTGGTAGGCACTGCGGCCGGACAGCGCCGAAACATCTCGATGATCGAGGGACAGCGCCCGAGAAACTCGAAGTAGCTCACCATCCGGTCCATGGCCTCGTCGCTCAGTGTGTGCTCCATGGCACAGGCCTGCTCGCCAGCGGTCTGGTGCGACATGCTGAGCACTTCCTCGAAGAAACGCGTGAGCAACCGATGGCGCGCGACGATTCTGCGCGCCGCTTCTTCCCCTTTGGCGGTGAGGCCGATGTACTCACGGCGCTCGTAGTTCACCAGTCCGCTCTGTGCCAGTTTGCGCAGAGCGACCGAGATCGTCGCGGCCTTGACGTCCCGCGCTCGGGCGATGTCCTTGACACGAGCGAAGCCGTGCTCTTGCACCAGCAGGTAGATGGTCTCGAGGTAGTCCTCGAGCGGCGAGCTCATCGGAGTCACCGAACTGCTAGGCCGCGCGGTCATTGTTAAGCTTAACTAACAGACGTAGAGGCGGTGTCAAATGGATGAACCGCCGAACTCGCGGCCGCAGCCATTTTTGTGGGTTCCTGAGGGCGCCCTGCAGCGCGCTCAAAGCCGCCGGCAGTACGTCGGCAACAGGTACCGGGGAGCGCCCGAGGCGGTCACCCCGAGAGCGGAGCCGTCACCGTGCCCCGCGCATTCCCCGCTCGAGAAGAGCCCGCGTCATGTCCGGCATGGTAGCATGCGCCCGGTCGCGAGCTGCCCGCTCATGCTCGTCTGGACGACATCTGCCGACCGAGCTCCGCGGCGATCCGGATGGCCTCCTCCGCGGACTCGGCAGCGTGTACCCGGTCGCCGGCTGGGTCGTCCGGCAGCCGCCGATCGTCCACGGCCGAGCCGGCGAGCGTCCCGCTCCAGCCGCTGTCGCCCAGCGCAATGATGGGACGACGCTCGAGCCAGGCCAACGCGATCTCGGACAGAGTCCCCGCTTTGCCGCCGATCGCGACGATGATGTTCGCCTTGGCCACCAGAGCGTTGCGCAGGTGACCCAGGCCCGTCGCGATCGGAATGTCGACCCAAGGGTTCGCGGCGTCCGGTTCGGAGCCGGGCAGCAGTCCCAGTGTGTCGCCCTCCCGGTACTCGGGCGATTCGTGCGCGCCACGGCACGCAGCCTCCATCACCCCGCCGAGCCCACCCGAGGCCACTCGAAACCCAGCGCTCACGGCGAGCTGTCCGAGCCTCCTGGCCTGTTCGTACTGGGGGCTGCCCTCCACCACCGTGCCGTCGCCGACGACGCTCAGGATGAGACGACGTGACATGTCGTAACGTTCAGCTTTGAGTCGAGGGTGAAGACCACGTCCTGCGTGTTTTCCGCCAGCAGGCGATAGTGCTTCTCGCTGTCGCGAAGCAGGGCGGTGCGCTCCTGCAGCCGCGCCAGGAGGCCTCGGAGCGCTCGCTGGATTCCGTCTACGGACAGCAGGGCGGCGGACGTGAACACCGCGAAAGTAGCCGTGAAACTGAACCACTCTGCGGGGGAGCGCGGGGCCGACAAGGCGTTCGAAGGCAGGGTCAAGGTGCCCGTCGCGTAGCCCAGGCCGACGAGCACGATGGCGCCCAACGATCCGACGACGCCGACCATGGCGGCCCGTCTGCCGATCAGGGTGCACGCGAGAATGCAGGCCGCGGCCAGGGCCAGACCGCCATTGCCGCGCATCCCGTCCCAGTAGAGCTTGGCCAGGCCGTCGACCGCGACAAACCCAATGACGGTCACGCTCCGAACGAGTCGTGACAGGCGACGCCCGGCCACGAGTGTGGCGAGGATCGTGGCGTACACGGCGACATGTACCGCGTAGTGAGCGTGCCAGCCCTGCTCGGCCCAGCGCATCAGAGATCCGATGAATGCCACGAGCCCGAGGGTCGCCGCCAGCCAGAGCAGAGTGCTCAAGAGCCGGTCGACCACATCCGGGATCTCGTGCTGGGGGCTGTCGTGGGTGGCGCGTGACATCCGTCTAGCCAGCGATCATCCCGGAAGGAGTCCCGCTCCACAAGCGGCAGCTCCGCTGTCCTTCTGCAGGGCGCCGGCCAGCGCGCCTGCCGGAGGCCCGCGGTCCGTTTCAGCGCAAGATCGAACGAAGCACAATCGCCAGCCAGCGCTCCTCCCCGCTGGGAGCCGTCCCTTCGAGCAGCTCCAAGTACTCGGCGAGGAGCGAAGCGTCCAAGTCACGAATGCCCGAGACGGCCTCTGCCAGAAGGCGCGCGACCTCGGGCGCTCTGGGAAGCCCTACCCGCAGATGCAGCTCGAAGACGTAGTTGACCCATCTCGCGGCGTGCAGCTCCAGTGCCAGCGACAGGGCTTGCTTGCTTGCGGCAATGCAGACGGATTCCGCGATAGGCTGTCCCCCGTAGGCCTTCACCAGCAACGTCATCAACTCGTCCCGGAGTGTTGCCTCCGCACCAGCCACATCCCCTGCAGCGAGTCTCCGAGCCGCGCTGCGCCCGAGCGTCAGGAGCGAGCCGTTCCATTGCATGGCGGGGTCTACCGCTTTGCGTTCCGAAGACACGGCGCGTGGGTGCTCTGGCAAGGAATAGGTCTCGGACGGAAGCGCCGAGACGACGAGCTCCTGGGCGCCGACGACGATCAGATCCCGGTCACGCAGCGCTTCAGCTTCAGTCAGCCTGACGCCATTGAGCCAGGTGCCGTTGACGCTGTCCAGATCCTCGAGCATCACGTCGTGCGGCGAAACCAGGATCGCCGCGTGTTGATGCGACACACGGCGGTCGTCGAGCACGACGCGACAGTACCTCGAGCGTCCAATCACGATTCTCGGCGCTCGCAGCGCGTAGCTTCGCCCGCCGGCTGTAAGGAACACCCCGCCCCGCAAGAAGGGACGCGGTTTGGTCGCCGGCATGACCCCGGAGCTGCCATCCTCGGGGAAAAAACCCAATAGCCGCGCGGTTGTCTCTTCCTCGTCGCCCACGGCACTACGGCCTCCGGCCCGCTTCACGAGACCAATGCCAGTCTGCATACCGTATCACAGCCGACGAGAACGGCCCGCGCGACGTTGGGTTAAGGCGGTTTCTGGGAGCGTGTAGGGCCACGTCGTGCACTCGGTTCCATCAGCGGCCAAAACGGGAATCTGCTGCAAGGCCCATCGGGGATTTTGCGGGTTCGTTCGCGCGGTGGCGCACGCCCCCAAGCGAGCGTCGCCCGCAGGGACTCGAACCCCGGGTTCGGGGGAGGGTCAGCGTCTTCGACCCGCTTTTTGGTCCCGCCGTCCGGCGGCACAGAAACATCGTTCCCTGAGCAGCCACCGCCGCCGGTCCCTGCCCGGCTTCGACCTGGCGCCGAGTCCGTGCATGCTACGCTGAGCCGCGACCGCAGGGTCGAGGTTGGCTGGTTCCCGAGGGCTGGGCTTCACGGCGCGAGGACCGTCAACCAGGACATCGCCGGAGAAAGCCCATGATTGAGCACTACGCGTTTGGTGAGATCAGGGTAGACGGCACGACGTACCGCAGGGACGTCAAGATCTATTCGGACGAGCTGATCGGCGACTGGTGGCGCAAGGAGGGTCATGCGTTGCATCCGGAGGACGTGCCGGAGCTCGCGCACAAGATGCCGCAGCATCTGATCATCGGCTGCGGCGCTCGTGGGGTGTTGAAGGTGCCCGAAGCCACGAGGCGGCACCTCGATTGCCTGGGGATCCCGTTCACCCTCCTGCCCACGGGCGAGGCGGTTCAAGAGTACAACCGACGGGTCACCCAAGGCGAGAGAGTAGCGGCGCTCCTGCACTTGACCTGCTAGTCTCCGCCACCCCCCCCAAGGTGGCTTTCGGCTTCCGGCCCCTCTTGAATCCGCGACGGCCGGCCCGCCCCATGAGCGTCGCCGCAGCCAGATCCCCGTCGAACAGATGGATCGTTGCCCTCTCGGTGACGTTCGGGACCCTGATGGGCACCATCGACGCGTCGATCGTCAACGTGACGTGACGGTGAACGTGGGCAGCACGCCGTAGGTGGCAGCACCGAGGCCCCGCAGGGCCTCGGCTACTCGCGCGTCTCGGCGACGCGCGCCTTGACCAGCTTGCGAACGAGCCCGACCGGCAGCGGCTTCTCGAGAGTGAAGTGCAGGGCCGATCTGGTCTTGTCGTAGCCCTGCAGGGTATCGCCCAGTGCTCCGAGCGTCGATCCGCTGAACGGGAAGTACGAGCACCCGCGGGCGGTCGCGGCGAAGCCGGCAACCACTTCGCCACGCAGCCGAAACGCAGGTATGGCGTAGCTGATGCACTCGTCGGCATCGGGAACGACCTTCCTGATCGTCTGCCGAAGCTTCTCGAGCACGACACGCTTCTCGCTCGGCACGCCGGCGAGGTATTCGTCGATGCTCGCCGCCCGTCGCAACCCCTCGGAGGCGCGCTTTCTGGGCGCCGCCGGCGCGCGAGCCTTTCGGGCCGGTCGAGGCGTTTCGTGCCGGGTTACGGTGGAGCGATTTCGAGTCGGCATCGGTCGATGATACATCGCCGGCTCATGCGCCCCAACCCGCAACGAGCCGGGCTAGTGACCCCGAAATGCCGGAGAAACACGAGCCAAGGCGCGACTCTGGACCGAACGCTCGCCTGCCGTGGGCAGGGTGGGCTAGCCTGAGCGACCGCAGCTCGCCAAGCGCCCGCCTCGACAGGGATCCCGACGACGTTGCAGGAAGCCGGCAACATGGACTCTATCAGCTTGCTAGGTTCGCTCAATCTGTTCGAGTCACTCGACGCGGAGGACCTCGATGCGCTTTCGGCGCGCCTGGAGACCGTGCGCTTCGAACAAGGCGAGGTGATTTTCGAGCACGGAGAGGCGGGCGGGAGGCTGTTCATCATCGAGCAAGGGAGCGTCGAGATCTCGCACCCGTCGACCAGCGGTTCGCTACGCCTGGCTGACTTGGTCCCCGGAGACTACTTCGGCGAGCTGTCGCTGTTCGACGGGGAGCCGCGCTCCGCGACGGCGCGAGCGGCGACACCCTGTGTGCTGCTGGCGCTCGACCGCGATGACTTCATCGAGTTCGCGAAGAAGAATCCAGAGTCTGCGCTCGCGATCATGGCCGAGCTGGCCCGGCGCATTCGTCAGACCAATACCGCCCTGAGCACGCAGGTGTCTCGCAACGTCTTGAAGGAGGAAGCGGAGAAGTTGAGCTTCGGGCAGCGCGTAGCAGACCGTGTCGCCGCATTCGGCGGCTCCTGGCCGTTCATCGGCGCGTTTGCCATGGTGATGGCGATCTGGATGACCTACAACGTCGCGACCAAGGCGGCCTTCGACCCGTACCCATTCATCTTGCTCAATCTGCTGCTGTCGACGCTTGCCGCGCTGCAGGCGCCCGTGATCATGATGAGTCAGAACCGCCAGGCCGCCAAAGACAAGCTACTGGCCGAGAACGACTACCGTGTGAACCTCAAAGCCGAGCTCGGCATCGAATCTCTGCTCAATGTCCAGGCCGAGATCGTGATGCGGCTCGGGGCGCTCGAGAGGCTGGTGAAAGAGCCGGTGTCGCGCAGGCCGGGGGGGAGCCCGTGAGGGATGCCCCCTGGGCGTCGCGGAACTGCTCGGTGGGCTGCCGGACGCGTCGGAACCGGTGGCTGCCCGTCGCCCGCGTTGCGGTACTAAATCACCGGCCCCGATCCGGGGACACGGGACGCGTGAGCGCGTAGCGCTGACAGGGCAAAGCGTACCCCTGCGACCGGCTCGG
>JAFGIS010000563.1 GCA_016929495.1 Polyangiaceae bacterium | reverse complement strand
GCCTGTTCCCCCGGATGCTCTTCGCGAGGTGCTGCTCAACGCGGTGATGCATCGCGACTACGCTCAACCCGGCAGTGACGTGGCGGTGGCTGTCTTCGACGACCGGATCGAGATCTGGAGCGCCGGCAGCTTGCCCAGAGGAGTCACCGCCGACGCACTGTCTGGCCCGCACCGGTCGATCCTCCGGAACCCGCTGATCGCCGGCACCTTCCACCGGACCGGCGCTGTCGAGGTGTGGGGCCGCGGAACCAACCGCGTAATCGACGAGTGCCAACGCTGGGGCGTCGAGCCCCCGCGCTTCGAAGAGGTCACCGGCGCGCTCCGGGTGACGTTCCCCGCGGTGATCGGGCCGACCCGGCAAGTCACCCCGCAAGTCACCCCGCAAGTCACCCCGCAAGTACTCGCGGTACTTGCCGCCGCTGCGCAGCCGCGCACGCGCGCCGAGCTCCAAGAGGCGACCCGCCTCAAGGACCGTGAGCACTTCCGGACGAGCTACCTGGAGCCGCTGCTCGAAGCCCGTTGGATCGAGATGACCATCCCCGAGAAGCCGCGCAGCTCGAAACAGCGATATCGGACCACGGAGGCAGGGCACCGCGCACTCCAACAGCACGAGGGGCAGGAGTGAACCACCGCGAGCAGGACCTCTTCGACCACGAGCAGTCCACCGAGTCCTCGGCGCCGGTCGAGTGCCTCGGCATGACGTTCGAGTCGGACGAGGTCCGGCGGGCGTACTTCCTGGACAAGCTCAAGGAGAAGCTCCCAGAGCTCCGCAAGCGCCCCGACTTCCCTCTCGGCCCGGATGGTGGACCGGCAGCCGACGGCGATATTCTCCGGCTCTCGGATCCGCCGTACTACACGGCCTGCCCGAACCCGTTCCTGGATGAGGTCGTCGAGCATTGGAGAGAGCAACAGAACCGCGAATGGACGCGAATAGACGCGAATGAGGAACCGGCTGATGACAGCGACATTTCTGACCCTATTGGCGTTCATTCGCGTTCATTCGCGGTTCCCTACCACCGCGAGCCGTTCGCCGTCGACGTGAGCGAGGGCAAGACGGACCCGCTCTACAAGGCGCACGGCTACCACACCAAGGTGCCCCACCTCGCGATCGTCCCCTCGATCCTCCACTACACGAAGCCCGGCGACATCGTCCTGGACGGGTTCTGTGGTTCAGGGATGACGGGAGTCGCCGCTCAGTGGTGCGGGACAGCGCCGCCGAAGTACCGGCGCCAGCTCGAACAGCGCTGGCAGGAGGAGGGCCGAGAGAAGCCGGACTGGGGAGCCCGGCGGGTGATCCTCGGCGACCTTTCCCCGGCGGCGACGTTCATCGCCGCGAACTACAACCTCCCGTTCGACGTCGACGCCTTCGCCACAGCCGCCAGGCAACTCCTGAAGGAGGTCGACGAGGAGATCGGGTGGATGTACGAGACGCTCCACACCGACGGGAAGACCAAGGGCCGGATCAACTACACGGTCTGGAGCGAGGTGTTCTCTTGCCCCGAGTGCGCGGGGGAGGTGGTGTTCATCAAGGAGGCTCTTGACCAGGAAACAATGCGTGTGCGAGACGAATTTCCTTGCCCCTCGTGCGGGGCATCCCTGACGAAGAAGAGCCTCGACGGCCTTGCGGTCTCTCGATACGACGCGGCGATCGACAAGACGATCAAGGCGTCGAAGCGGGTGCCGGTTCTCATCAACTACAACGTCGGCAAGACCAGGTACGAGAAGAAGCCGGACAACCCCGACCTGCGGCTCTTGCACCGCATCGAAGGCATGCCGTCGCCGCCAGAGTTACCTGTCGACCGCATGATGCACGCGCCGGATGACGTGGAGTGCTGGGGGGACAAGTGGAGAGCCGGAACTGCATCGTTTACCCACGTGCATCATGTGTTCCTGCCCCGTGCTGCGCACGCGCTGGCAGCGATGTTGCGCCGGGCGCTTGCCCAACCCGAAGAGCGCCTCCGGAACATCCTGCTCTTCTTCGTCGAGCAGGCGGTCTTGGGGATGTCCGTGCTCGCACGGTACGCGCCAACCCACTTCTCGCAGGTCAACCAGTACCTGACCGGCGTCTACTACGTCGGCTCGCAGATCGTCGACGTCCCCTCGTCGTACATTCTCGACGGGAAGCTGAAACGCCTCGGAAAAGCGTTTAAGCCCATGCCAAGCACTCCCAGCGCCGCCATCGTCACCACGGGCGACTGCGGGCGCCTCCCGATCCCTGACAGCTCCATCGACTACGTCTTCACCGACCCTCCGTTCGGCGACAACCTTGCCTATGGAGAACTCAACTTCATCAACGAGGCGTTCCACCGGGTCTTCACGAACTTTACTCCAGAAGCCATCGTCAGCAGAATCCAGAAGAAGGGGATGTTGGAGTACCAGCATCTCATGGAACGCTGCTTCGCTGAGTACTGCCGAGTCTTGAAGCCCGGCCGCTGGATGACGGTGGTCTTCCACAACTCCAAGAACGCAGTGTGGAACGCCATCCAGGAGGCGATGTTCGCGAGTGGCTTTGTCGTCGCGGACGTCCGGACACTCGACAAGAAGCAAGGCTCGTTCAATCAGGCTGTGGCCGGCCGCTCGGTCAAGCAGGACCTCGTCATCTCCGCCTACAAGCCCAACCACGGCCTCGAGGAACGCTTCAAGATTGAGGCCGGAACCGAGGAGGGGGTTTGGGACTTCGTCCGCACCCACATGCGCCAGCTCCCCGTCTTTGTTTCCAAGGCAGGTCGGGCGGAAGTATTCGGTGAACGGCAGAACTTCCTCCTCTTCGATCGCATGGTGGCCTTCCACGTGCAACGCGGGGTCGCGGTGCCCCTTTCCGCCGCCGGGTTCTACGAAGGTCTCGCGCAGCGATTCTCGGAACGCGCCGGCATGTACTTCCTGCCGGAGCAGCTGGCCGAGTACGACCGGAAGCGCATGACCGTGAAGGAGGATGTGCAGCTCCAGTTGTTCGTCAAGGACGAGGAGACCGCCATCCAGTGGCTGACGCAGCAGCTCACCAACAGGCCGCAGACCTTTCAGGACATCCATCCCCAGTTTATGAAGGAGATCGGCGGCTGGGAGAAGCACGAGAAGTCGCTCGAGCTCCTCGACCTTCTGCAGGAGAACTTCCTCCGCTACGACGGCGCCGGCGAAGTCCCGAGCCAGATCCACAGCTACATCTCCACCAACTTCAAGCACCTGCGGGGTCTGGCCAAGGACGACCCTTCTCTCCGAGCCGCGGCAAAGGACCGTTGGTATGTCGCCGACCCGCGGAAGGCCGGCGACCTGGAGAAGCTCCGGGACCGGTCGCTCCTGCGCGAATTCGACGAGTACCGGGGCTCCTCTCAGAAGAAGCTGAAGGTGTTCCGCCTCGAGGCCGTCCGCGCCGGCTTCAGGCGCGCGTGGCAGGAACGCGACTACTCCACCATCATCGCCGTCGCGCGCAAGATTCCCGAGAACGTCCTTCAGGAGGACCCGAAGCTCCTCATGTGGTTCGGCCAGGCTCTTACCCGCACCGGCAACGCGCGATGAAGCCTTACTCGATTCTCCATATCTCCGACCTCCACCGCTCGCCCGACGATCCAATCTCGAACGCCGAATTGATTTCTGCGCTTGTCGCAGATCGCGACCGCTACACGCACGAAGACCCACAGGTCGCCGAACCGGAAGCCATCGTCGTCAGCGGCGACGTGATCCACGGTGTGCCCGTCGGCACGAGTAACCACGAAGCCCGACTGGCCGAACAATACGCTGTCGCCGAAAATTTCTTCCACGAACTTACCTCGCGCCTCCTCGCCGGCGACCGCTCACGGCTAGTGCTCGTCCCCGGAAACCACGACGTTGACTGGAATACCGCGTACAGCGCCCTGGAGCGTGTCGATCCAAAGGACATTCCAGCAGATCTTCTGTCCCTCCTTTACGCTGACGGTTCGCCCTTCCGCTGGGATTGGAGATCTCGCACGCTTTTCCGCATCGCTAATCGCGCAGTCTATGAACGGAGGCTTGACGCCTTCTGGCGCTTCTTCGAACGCTTCTACGTCGACGTACCTGGACTACTCAGCGTTCACCCGGGCGACGAAGTCAACTTGTTTAATCTGTGCGACGGTCGCATCTGTCTAGCCGCATTCAATTCTTGCCACGACAACGACTGCTACGCATTTCATGGCATGATCCCGAGGGAAGCCATCGCACGCAGCCACCTCCAACTCAACGACTGCGGCCACATTTTTGACCTCCGTGTTGCCGTGTGGCATCACAGCATCGAGGGGCCGCCTTACCGCACGGACTACATGGATGTAGATATTGTCCGCGGGATGATTGGTCGCGCCTTCCGGCTCGGGCTGTACGGCCACCAGCACAAGACCCAAGTCGCTCCCCACGAGATCTGGCTCCCCGATCGCGAAAGAATGGCGGTCGTCAGCGCGGGTTCCTTGTGCGCGGGACCCCAACAGCTGCCGATCGGCGTCCACCGCCAGTACAACATCCTGAACATCTCTCCGAACTTCCGAAGCGTTCGCGTCCATCTTCGCGCCATGGCAGTCGCCAACCTGTTCTCTCGCGGTAATCTTCCGGATTTCGGCGGCGCTACTTTCGCCGACCTTGATTGGGAGCCTCCTAAAAACCTAGGGGGCACCTCTGTTGACACCGAGGCTGTCCGTACACGCCACATCATCGATGAGGCAGAGCTCGCCACACACAGCGGCAATCCCGCTCGCGCCGTTCAACTCCTGCGCCAGCTGGCTCTTCCCCTCGGCACGTATGCACGCCAGCTGTTTCTTACAGCCTCGATCGCCGCTAACAACTGGCGGGCGATTATTGACGCGACAGAGACACCGCGTTCAATCCAGGAGCTAGTGCAAAGAGTCGAAGCGCTGGCCCAGCTGAAGGAATTCGCCCAAGCGCTTGATGCCCTTGACTGCTTCTCGCGGCAACTGCAGCTCCCCGACCCGATTGCCGCAGAGCTTCGGAATCGAGTGCGCGCGAAGGAGGCAATGCGAAAATGAGCAAACCGGCCCAGAGAATCCCCTTAACAGTTGATATCAGCCGTATCATTGACCTCCTTGCGGCGCAAATCTACCCGACGCCGTTTGCCCTTCTCCGCGAGAATGTCCAGAACTCCTTCGACGCGATTCTGTTACGTCTTCATCTCGGCCAGACTTTTGATCCACGCATCGATGTGACGATCCAACCGCAATCGATCTCGGTCGTCGACAACGGCATCGGGATGTCGCAGGAGGATCTTCGCAATCATTTCTGGCGCGCCGGCTCGAGCAGCAAGAACACCGAAGGCGCCCGTGCCGCCGGCGTCGTCGGCACGTTCGGTATTGGCGCAATGGCGAATTTCGGAATTGCCGATCACCTCCTCGTTGAGACCGAGAGTGCTGTTGCCGGCGAGCGCATTCGGTGCTCTGCATCTCGATCAACGCTGTCCACAACGGAGAACTGTATTTCCGTTCACGCCTCCGAGTCGACAGCAAATCCGGGTACCGCTGTCACAGCCACCATACCGCCTTGCAGGACGATCGATGTGGGCGAGGCGGAGACCTACATTTCCCATTTCGTCGCCTTTCTTCCCATCAGCGTGCTCGTTAACGGAAAACAGGCGAGCGGACAGCGTATTGAAGACGCCGTGCCGCAACTCACCGCAACCTGGACCTTCGCAGAGTGCGGCATCGACTTGGGAGACGCACTGAGGGCCGATGTCGAACTTGCGGGAGCCGTGAATGGAGAGATCAGAATAGCCCTGCGTAATATCGAATACGGCTCGGAGAAGCTTCATGGCCAGATGGTTCTGCGTCAGGCGATCGGATGTTTGCGGACGTGCCGCAGCGGTTTCGGTCTTGCAACGGTCAGCGTTACATCCTTTTACAGCTTCGGCGGTGTCGCCGACTTTCTCTTCTTGCAGCCCACAGCCGGCCGCGAGGCCCTAACGACCGACAGTTTGCAGCTGCTCCAGCGGATTGTGACACGGGTGGACGAATTCGTATCCACGCAGCTTGGCAAACACCCGGAGAGCCACGCGAATGCGCTCTTCGTCGCGTGGGCAGCGAAGCGCCAGCGATATGACCTCTGTTCACATCTGCGCGTCCGTATTGAACCTGGGGAATCGCTCGCGCTTCATGAGGTACGGGAGCGTTCGCAGGATTCGGCGTTTCTTCTTTATGCGGGAAGAGATAGCGCGACGGTTCAACACGCATCCGAGGACAGGCCAATCATCGTGTTGTCCCGCATTCCGCAACGCCGTGACTGCGAGCGTAACTATTTGCGGAGGTACTGTCGAGTCGACGAGCTATCGGATGATCCAAAGGTTGTCCACGCAAAGGCCGAGTCGGAAACAACACCTGCGGAAGAGGCGCTGGCATTCCGCATCGCGTCTATTCTGGCCACTGACTATTTCCTAGAAGCTCAGGTCCGTTTCGGTACAGTTTCTCACGGACTGCCTGTACTGGTTACGAAGCGTTCTCTTCCGGCTGAGATCTACCTGGACCCGGGTGCGCCAACGGCTAGGCTCGCTCTGCAGGTGTTTGAAAGGGAGTATGCCGCGTTCCCCCATATGGCAAAAGACTTCGTTCGCAACATGATCTTCCCCCAAGTTGCGGAGCTCGTCCCAAGTGCCACCCGACAGGGTGCGGAGGCCTTCCTGAAGTCGATCAAGAGGACCCGAGAGGTTTTTGAGTATGAAACCACAGATCTGGAAAGCCTGACAGCCCTATGGAAGGACTACCTGTCAGGAAGAGTCACGTTCCAGCAGGCGGCTGAACGCGCGGGCCGCGTTGCTGTGCGAACGTATCAGGTCGTGGACCGCGCTGCAGCCGGAGCGGTGCGGGATGTTATGCCGGATGTCATTGAAAACGAGGCGGCGACTGCCCAACCGAACGGTCCGCAGTACGGAGCGCTTCCACCGATCCAGCGGCTCGACATGAGTACCGACAAGAAGCTCTTGACGATCGCTGAGAGCGATCCGCCGCTCAAGGGTTATCGATGCTTTCTTGCCATTACCGAGCGAATCCAGGAGGAGAAGGGCGATTTCTTCCTTCAGCCGCACCGAACATCGGTCGTCTGGGGCGGGCAGAAGGCGTTGTTCATATTCGAGCACCATTCGGGAGATTTCGGTCTCTACTATGACCTGCAAACCCAGGACCTCATCAGTGATCAATCTGGTGGTGGATCGTTTGAGACATGCACTCTCGTCATGAAGAATCGGGTTTTTATTCCGATTCCTTCCGCCGTGCAGCCCAGCTTCTTGCCGCAACAGAATGAGAAGAAGAGGTTTGAGGTGCGTTGCGATATTCTCTATATCGACCGGTGAGCGCGGAGTTCTCTGGAGGAAGAAACTGACGAGAGTTGAGCGACCGATGTTTCAGCTGGGCGAATGGGCATGGAGCCTTGAACACCAGCAGGTCTGCCGTGTCGTCGAGATCCAGGACCTGTGGGGGGAGAGGCTGTATCGCGTGTGGCTTCCGGCCAACGACGCGATCGTCCGCGTCCGGGAGAGCCAGCTGCGCCCACCGGGGGAAACCGCGCGCCGCGGCTCGACGTGGCTCGCCTACCTGACGGCGGCAGCTCGGGTCGCCGATGCCCTGACCCAGGACGTTCTGCTTGCGCCCATCGAGGCCTCGGTCATTCCTTTGCCCCACCAGATCCGCGCCCTGTCCCGCGCCGTGTCCGACGACCGCGTGCGCTACCTCCTGGCGGACGAGGTGGGCCTCGGCAAGACGATCGAGGCCGGGCTCATCATGCGCGAACTCAAGCTCCGCGGCATGGTACGCCGCACGCTGGTCGTGGCCCCGAAGGGCCTGGTCACCCAATGGGTCGCGGAGATGCGTACCCACTTCGACGAGGAGTTTCGGCTCTTCATCCCGAGCGACTTCTCGGCCTTCCGGCGCATCGCGCAGAAGGACAACGTGTGGCAGACGTACGACCAGGTCGTCTGCCCGATGGACTCGGTCAAGCCCCTCGAGGGCCGCCGCGGCTGGTCCCGGGACCGCGTGGCCGAGTACAACCGCGATCGCTTCGAGGATCTCGCGGCTGCCGGGTGGGACCTGATCATCGTCGACGAGGCTCACCGCCTCGGCGGGAGCACCGAGCAGGTGGCCCGCTACAAGCTCGGCCGGGGCCTGGCGGAGGCCGCGCCGTACTTGCTGCTCCTCTCCGCGACCCCCCACCAGGGGAAGACCGACGCGTTCCAGCGGCTGGTCTCCCTCGTCGATGAGGACGCCTTTCCCGACCCCGGCAGCATCTCCCGCGAGCGGGTGCAGCCATTCGTGATCCGCACGGAGAAGCGCCGCGCAATCGACGCCGAGGGAGAGCCGCTCTTCAAGCCGCGTACCACGAAACTTGTCCCGATCGCCTGGGAAACGAGGCACGCGCAGCAGCGGACGCTCTACGAGGCGGTGACCGAGTACGTGCGCGAGGGCTACAACCAGGCCGTGCGGGAGAAGAAGGGCTACATCGGATTCCTGATGATCTTGATGCAGCGGCTGGTCACCTCCTCGACGCGCGCGATCCGAACGACGCTGGAACGACGCCTGGAGGCGCTCGCGGCACCGAGCGAGCAGCTCCTTCTCTTCCCTGAGCTGTCCGAGGAGGAGTGGGTGGAGCTCGACAGCCAGGAGCAGATCGACCTGCTGCTCACCACCCGACTGAAGGCCCTGAAGAACGAGCGCGCGGAGGTGAAGCTCCTTCTTGAGGCGGCCAAGGGGACCGAGAAGGCTGGCGTCGACGCCAAGGCGGAGGCGCTGCTGGACTGGATCTATCGCTTGCAGCAGGAGGACGGCGATCCCGAGCTCAAGGTGCTCATCTTCACGGAGTTCGTGCCGACGCAGGAGATGCTGCACGAGTTCCTGACCGACCGCGGCTTCTCGGTCGTCTGCCTCAACGGCTCGATGGGCATGGAGGATCGCGCGAGGGTCCAGCGTTCGTTCGCCGAGGAGGCCCGAGTCCTCGTCTCGACCGACGCGGGTGGCGAGGGGTTGAACCTGCAGTTCTGCCACATGGTGATCAACTACGACATCCCTTGGAACCCGATGAAGCTCGAACAGCGCATCGGCCGGGTGGACCGCATCGGCCAGGAGCACGCCGTACGAGCGGTCAACTTCGTCGTCCAGGATACTGTAGAGCACCGGGTCCGCGAGGTCCTGGAGGAGAAGCTCGCGGTGATCCTGGAGGAGTTCGGTGTCGACAAAACCGGCGACATCCTCGACTCGGCGCAGGCCGGCCAGCTCTTCGACGACCTCTACGTCGAGGCCATACTCCGTCCGGACGCCCTGGACAGGAAGCTCGACTCCGTCGTGAACCAGGTCAAAGAGCAGGGCAAGGCCGTGCGGGAAAGCGGGTCGATCCTCGGCAACGCCGAGGACCTCGATCCAGGTCAGGCGCGAAGCCTGATGTCCCACCCGCTCCCCCACTGGATCGAGCGCATGACGGTCAACTACGTCCTGGCGCATGGCGGCGCCGCCGAGCGAAACGGCAGGACCTGGAACATGACCTGGCCCGGCGGCGAGAGCCTGGGAACCGTGGTGTTTTCCTCCAAGGACGCAGACCGGGTGCCGGCCGCTCGGCACCTGACGCTGGAAGAGCCGCGTGTGCGGGAGCTCGCAACGCGCATCCCGCGCTTCGCTCCCGGGCAGCCGATGCCCTGCCTCTTGCTGAAGGGGCTCCCCTCCGAAGTCCGCGGGTTCTGGTCCCTGTGGCAAATCACGCTGCACGCGCCGGAGTGGAACCAGCAGCGCATCATGCCTCTCTTCCGGCACGAGGATGGCCGGATCCTCGCACCCACGGCCCGGTTCGTGTGGGACCAGATGATGGCCGGTCCGCCGGACGCGGCTCGACGGAGCTCGCCGCAATGCGGCGGGCACCTCGAGGATGACGCAGCGCTCGAAGCCTTCCGTCTCGTCGAGGCGGCGGCCCGCGAGTACGGTCAGCAGATCTACCAGGAGCTCGTCCAGGCGCATCGGGCGCGCCTCGGTGTGGAACGTGAGAAGGGCGAGTACGCCCTTGCCGCCAGGCGCCGTGCCGTCGAGCGCATTGGGCTCCCGGCGGTCCGGGACCACCGCCTGACGCAGCTCGCGGCAGAGGAGCGGTCCTGGCGCGATGCGCTCGACCGCAGGGCGGAGACCAGTCCTGAACTCGTTCCTCTTCTGCTCGTCCGCGTCGAGGGAGGGGGCGGCGATGGATAGCGGTTCGACCGGGCGCACCGCGGGCTGGCGCGATGAGATCCTGAAGGAATTCACGCCCCAGGTCGCGCACCTGACTCTCGTCGCGGATCCCGATGCGCTGCTCCTGGAAGCGGGGATCCTCAAGGGCATCGAAGAGCGAGGCTTCGAGCTGATCCCGTTCGAGGACCACGTCGCCTTCCGCTTCGCCTACGAGTCACGGTACCGGTCCCGGTGGGACCGAGGCGGCCTGACCGATCTCGTCGTCGTGCTCAGGGCCGCGGCGTCGGACCTGCGCTCGCTGCCTTACGACCTCCTCCAAGCGGGCCGCCGGCTCTCGTTCAACCTGGGCGACCTGTTCCCGCACCTGAGCTATCCGGTCATCGACGCCTTGGACCGGAGCGACCTCGACGACCTGTACAAGGCCCAGCAGCGGGAGAAGCCTGACCGGCCGCTGGGGGACCGCCAGACCAAGGGATTCGTCCTTCGCCATGTCTTCGGCGTCGCGCCCGAGACGATCCAGCAGGAGTCGGACCTAGTCCGCTTCCTGCTGCGTCGCCACTACCGCTGCCTTCGCATTCCACCGGTACTGGACCGCTACCTCATCGAGCGCCTTGGACAGAACGTCGTCTTCAGCACGTGGCCACTGGAGCGAATCGTCGCCGACCGGGAAGCGTTCTTCGCCTTCCTCCAGGAGCGATGGCCGATCTTCCTGGATCGACAGGCGGCGCAGGCGCATCCGGTGCGCGAGCCGGGCGAGACCTACGGGATGGAGTTCTCGGGACCGGCCGAAATCCCGTTCGATCACCACGACGTCCGGGTCTACATCGACAACCTCTTCCTCGAGGGTGTGCTCCAGCCGATCTCCCACCCCCAGGCAGACAAGCTGGCCGGCTCGTGGGTGATCGTCGGCGTCAAGACCGAGCCGAAGGCGGACCGGAAACGCCGGCTGAGCGGCCTGCTCGAGGCCGTCGAGCAGTCGATCCCGTGTGAAGCGGCTCCGCACCAGAACTGGCTCACGTTTGCCCAGCGCTGGGCCCAGGTGAACGCCCTCTGGTTCGATCCCGACGGCCAGGAAGCCGGGGAACGAGAGGATGAACTGCTCGGCGTCCGGGAGCGGATCGACGAAGCGTTCACGTCGTGGCTCAGGCAGCGCTTCGGTACGCTGCACAATCAGCCACCCTCGCCGCCGGTCATGCCGCATCACGTGCCCCGGTTGCTGGCCCGGCGACTCGAGGAGTCCAGGAACGGCAAGGTCGCCCTGGTGCTCATGGACGGGCTGGCCCTCGACCAGTGGGTCGTGGTTCAGCGGGTGCTCTCGGAGCAACGGCCAGGTCTGAGGTTCCGGGAAGGCGGTCTCTTCGCGTGGATCCCGAGTCTCACCATGGTCTCGCGCCAGGCCTGCTTCGCGGGGCGTCCCCCGCTCTACTTCCCGTCGAGCATCCACACTACCGACCGGGAACCCTCCGGGTGGCAGCGCTTCTGGGCGGACGAGGGGCTGTCCGCAGCGGAGGTCGGCTACGAGAAGAACCTGCGCGAGCAGCCGGACTTGGCCCGCGTGGAGGAGCTCGTGTCGCACCCCAAGCTGCGCGCGGCGGGGCTGGTGGTGGACAAGATCGACAGGATCATGCACGGCATGACGCTCGGGAGCAGGGGGATGCACAACCTGGTCCGCCAGTGGGCGAAGCAGGGCGTCCTCGCCGCGCTGCTCGACATCCTCCTCGAGCGTGGCTTTGCCATCTTCCTGACCGCGGACCACGGGAACATCGAGACCAAGGGATGCGGTCGACCGGCGGAGGGGTCCGTCGCCGATCTGCGTGGCGAGCGAGTTCGCATCTACCCAGATCCGGCGTTGAGGGCCAAGGTGAAGACGCGCTTCCCCGACGCGATCGAGTGGCCGTCCATCGGACTGCCGGACGACTACCTCGCCCTGATCGCGGCCGATCGCCTGGCGTTCGTTCGAGAGACAGACAGCCCCGTGGCGCACGGGGGCGTCACGCTGGAAGAGGTCGTGGTTCCCCTGGTCGAGATCGAGCGGAAGTGATCGTGGGTACGAAGCGCAGGACCATCGGTTTCGATCGGAAGATCCAGCTCGACTGGCTGGACGCCACGGCCGACTGGGCTTCCCAGGGGCTTCCGGTCGCCGACATGCGGAAGCAGCTGGAGCGGTTCCTGGAGGGGAAGGTGGCCGGCGTCGGCTCCCACAGCGCCCGCGGCAAGACCATGACCGTGCTGCTCCACATCTGGGTGCTGGTGCGCGACGCGCTCATCCCACTGCGCGACGACGGTCTCGCCCTTCTGCGAGATCGGTCTGGCCGAGACCGCTTGCCGCTTCACTGGGGTATGTGCATGGCGACGTACCCGTTCTTCCGCGATGTGGCCGCGACCACCGGACGCCTCCTCGCTCTCCAGGGGACTGTGGCGCTATCTCAGGTCGTCCGGCGCATGACGGAGTCCTGGGGCGAGCGCAGCACGTTGACCCGGGCGGTGCAGCGGGTCGTCCGGTCCTTTGTCGAGTGGGATGTTCTCGCGGAAACCGGCGAGCGCGGGATCTTCGCACCGGCACCCAAGATCACGGTGTCCGACCGGGACAGGATGGGCCCATGGCTGGTCGAGGCTGGGATCTCGAACTGCGGTCGCAGAGCACAGCCGTTCCGTAGCATCGTCCGCGCCACGTCGTTCTTCCCGCTCGACTTGAACGTGAGTCCACGCGACGTCCGAGGCAGCCCGAGGCTGGAGGTTCACCGGCATGGCCTCGATGAGGACCTCGCGGTGCTCAAGGAAGGCAAGTGAGGGGCGGAGCCGCTGCGGCTCGCCGAGGCGAAGCAT
>JAFGIS010000562.1 GCA_016929495.1 Polyangiaceae bacterium | reverse complement strand
TGGTCGGGCCCGACGACGGCCGTGGGGCTTGCCTTGACGAGCAGCGAGAGGCTGGCCACCACGCCGCAGTTGCCCGCGGCGTCGAGCGCCGCGACACCGAAGGTATGGGCACCGTCCGCCAGAGAGCCCGGCGCGAAGTCATACGCCGTGTCGGTCTGGTCCACGGTGCAATCCGGCAGAGCGTCCACGGCCACCGAGTAGCCCACGATCGGCGACAACGACGTGGCCGGGGTCCAAGTGATGTAGGGGTCGCGATCGGCGACCCAGGTGTCTTCAGGAATGACCGTGCCTCCCGGCTCCAACCTGGCGGTCAGATCGCCGATCGGATCGGCCGTTGCGTCGACCCACAGCTCGTACGTCGATTCGGGCCCGCAGTTGCCGGCAGCGTCGATGGCCCGGACCCAGAGCGAGTGCACCGCGTCGCCCATGGCGTCGAGTGCCCAGGAGGTGCTGGTCGTGTCCGCGATGCAGTCGGGCGCCGTGTCGACGCCGTACGCGTACTCCACGATCGGCGCGGTCGAAGCGGGGATGGCCCAGGAGACAGAGACGCTGTTGTGCGGTTGCCAAGTCGCGGCTTCGATCAGAAGCGACTCGGGCACCGAGTGCACGGCGAGATCGCCCATCGCGTCCGGTTCGTCGTCGACCTGGATCGCGTGCGACGCAATCGGCCCGCAGTTGCCCGCGGCGTCGACCGCCCGGACGCGGAAGCTGTGGACGCCCGGATCCAACGACCCCGCCGGTGTCTGCACGCTCTGGGAGTCCCCGCCGGCTATGTCCGCGACACAGTCGGGATGCGCATCGAAAGCCCAGGAGTAGCCCACGATGGGCGCGACGCGGGCGCTCGTATCGATGCCGAAGGTCGCGTACGGATCACGGTCGGCAGTCCAGCCGGACGGCGAGATCGCGACGCCACCTAGCTCCGCGCTGACGACCAGCGACGAAACCGTGTCCTCAGACCAATCGATGCTGAAGGTGCGCGAACCCGTCGCCGACTGGCGGCGCGCGAGGTCTCGCACGTTCCCTTCGATGCTGCAGGTGTCCACCCCTTGGTCCCGACAGTGGCCCGCACTGCCGACAGATGCGCTGTACGTACCGTTGCAGGTCCGCGCAGCCGATGGCCGCGTCGTGGTCCCTGACGACACGATCCACCACTGACAGGTATCGATGCCGGCACCATCGTCGGTATCGGTGAACGCGCCCGTGAAGTCCGCTCGCTGCCAGCTGCTGGCGGCGGGCGCCGCCACCGCCGTCACGGGGTCGACGAGATCGACGTAGACGCTCGTCGTGCTGGACCACGCCGTCTGGGCGTTCGTGATGCCCGGATAGTTCCCGTTCGTGGCGCCCACCTGGAAGCCGTAGGTCTGACCGTGAACCGGCGTCAGCGCGTAGTCGCAACCGCTCGAGCAGAAGCTGATGCTGCGATCGGCGGGAGCCGCCTCGTTGGCGTAGAACCCACTGACATTGAAGCGATAGCCGCCGATGCCGGTATCGGCGTCGCTGGCGGCCGGCCAGGTGAATTCCAGGACGGTGTCATTGTCGGAGTAGGTGCTCGCGAGGCCGTCATCGGTATGGCTGGGGTTCGAAACCGCCGGAGCGGTCGTGTCCGTGTACCAAATCCGATGGTAGAGGCGCCAGACATCCGCCCCTCCAGCACCTTCCACGTCGCCATCGCACATGCTTGCCAGGTGATGGTCCGGATAGTACGGCGACCCGTTGTTGTTGGACTCCAGGGAGGCCGAGGTTTCCGAGACGGACGGGTGGAGCCAATGGTCTCCGAGTAGATCGCTCTCGTCCGTGTCGTCATCGAAGATACCGAAGTAGAAGTACGCGGTGCTGTTGCCGG
Organism: Polyangiaceae bacterium; assembly: GCA_016929495.1. Lineage (GTDB taxonomy): Bacteria > Myxococcota_A > Polyangia > Polyangiales > Polyangiaceae > JAFGIS01. The sequence continues at coordinate 2,767 of JAFGIS010000562.1, read as the reverse complement.
GAATGGTCTTGTCGAGCTGATAGTCGGTGAAGTCCCACGTGCCGCAGATGTCCTCGTCCGAGCCGCAGACGCCGTCATAGGACACCGCGGTCGCATTCGAGCAACCGTCCGCACAAGCTTCGAGCGTGCCCCCCAACGTGTTGTCGAAGATGGCCATGCGGTACATCGGGTCGGGATCGTCAAAGGGCCAGACATCGCCGCAGCTGCAGTCGTCCATGATGGCGTAGCCCACCCAGAAGTGCGCCTGCGTCGCGGCGCGTGCCGAGGCGGCTACCAGAAAACACCCCACGAAGGCTGCAAGCAGGGTCCCGTTGGGTCGCACCATGACGTCCTTCCTTGCCGACAAGGCGCGCGCGTGCGCGCGAGGGCACAATGCAAACGGTTGAGAGTACTCCAGGGCGGCTCCGACGAGAAGCCCTGATCCGGCCGTCCTAGCTCAGCTCAGTCCTCGTTGGCTCGCCGGCACGCGCGGCGCGCCGTGCCTTGGTATCGCCGCCCCCGGTAGGTGGCCTGGAGGGTCTGGGCGAGCCGCCGGGCTCTCCCCGGTTCGATCCGGGGGCGTAGGGGGGCCGAGAACACGGCCACGCAAGCTTCGGGTCGAGCGCGACTCGTCCTCGAGACTACCTAGGCAGACCGGCCTACCTGGTGAACGTGGTGCTCCCTTCTCGCCCCGTCACTCCTTCACCAGCGTTGCCCCGTAGGACTCGAGCCCGACCCCCTCGCGGTCCGCCTCCGGGACTCCGCCCGCCAGCAGACTTCCGTCGCGGCTGTCGGGGGGAGGCGTTTTTTCGTGCGACAAGTGCGAGGAACCGCATCCAACCAACAGGATCGATCCTTGGGCTTCGTGTCTTCGCTGGGCTGAGCTTCTCACTTCACACTCACGACAACGGTGAGCATGGAGGGCCGATATCATGAGGTTTTTCGCGAATTCGGTAGGTTGGTGCGCTGGTCTTGCCCTGGTGGGCCTCGTTGGCTGCGGGGCTGACGGTAGCTCGTCCGACTCTCTGGGTGGATCGTCGGTCCACGGGTCGGAGCAGGCTCTCTCCACGTCGGGCCAGGCTGCGGGCCCTGGCCGTGCTGCAGCGGACAGCGAGGCTTCGGGTCTTCCGAGCGGCTACGTGGTGACCCCGTACGGTCTGGTCCACGAGTCCTGTATCACCGAGGTTTCGCCCGGGGACACGGTGGAATTGGAGGACTCGAGACCGGCCCATCTTCGTCGAGCCCGTGGCGAATCCAAGAGGATCCCGCGCTGCCAGCATCCCCGATTGGACTCGCAAGGGCGGGCTCTGACGGCCATGGAAGTGGGCGGTCTCAATCGCACGGTGGCTGCCTCGGAACACGTCCGTCAGGCCGTCCCTCGGTCCACCCCGCCGCCCGCCGTGGGGCCCCACGCGGCGACGGCCGAAATCTCGGTTCCTGCCGGGACCAGTGGCCTCTCGTCTACGTGGAACGTCCCGGGCAATGGCGCCAGCAGTGGAGGTCCCGTGTACCTGTGGCCTGGACTCGAGGATCCTTCACCCTCCTCGATGGTTCTGCAGCCGGTACTGGCATGGAAATACGATACGTCCGCGCGCGCCCGCCAATGGCGGCTCGAGAACTGGTACGGCGTCGACTCGACCTACGTGAAGAGTGCCACCACCATCCAGGTCTACACCGGAGACACCATCACGGGAACCGTCACCGGGTCGGACTGCAATGAGTCGACCGGGATCTGCTCCTCATGGACCGTCTCGTCACAGGACGTGACCCGTGGGACTTCACCGACTCCCGTAACGCTGACCGGCGTGTCCAAGCGCATGACCAGGGTCTTCGGTGGCGTCACGGAGGTGTGGAATATCTCGAGCTGCTCGCAACTCCCGAGCGGACCCATGATGAACCTGCAGACGTCCTACAGGACCATGGGCGGCAGCTGGAAGACCGGCAGCTACGACATCCGTCAATTCACGCAGAGCCCCTGGTGCTACTACGACATCTGGAATGCGTCGAACTCGTCATGGACAAGCGTCTTTCTCGGTTTCTGGAACGGCGCGTCAGACTACGCCCTGTCCTTCGACACCTCGGACAGCAGACGCTACACCGGGCTGGGGGATTGGGCCTACTGGCAGTACAAGGCCGAATGCGACACAGCCGAACTGGTCACCGGCCTCTCCGGCAATCCGTCGAACGGCCGCGCCCATTCGGTACTCTGCTCGTACGACGGGCAGGTCAACAGCAAGCTCCTCCGGCCGTCGTGGTCGGTGGCGGGCAGTTTCGCCAACGGTGACTGGCGCCGCGACCTGTCCACCGGCGACTGGGACTGGGGATACTTCAAAGGCGAGTGCGCCAGTGACGAAGCCGTGACGGGCATCTCGCAGACCACCGATGGGAAACTGGCGACCCTCCTGTGCACCAGGATGTGGACGGAGACCGTCGCCGGTGCGTGCACGACGAGAGTCTTCTCGTCCGGCGACTCCATGGGAACCAGCCAAACCCTCGGCGCGGGCGTAGACTGGGCCTACGGGTACTACAAGGGCCAGTGCAATTCGCCGGGTGAGGTGGTCAAGGGCGTCAGCCGCCATACCCAAACGGGCGGGATCCACGCCATCCTCTGCTGTCCTACCGGCATCGTGGACTAGTCCTACTGCCGGAAACTTCCAGAAAGCCCGCCCGCCAAGCTCGGTTTCTGGCGAAGTTTCGCGACAACCGGAGCGGAGCGTACGTAGGGTACGTGAGCACCGGAAGCGCAGCGAAACGCAGCCAGAAGCCGAGATCGGCGGGCGTCCTCGCG
>JAFGIS010000561.1 GCA_016929495.1 Polyangiaceae bacterium | reverse complement strand
GGCTCATGATCGTCGGCGTGCCGAAAGAAACCAAAGAGCACGAGTACCGAGCCGGCATGCTCCCCGTCGGAGTCGAGGAGCTCGTTCGTGCAGGACACCGGGTGCTCGCGCAGAAGAGCTTGGGTCTCGGCAGCGGCATCCACGACGCGGACTACGAACGCAGCGGCGCAGTGCTCGTCGATGACCCGGACGAGATCTGGGACAGCGCGGACTTGGTGGTGAAGGTCAAGGAGCCGCAGCCGCGCGAGATCGGGCTGCTTCGGCCCGGCCAGCTGGTCTTCACGTATTTCCATTTCGCCGCGAGCGAGGCGCTCACCAAGGGCGTGCTCGCGTCCGGTGCGACTGCCATAGCGTACGAGACGCTTCAAGATCGAAAGGGGAACCTCTGTCTGCTCACGCCGATGAGCGAGGTGGCAGGACGCATGAGCATCCAACAGGGTGCGAAATACCTCGAACGACCCCAGGAGGGTCGCGGTATCCTCCTCGGCGGGGTGCCCGGGGTCGAACCTGCGCACATCACGGTGCTCGGCGGCGGCGTGGTCGGCACGAATGCCGCAAAGATCGCAGCAGGTTTCGGTGCTTCGGTGTGCGTGCTCGACACGAGTCTCGAACGCCTGCGCTATCTGGACGACATCATGCCGCACAACGTGACCACGCTCTTCAGCGACCGGCACGTGGTGCTCGATCAATTGGCCAAGGCCGACCTGGTCGTCGGTGCCGTGCTGCTGCGCGGCGCGCGCACCCCGAGGCTCGTCACTCGAGCCGACCTCGGTGTGATGAAGCAGGGCGCGGTCGTCGTCGACGTGTCGGTGGACCAGGGCGGCTGTTTCGAGACGATTCGACCGACGACCCACGCCGATCCGACGTACGTCGTGGACGGCGTCGTGCACTACGCCGTGGCGAACATGCCGGGCGCCGTCGGCAGGACCAGCACGTATGCCCTGGCCAACGCCACCCTGCCGTACGCGGTCGCACTGGCCCATCTGGGACTGGAGCGCGCGGTGACCGACCACCCGGAGATCGCGAGCGCCGTGAACATCCACGACGGCCGGGTCACGCATCCAGCCGTGGCCGAGACGTTCGGACTGGCCTGCGCACCGCTTCGACAGGTGACGGGGGGCAACCGGTGAGAGCCGACCTGGGCGAGCCTGCGCCCAGAAGCGGCCGATGAGCCGAATCGACCATCGTGCTCTTGACATGTCGTCAAGATATATCTAGAAGACCTATCGTGTTTGCTGGGCGATGTCAGCCCACGCTGACCGTCTCGGAACAGAAGGAGCACTCTGGACATGTTCACAGCGCACGCATGGGCAGTTCACCCCGGGTTCTGGGCCACGAGGGGCCACACCTGCCACGGCCCCCGGGGTCCCCGCTGGTGGAGCGAAGCCATGGGCGCGTCGCCACCCCGAGCAGAACGTGGCGAGGTGCGTTACCTCGTGCTGAGCGCGATCGTCGATCAGCCTCGCCACGGCTACGAGATCATCCAGACGATCGAGGAGCGATCCCGCGGCCAGTATCGTCCGAGTCCCGGCGTCATCTACCCCACGCTGCAGATGCTCGAGGAGCTCGGTCACGTCAGCGTGGTCGAGGCCGAGGGCCGCAAGTCGTACGCGATCACCGAGGCCGGACGCCGTGACCTCGAGGCCAACGAGGACGCGGTCCGCGACTTCTACGATCGCTTCGAGGAGGAACCGTGGGAACGGTACGCGGAGGACTTCGGCGAGATGATGAAGCGCGTCGGGCGGCTGCTCAGAGCCTTCAAGCGCGGCTCCCGGCGCGGGCACATGAGCCCCGAGGTCATGACGAAGATCCGCGAGGCCCTGGACGAGGCGCTCGCCAAAATCGAGCGAGCGTTTGCTCCGCGGGGATAGCGGATGCCGTTCAACGTAGCTCGATGAGCGCCATCTCGGGCGGCACACCGAGCCGCAGCGGTGGGCCGAAAGTACCGATCCCACGGCTCACATACCGTTGCAGCGACCCGAGCTTGGCCAGCCCGCTGACATGCTCCAGGACCAGCGGAGCCAGCAGGCTCCAGGGAAGAAAGCCACCGCCGTGGGTGTGCCCAGCCAGGACCAGATCGCAGCCGGCCGCCTGGGCCGGCGCTGCGCTGGCTGGTTGGTGAGCGAGCAGGATACGCGGGGCACCCGCCGGCGCCCCGCGCAGCGCCTGCATGGGGTCAGAGCGAAGCCTGGCCACGCCGGTGGGCCGCTCGAGCAGGTGTGTGCCGTGCATTCCACGGTGCGGGTTCGTGACGCCTGCCACGACCAGTTTCGCAGACCCTCTTTCGATCACGCGGTGCTCATTGAGCAGAACCGTGAATCCCAGGCGCCGCAACTCGCTCACGCACGCATCGGCATCTGCATAGTACTCGTGATTGCCGAGGATTGCGAAGACCCCGTCGCGCGCGCGGAGCCGTCCGAGGGGTGCCAGTGTCGACCGGAGGTCGTTCTGCGGTCCGTCCACCACGTCCCCGGTGAGCGCAATGAGGTCCGCTCCCAGGGCGTTCACTCGAGCCGCGAGCTCGGCAAGCCGGTTGCGGTCCTCGAGACCCGAAGCGTGTATGTCCGACACCTGCGCGATCCGGTACCGAGCGAAGCCGGGCGGCAGTCGACCGAGCCGCACCGGGACCGTCACGACCGCCGGAGCCCTGTGAGCCTCGGCAACACCGAGTCCGGTCAGGACCGCAGCGAGCAGAAGTACGGCGACGTTGGTCGCGTTCTCCCAGCTCGAAGACCAGCGAAATACGCGGGTGGACCGGACGCTGTGCCGAGATCCGAACGCCGTCGCCGCACGGATGGCTCTGACCAGGAGTGCGGCGATGTCTCGGACGAGCAGCAAGGCGAAGAGCATGAGCAAGTAGCCCAGCAGTCCGAAGCCGGCGACGAGGAATAGGCGCAGAGCTCCGACCTCGCGCTCGCGCCAGTACATCAGCGAGAGCAGGACGACGAGCCAGGGCAAGAGCAATGCCCAGTAGGCTGCTCGCCGCGTCGGGCCTCGCAGCGGAGTCGGCGCGATGAGCCGCCAGCCAATGTAGCCCACCACCAGCGCGGGCATCAGCACGGTGATGGGTGCGAAGTGAAGGAAGAGTCTGAACGGGCTCATTCGGGTCGCTCGGGTCGTCGCACGCTCAGGGCTGCGTCATGGCTGCCCAGAGAACACTCACGCGAGCAGCAGCCAGCACGGGAGCCATGACGGGCCAGCGGCGCACAATGGCTACAGCGCGCGAGCCACCTTCCACGCCGATTGCACGGCACCCAGGATCTGATGCAGCTCCAGGGCGTCGCCCACGACGTGGGTTTCGATGCCGCTGGCCGACAGGGGTGCGAGTAGCTGCCGCTCGGAGCGAGTACCGACGGCCACCACGACCGAATCGAAGGGGCCGATCGTCTCGGTGCGGTCGTCCGCTCGGAGGTGCGCCCAGCCGTCGGCGAAGCGCGTGATTGCAGCGCCCGTGTGGATTTTCACCGGGAGCTCTGCGAGTCGCTTCAGCGTCAGCTTGCGCGTGATCGGTTCCATGTCGCGAGCAATGTCGTCCAGCAACTCTACGACGGTCACCAGCTTGCCACGCTGGGCGAGATACTCCGCCACCTCGATGCCCACCAGTCCGCCTCCGACGACGAGCACGCGCTGGCCCGTGGGGGCTCGTCCCGAGAGCACCTCGTTGCCGGTGGCGGCGTCTCGCAGCCCAGAGAGGTCCAGCTTCACCGGTGCCGCGCCCGTCGCCAGGATGACGGCATCCGGGGCGAGTTGTTGGAGCACAGGCAGGGTCGCCTCGGTCCCGGTTCGGATCTCCGCTCCGGCTCGCGTTGCCTTGTGCTGCAACCCGTCCAGCGGGCGCTGCATGGCTGCCTTGCCGGGGGCGCGCGGTGCGAGGGCGAACTGGCCTCCCATCTCGTCGCGCTCCAATACCGTGACCCGATGGCCGCGACGTCGTGCCACGATCGCGGCCGTGAGGCCCGCAGGACCTGCCCCGACGACCACGATGTGTCGCGTTCCCCTGGGCGGTTCCTCGGCGTCGCTTTCGTGTCCCACCTCCGGGTTGACGATGCAGCCGATGCCCTTGCCGGCCTTGACGGACGCCAGGCACCCCTGCAGGCAACTGCCGCACGCAAGCACCTGCTCGGGATGTCCCTCGGCGAGTTTGCGCGGCAGATCCGGATCGGCGACGAGCGGGCGGCCGAGGGCCACGAAGTCTGCCTGCCCGCTGGCGAGAACGGCCTCGATGCGCTTCGCTTCGCCCAGTCGCCCCGCAACGATCACCGGGATATCGACGGTTTCGTAGATCCGCGCGGCGAGGCTTTCGTTCATGCCTTCCGGCAGGCTCATGTGCTGATAGTAGCAGGGGGGCGAGTCGCACGCCGAGCCGCTGACCACGTGCACGGCCGCGACGCCCCAGCTCTGCAAGCGGAGGGCGAGTGTCTTCCCGTCGTCGATCGTGAGCCCCGATTCGACGCCCTCGGATGCCGAAACACGTGCCAACAGAGGTATGCCGTCGCCCAGCGCCTGACGAACCGCCGACACGACGTCTCGCGCGAAACGCTCCCGTCGCTGCTCGTCACCGCCGTAGTCGTCCGTTCGCTGGTTGGTGTGAGGGGACCAGAACTGAGCCACCAGATAGCCGAGGCCACACTGCAGCTCGACCGCGTCGAAACCAGCCTCCCGTGCTCGCCTTGCACCATCGGCGAAGGCCAGGATGACCTCGCCGATTCGAGACGGCGTCATCGGTTGTGCCGTGGCACCGCTCGTCGGACACACGCTTTCCGAAGGGGCCTCCGGGGTACGCCCGGACGCTTTGGGATTGGCAGCGCGGCCGGCGTGGTTCAGGTGAGCGATGGCTCGAGCGCCAGCAGCATGGATGGAATCGACCAGGCGGCGCAGGCCGGCAACCTTGCGGTCGTCATCGATCCCGAGCTGCCGCGGGTGCTCCTTGCCGGCTGGATCCACGTAGCACGGCTCGACGATGATCGCGCTGACGCCGCCTTCGGCTCGGCGCCGGTAGTAGGAGATTTGCTGTTCGGTGACCGTACCGTCTGGCGCACCGAAGCCTGTCTTGACGGGAGCCATGAGCAGCCGGTTGGTCAGGGTCATCGGGCCAATCGCGGAGGATTCGAGAACGCGCATGGAGAGGTCCTTTCTGCACGGCGACGACACGGCGACGCGCTGCCGCTTCTGGTTGCCAGCGGCTGGAGAGTAGCGCAGTACCCATCGCGACGCACACCCGACCCCGCGATGCCCTGGCCCGAGTACACGATCTAGTGCTACGAGCGGACGACCCAAGCCCCCTGGCGACTCGATGGCCCCGCCCAGGACTCACGCATGAACCAGAACGAACCGAGACCCGGACGCAGTCCGCGGCCACGCCGTGCGCGATCCGCCGCCGACTCGACTCGGTGCCCGTGCTGCAAGAAACGGACGACCTTCTGCTGGACCTGCCCGTGCGGGTTCGAAATCTGCCAAGCGTGCATGCGCGACAACGCCTGGGGCCTGACCTGCAATCACATCACCTGGACATGCCCCGACTGCGGAGCACAGCGGTCGTACTAGAGCGCCGCGCGCGGACCCTTGCCACGAGCTCGAGCCAAGCCGTGGCGGCGAAGGACTCTGGTTTGAGCCTGTACGCGGGTTGCACGCGGGTTGCACGGGCACTAGCGCCAAGTGTACGGCGCCTTCTTCGGAGCCGGCTTTCGCTCGACCCAGACGTAGTCGACTCCGTTCCAGTGCCAGTAGCCCGACGGCGGTTGGGCGGATTGACCTCGTTCGTCGAGCGCACGCCCTTCGGAGGCCGACCTCTCGCCGCCGGTAACGAGAAGCTGGCCTGCTGACGGCGCAGAGGGTTCCGGGGGCGGCCCGCTGGCAGCTTCGTAGCTGCTCGGGTGCGCCTGGGCGCCAGTCACGCATCCCAAGCAGACCAGCCCGAGCAGGGGCGTGAGGTGGCAGAGTGCGGAGGCGGTGGGCACGACCAGCAGTCTAGTGCATCGTTTCAATTGAAACGATGCCCAAGAACAAGGGGTGC
>JAFGIS010000560.1 GCA_016929495.1 Polyangiaceae bacterium | reverse complement strand
TCGCGGCGACGAGGGCGCTTGGCCGGTGCGCACGCGTGACCCGCAAGTAGGCGAGCGTGGCCGCCAGCCCCAACGCGTGCAGCGCCAGAATCGAGGCCAGGACCCGGCTCCCCTGGCTCCAGTTGATGGCGGCGAACCCCAAATCGTAGATGACGCCGAGCGCAGCAAAGACGTTGATCATGCCCACGCGATGGAGCGTCTCGGCATGGGTGTTGGACGGGAAGTTGCTCGTCAGAAGGTTCGTCAACGTCGCGCGCAACACGGGCATGACTGCGGTAGCGTCAATATCGCACGGATTCGAGACGCGGGGGCGTCCGAACCGGCCTCGTGTCCACCATGGCCGGCCCTCGAGCCAGCATCGTACTGCAGCCACCTGGAGAATCGCTCCGGTTGGCGCCCTATCTGGGAGCCTGGGCACTGGCACCGTGCGTTTCCTTGCTGGCTTGCTCTCACCGTTGTCGGTTGCAGTAGCGAAAAGAAAGGAGGGAATGGTCAACGCGAGGGTGACTTGGTATTTCCACCGGAGACGATTGGGGTGCGGTCGATCACGGATACACGACGATGGCGGGCAACCTCTCCATCTCCGGATTGTCGGGTGTCGATTCGCCATGATGCGGTCGTGTCGCGGCAGGCTTCCGGGCCGGCATCTCGCGCGGAGCGCGCCTCTGGCAGGATCCAGCACGCCGGGCCCAGCTTGCCGCAGTCGAGGTAGACTCGTGCAATAGTGCCTCTCGCGGCAGCTGCTCGAAGACCACACCCTTGTCCAAGCAATTCGACCACAACGAGCCGACGCTCTGCTCGGTGCAGGTGACCACGGGCGACCAACGCGTGCCAAGCCCGGTCGTCCCTTCCGTCGGCAGCGTGGCCGGACGCGAAGGCGACCCTGCGCAGTCCCAGCGACTGCGTCGCCATTCATCGGGCGGCTTCCTGGGCGAGAGCGAGCGATTCGACGAGATCGACCTGATAGGCACCGGCGGCATGGGTCTGGTGGTTCGCGCCTTCGACACGGACCTGCACCGCGAGGTCGCCATCAAGGTGCTCGCGCCACAATGGTTGACCGATGCGGCCGAAGTGGAGCGGTTCTGCGCAGAAGCCCGGATCACGGGTCAGCTCGAGCATCCGTACATCATCCCTGTCTACGAGTTTGGCACGGACAGCCGGGGAGCGCGCTTTCTGTGCATGAAGCTGGTCCACGGTAGGACCCTGGAAGACACCCTGCATGAGCTGGGCCCTGCCCGCCTTTCGGCGGACCACTTGGCGGACCTCCTGGACGTCTTCGTCAAGGTCTGTGACGCGGTCGCATACGCACACAGTCGAGGCATCATCCATCGCGACTTGAAGCCCTCCAACATCATGCTGGGCGACTTCGGTCAGGTGTACGTCGCCGACTGGGGGGTGGCTCGACCGGCAGCTCATTCCGGCAGCGCCTGGACCCCCAAGAACATGGCGTTGACCGATGGAGAGCCGAGCGCCGAGGCACCCGGCTCTCTGGTAGGAACGCTGTGCTACATGGCTCCGGAACAGCTGTCAGGCAGAATCGATCAGCTCGATGAACGCACCGACGTGTTTGGGCTCGGGGCAATGCTCTACCAGATCCTTGCCGGTCGGCCCCCACGTGAGAGCAGCGAGATCGCAGGGATCATTGCGCGCGGCGGTGCGGGAGAGATCACGCCTCCGGAACGGGTCGTTCCAGGCGCGGTCCTGCCTGCCGAGCTCTCCCGCATTGCTCTCAAAGCCATGTCTTCTGCATCTACCGACCGCTACCCTTCCGTCAACGAGCTCAAGGCCGATGTCGAACGGTTCCAGCGCGGTACCTGGCGGCTGCCGCGCGCCCAGTTCTCTGCAGGCACGCTCATCATCCGCGAAGGAGATCCGGGAACGGAGGCCCACATCATCGTACGGGGTATCTGCGTCGCATTCTGCGGCGATGGCCCGAGTGAGACCGTACTTCGAGAAATGGGGCCCGGTGATGTCTATGGCGAGACGGCCGTGTTTTCGAACAAACCGCGCACGGCCAGCGTGAGAGCCGCTACCGAGGTCGAGGTGATGGTGGTCACGAGCGACCTGCTCTCGAACGCCCTAGGGCTCAACCAGTGGATGGGAAGATTCGTCAAGGCGCTCGCTGACCGCTTCCGCGAGGTCGACGAGAAGCTGCGCCACCCGAATCAGCGGTAGAGCAGCGCCACGTACAGAGCATCCAACAAGGCCACTGCCACCATGATGGCCAGGCCGCCCCGGAACACTCGCCGCTCGCGGATCCAGCCGCTCACGTTGGCCACCGAAATCGCCCCGGTGCCGAGGAACTTCAGCCAGGCTATCGAGAGCGAAAGCCCTTGCCCATGCCGCGCGAAATACATCTGGATGAACAAGGCGCTCATGATCAAGTTGACGACGTAGGCCTGAAGCTCTTTCTGCCCGAACGCGCGGTAGACCAGCCACTGTAGGCCCACGAGCAGCCCGAGAGCCCCGAGCACCAGGGTAGCGTGGTGATCACGGATGAAACCGTTCGGCTCCGCCGCCGCGCCCCACCACAACACCTCGACCAGAAGCACCAAGTCGAGGATGAGCCACGACCAGTAAAGCACCCTCGTCGCGCGCGACGCCGGCGGCCGCCAGAACGCGAACAGGAATTCCCAGCTCAGGTTCAACAAGATCGCCGCGACCGGGATGGCACTCACCCGGTCGCGCGCGCCGATCCACACCGCAAGCGCGTAAACGCAAACCCACGATGCCTGACCGACGAGGGTCAGTCTCTCCGGAACGACGGCGCCGCAGGGGTGGTGTGCATCTGCGGCCGCCGTCAGCAGGCCAACCCGGTCCTCAGCACCATTGCACCACCCGCTTGGGCGGAAAAGCACGCCGGAACACGTCGAAATCGATGGCTCGGATCTGGCGCACCAACGGCGCGGTCGCAGGATAGCCGTTGTTCCGCAGTGCCTTGGTAGGGTCCGCCTTGAGGGCCTCGATGAACGCCTCGTCCTTCATGCACTGCTGGATCAGGTCGTCGAGTCCTTTCAGTGCCTTCTTCGCCGAGGCCGGAGTCCTCGGCCTCTTTGGTGTCTTTTTGGTTCCGGTGACGGCCGCGGTTTGGGCCGACGTCTGACGGGTCCTCTGGGTCGACTTCTTTCTTCGGATAGCCATGCTGCATCTCCTCGTGGTAGCTCGGTTCGTGGAGCTCGGACCTGTGTCGCGGATGTCGCCTCGACTTCATGGGAAACGATGCACGAGCTTCTACACTCTTGTATCCGAAACCTCGGTTTCGGGCAATGGCACTGCTTCTGTCACGTGCCGTTTGCCCGCGTGGCGAAGAGCTCGCCGAGCCGCGTGATTTCTCGGAGCCCGGCCGCAAACTGCTCCGCTCTCTCGGCAAGTCCCACCCTCCTTTGCTCGACCATTCGCCCCAGAGAACCGCATCCAAGCTCAGAGGCCCGCGCCTCGATCTCGTCCAGCCACCCGTGGCACAGGTCCACGGCCCAGCTCAGCCCCTCGCGGTCCGTCCACTGTGCACGCGATTCGCCCGGTCTTCGCCTACGATCCGCTTCGGACAGGAAGTAGGTCGACCGAGTCGCGTGGCTCGAGTCCAGGGGCCAATCGAACAGGTCGTCTGCCATCTGAACGTACCGGCTCACGAGCTCGCAGGCCGAGGCCCAGGCCGGGATCAGGTCAGGGCGGCCGTAGCGCCGACAAACGGCCATGACGGGGATCCTGGCGGCTCGGGTCTTTGCCGCCGAAACGTCGCAGAACGTGCCGAGGTCGATGGACCCGAGCCGACGTTCCAACGCGGGGGCTTCGTGGCTTCCAAGCCACGCCGCGTCACACTCCTGCCAGAACGGATGAGCGCTCGGGAAATGGCGCAGCAGGGGCGCGTGGAATCGGGAATGAAAGAAGGCAGCGCACGCAAGCAGCTCCAGCGTGGCGGACGCATCGTCGTCCATCACGTCGTCGATCAGCCGGATGTGAAAATAGCCGTTGATCGTGGAATAGACCAGGTCGGCGTGGAACCTCCTGTCCGGATGAGCCGTCAGGGTGTGCGCCGTCCACCACGGAAGCGACAGCAACGGGAATCCCCAGTTGGGATCGAAGTATGCGCTCACCGGGCGACCGCAGGAAAGAGACTCGAGCCAAGCCCACGTGCGCGCTGCCATGCCTGGAACGCTTCGGCGCAGATCGTGGCGCAGCCGCTCCACGGCGGCGCGAACAAGCCGTTCGAGCGCTGGCTCGTACATGACCGAATCCTTTCGGCGAATCTCGCTCTACCTACTGCAAAGCGCCGACTGTGCAAGCGCGACGTAGTACGGGTCGCCTCCGTTGCCCAGCAGCTCCACCGTACGAGCCAGATGAACGGCTCGGGCGGGATCCTGCGGGTCGAGGTGCACCCCGAGCTGGTAGTGTGCCTGGGCCTCCCAATGCGGCGTCTCGGCCTCTTGGGCGAGCCGCAGCGCCTGGGTCCATGCTGCCCGCGCCGCCTCCGATCGACCTGAAAGCCAGTGCTCGACTCCTGTCCACAGCGCCGCTGCTGGACGGGCGATCAAGAAGATGCGCGCAAAGCGTCGGAGCTGGCGACAGGCCGCGCGACTCGTTTTCGGATCATCGACCCGTCCGGCGTCGCGAAGCCCGAGGTGCACCTCGGCCAGGGCGTCGTATTCGAGGAGCGTTGCATAGAACATGGGAGAAAACCTCGTGATTTGCCGAAGACCCTCGTCGGCCGCGGCCCGCGCCAGCTCCAACTCCCCACGGCGCCAGCGAAGCAGCGCTTCGAGCGGGAGCACGTCAACGTGCTGCTGCGCCGATATGCCACGTTGCTCTCGCCTGAGCCGTTCGAGCTCGGCCAACAGAGCGGCCGCGTCGGACGGATTGCCGCTCCTCAACATGCAGTAGGCTCTCTGTCGCAGCGCCGAGCACTGCATCCCCCCGTCGTGGCGACGGACCGCCGATGCCTCGAGCTCACACGCAAGGCGGAGGCTCCGCGAGCAATTCCCCACGAAAAAGGCCATCGCGGCTTGGTTCTCGGCGCTGTCGTCACAGCGCCGGGCATCACCGACGGCTTGCCCTAGGGTGGCCGTCTGCTCGAAGAGCCGAGCTGCCTCGGACCAGCGCCCTTGGCCCGCCTCGTAGACGCCCGTCGCGATGGCGACCCAGGCCTGCGCGGGCCGATCGTTGACCGCGCGCGCCACTTCCATCGCGCGCCGACAATAGTACCGGGCGGCGCGGTCGACCGGCACGAAGCCGAGAATGGCACCCAACGACGAGTAGCCTCGAGCGAGCTCGGCCGAAGGTCCGGCTCTCTCTGCGACATTCAGGGAGCGCAGGGCGCCGTACAGACAGAGCAGGTTCTGACCGGTGTTGAAGTAGCTCTCCGCGAGACCTTCGTAGGCCCGGGCCTCGAGCAGCAGGTCGTCACGGACTCCCCGACCCTGTGCGTGGGCTGACCGGGACCTCATGCTTCGGTACAGAAGCTGCCGGATCACCTCGATCACCAGCAACAGCGCCACCCAGATGGTCCATCGCGGGACCCAACGGCCGAGCGATTGCAGTCCGCGTTCCAGGTGCTCTCGACTGGCCGCGTAGTCCGACCAGCAAACGTAGGCGCGCCCCAGACAGAGCTCGTTGCGGGCCTGGCGCCGTCTGGCCCCGACGGATGGCCCCTGCTCGAGTACCAGCGTATCCCCGAGCTTCAGGGCCTCCGCGAAGAACCGTACGGCCTCCGCGTTGGCGTAGAGCCGCAAGGCTTCGGCACCAGCCGCTTCGAGATGCAGCAGTGCTTGGCCCGAGATCCCGGCTCGCGAAAAATGATGCGCCAGGATCGGATGGAGGCGTCGCGTGACGCCACGCGCTTCGTACCAGCGGGCTACCGCCAGGTGCAGCTCGCGGCGCTGGGAGAATGAGATGCAGTCATAGACCGCCTCCTGCAGGAGGGCGTGTCCAATCTCGTACTCCGGTTCGGGATCATTGGTGTGGATCCGCAGCATCCCCACCTGAACCAGACGGTCCACCCTGTCCACGAGCGTCCCGGGCGTGTTCGCCAGCGGAACCGTCGCCGACAGAACGGGCAACGAAAACGTCTTGCCGATGACGCTGGCTACCTTCAGAACCAGCTGATCCTCCGGGCTCAGCCGATCGATGCGACTTGCCACGATTCCCTGGAGCGTGCTCGGCAGCCCTCGACGAATGAGAGCATCGTCGAACGCCCGGGCAGGATCGCCGTCGATGACGATGCATTGGTTCCGATCGACCGTGACGACATCGTAGTCGCGTAGCGCGTGCGCGAGCTCGAGACTGAAGAACGGATTGCCCTTCGAGCGTGAAACGACCAGATCGAATACGGCAGGCGGAACCCTGTCGACGCCCAGGCCAGCGCGGACCAGCGCTCCGATTTCGCCCGACGACAACGGCCCCAGGGCGACCCGCTGACAGCCGGGCGTCTCGACCAAGTGCTGGCAAAACGGATCGAGATCCGACTCCACCGGCCGGCTCGTTGCCACGCCCAATAGCTGCGGGACCGAACGGACGGCTTGGACGAAGAGCGACCAGGAGGCGGAGTCCAGCCACTGGACATCTTCCAGAACCAGAACCGTGGGTACGCAATGATCCGGCTCCTGCAGACACGAGATCAGCAGTTCCCGCGTCCTTTGTGCGCGCCCCTCATCGGTCAAGGCGGCGGTGGTCTCGTTCTCTGGCAGATCCAGCGGCAGCACGGCATTGAGCAGCGGCGCCAGAACAACACGCTCGTGGCTGCCCAGGCGCGCGGTGCACTGGGCCCGCCGGGAATCCTCGCTCTGCAGCACATCGATTCCGAAGAGTCGGACGAACACGCTTCGAAGTGCATGGTAGTTCGTCGACCGATCGACGCTGTCGGCATGCCCGACCAGGATCCGCACCCGTTCTTGGTTCAGCGTTCGAAGCCAATGTCGAACCAGGTGCGACTTTCCGATACCTGCTGCGCCTTCGATGAGCACGACGCGGCACTCGCCCCGGGTGCACAGGTCGTCGACGGCTCGCGCCAACGCCGCGATCTCGCTCCGCCGACCCAGCAACTGCTGCTCTGTCCAACGCGTTTCGGCTCGCCCGGGTCCGTGGCACGAGACGGCTCGATGGGCGGTCAGCGTGTCGCGCCTGCCGCCCAAGGTCAGGGACCGGGCAGGCTCGAAGGACAGACCCGAGCGGGGCGTGACGTGGTCGATGGTCCGCGCGTCGCATAGAACGAAGCCGGCTGCGGCCTGCATCAACCGGGCGGCTACGTTGAGAGCAGTCCCGGTCATCATGTAGGCTCGCCTCTGGTCGCTGCCGCATACGCTGCAGAACACGGTTCCGGTCGTGACTCCGATAGAAGCTCTCACACCCGTGTCCGCGAGCACGCGCTGGATTTCCAGGGACGCCCTGACCGCCCTCTCGGGATCTTCCTCGTGCGACTGCAGAGGCAACCCGAACGCGAGCACGACGCCGAGCCCTTTTTCGTCCATCAGGACCTGGTAGACCTCCCCGTCATAACGGCGCACCACCGCCTGGATCCTCTCGAGCACGTGGCCCAGGCGACGCTCGGGTCCGGCGCCGGGGAAATCGATGCCATGCAGCCCAACGAAAGCCATGGACACCGTGCGAAACTCCGCCAGCCAGTCGACGAGCCCGGCATCCACTCTCTGAACGATGAACGCCGGTAGGCAGTGACGCACACTGCTGGGCCGGGCCGGCTCCGGATCGGACACCGTCCCGCACGGACCCGCGATTCCCGCGTGTGCTACGGATTTCACGCGCAGTTCGCCACCTGCAAGGCGGACGCCGTGAACGCTTGCTCCGGCGACCTCCACGGCAGTGGCGGACAGCAGCGTGTCTCCGGCCTGAGCGATGCCTCCGACACGGCCCGCATCCTGAATGGCGCGTCCTACGACGACGAACTCGCACCGATCGACAGCCGTGGTGAACGTGAGCAGCTCGACCTCACCGGCTCCAATCGCTGCCCGGATCCGGAGCTGCGTCTCAGCCGAAGAGCCGGCAGCTTCGAGGTCCCGTTGGATTCCGACGGCACAGCGCGCGGCAAGACACACCGAAGATCCGAGCTGTTTGTCACACCCGCGCGCATCCGGGTCCGGCGTGGGCCACAGAGCCCAAACCGCATCGCCTGCGAAGGCGACCACGTCCCCCCCGAAGGAAACCACCCTGTCGACGATGAGCCCGAAGCTCCGGCGAACCAGACCAGACAGCCGCTCTGGGCCAAGCCTTCCCTGCTCGGCAAAGGACTCCGTCACTGCGGTGAAACCCACAACGTCGACGAACAAGACAGCACCCCGGCAATGCTGGATGCGACGGCCGTCCTCCAGGCTCGCCAAGTGACGCAGCTGTTGGCGGCACAGAAAGCTCGCCATCACGAGGTCAGACGTGTTCATGCCCACTGAGGACGTGCCGGGTGGCGCTGGGGACTGTGTAACCGTCACAGGGTCGGGACTCTCGCGACCAGCACGTACCACGAGGATGGTTCGGCGGCCCGTCGGATTGCAGCCCATCAACCCTGCACGGGCTACCCGAGCTCGTCCGGCGCCGCTTGCTTCAGAATGGCCTCGGTTTCCAGGCTGCGCAGACAGTGACTGTTGCAGCCCAGCGAGCCGGTTGCGCTCCATGCGATGGCCGAGCACCCGGCTCGGCATTCGAGCGCCCACGGACAAGCGGCACACTCGCCATGCAACAGCTCTTCCTTGTGCCGGAGCTGGCGGAAATAGCGCCCGGATTGCCAGAGTTCGCGCAATGGCACCGTGCGCAAGTTGGCCTCCACGAACTCGTCGCCCAGGGACAAACATCCCATGACGTCGCCGTTGGAGCGGACCCCAATCAGCTCGCGTCCAGCAATGCATCCCTGCCACGTCTGATGCAAGAACCGCAGCTTCGGGTCGAGTGGGAAATACCCGAAGTCGTCCATGTGGCGAAGACGAACCTGGCCGCGCCGGTGGACGTAGACCTCGCGCATCCGCGCCGCAAGCCACCCGAACTCCGAGCGGGACAGGAATTGACCGTGGTCCCAGCGGTCTCCGCCATGGTTGGCGATTTGCACCTGCCAGGTGATCCCGGTGCCCGCAAACAGGTCGGCCAAGGCGTCGAATTCCAGCAGGTTCCGGCGGGAGAATGTCGTAATGGCGTTCACATGGGTGTGCCCGTCCGCCAGCAACTGGCGGAGCACGCGCAGGCAGGTCGCGAGACCGTCTCGCCCCCGTAACGCTCGGTAGCTCTGCGGCGTGGCGCCGTCCACGCTGATACCAATCAGATGGGGCCGCAGCTGGCGCAGCTCAGCGAAGGTATCTTGCGTGAACAGCAGACCATTGCTGATCAGCACCAGACGCATACCGAGCGCATGGACGGTGCGCGCAATATCAGTCCAGTCTCCACGCAGCAGCGCTTCTCCCCCGATCAGTGTGATTTCCTGGCCTCCGAGAGACCGAATGTCACGGAGCAGGGCACTGATTTCCTCCCCCGTCATCTCCCCGGCGCGGGCCAAGCCCGAGGAGGAGGCGCAGTGCGGACATCGCAAGTTGCACCGGTTGGTAATCTCGAGCACGGCCGAGCGAAGCGGGCCCGGAGCGGCGGTCTCAGCCATTCTGCAGGGCCTCGGACAGAATGCGCTGCTCCTCGATGCGGCGGTAGCAGTACTCGTTTTCTGTGCGGCTCGTGCACATGCACATGAGGATTTCTGGACACCCTCCCCGGCATTCGGCCCGGAAAGGACAACGCGCGCAGGCGCCGGTCAGTGTATCTGGCCGCAGCCAGGCCAAGTTGTGCTTGCAGCGCTCCTCTTCGCACACTCGCCGCAGGGACTCCCGGCGCACGTTGCCCACCACACACTCGGGAAAAGCGAGCGCCGAACAAGGGGTGACATCACCGTTGGCACGGACGAACAGGTTCAGAAGGCCGCCCGTGCATTGCCCTTGCCAGGTCTGCGAAAGCTGCGCAAGCGGCCTAGTATAGGAAAACGTGGCCAGATCATCCATGGGTATGAGGTGGATCGGCAAGCGAGCGGCCAGAGCGTTGGCCACTCTGCGACCCAGCTCGTAGTACTGGTCGGGAGTCAGCGTCAGGCCCTTGCGGCATCTGCCCTTGGCCGAGGTCATCTGTACCTGCCAATCGATGCGTCGCTTCAGGCAGAAATCCAGGAGGGGGTCGAAGTCATCCAGATTCAGAGCGGAGAATGCGGTGATGATGCTCAACCGGAATCCAGCCGTGAGCAGACGGTCAATCGCCGCTACGGCCGGCGCGTGGCTGCCGGGTCCGCGAATGCGTTCGTGGGGACCAGGCGAAACCGCGTCGAGGCTCACCGTGATGAGCTTGATGGGCCGGGCGCAGAGTTCCAAAAGGAGCTGGTCGTCGAGCAGTGTGCCGTTGGTCACGAACCGGACGGCAAAGTCCCGTTCGAGCCCCGCATCCACCACGTGCAGGAAATCCGGACGCATGAACACTTCGCCGCCGGTCAGGGACAGCTCGCGCATCCCCAGAGCGCGCGCGTCGTCCAGGACGGTCAGGAGTTCTGGCAGGCTGAGCTCATCATCATAGGCGCGGTTCTCCGCTTCTGCATAGCAGTGAACACAGTGCAAGTTGCAGCGCCGCGTGACCTCGAGCTCCAGGATGAAGGGATTGCGGTAGGAGTACTCCTGGTGTGCCGGGTCCTGAGCTCGCAGATAGCGAAGCTCCCCGTTCGGCCCGCGTCGCACGAGCATGGCGTCGCTGGGATACGAGCAAACCCGAGCCCGTGGCGCAGCCTCCGCGGGCCCGCTGGACGAGGGACCCTGCAAAGCAGGCATCCCACCGACTCGAGCAGGGAATGACGAAGGCATTGGGGGAGCACCGGCGCCAGCGCGTGGGCTATCCGCTATCCTGCATCAATATAGACGCCGCCGGAGTAGCGGTGCGAGGAGGTGACCATGCCGCCGCCTGGGGCGCCACCCGTGACACCGCCTTGCCGGGCGCCGGCCACGCCCCCTTGCCCCGCGTTCTCGGCGCCAGCTCCCGCCATGCCAGCTTGTCCGCCGCCATCCTGCTGGCCCTCGGCCGCGCCGCCCGAGGGTCCGGCATCGAGGTAGACGCCTCCCGAGTACCTGTGCGACGACGTCCTCGCGCCTTGCCCGGTGCCCCCCGAGTTTCCGGCATCCACATAGACGCCCCCGGTGGCCGTCCCACCGCCTTGCCCTGCGCCTCCCGCTCCGGCCTCCAGATCGACGCCGCCGGTGGCCGTCCCGCCACCTTGCCCTGCGCCCCCCGAGTCTCCGGCGTCCAGATCAACGCCGCCAGTTGCCGTCCCACCTTGCCCCGCGCCCCCCGAGCCTCCCGCATCCAGACCAACGCCCCCGGTGGCCGTCCCACCCCGCCCTGCGCCCCCCGAGCCTCCGGCATCCACATGGCCCCCGGAAGCCGTGCCTCCCGAATCTGCGGCATCCGCGCCTCCGGAAGCCGTGCCGACTTGCCCCGCCGAGCCCCCAGCATCCACCTGGGAGCCCCCCGAGGAGGTCGGGTCCTCACAGGCCACCGTGCTGGCCATCCCTCCAATTACCAGGGCAGAGGCCGTCGCCGCTCGAACCAGGTGCTGGTACTGAGACCAGAGCCGCCGGATACGCTCCGGCACTTCACCCATCTGGCTGATGATTCCCTCCGCCCGGTGGTAGACGGCGATGAAGGCTGCCTCCGAGCGGTTGAGCAAGTGGCATAGCCCCATGCGCAGAAGAGCGGACAAGTCGTGAGGGTCGTTGCATAACCGCCGCTCGAACACGGCGATCGCCTCGCTGTAGCGATGCGCCTGCATCAGCGCTTCGGCGTCGTTCACCAAGTCGCGACTGTTTTGGGTCATGGCGGACCTCCCTCAGTGGATGCAATCACAAGCCGCTCAGCATCGGACAAGACCGGATCCCTACCCAGCTTGGACAGTCTGGCCGGATCCGAAGGCGGGCGCAAGTGCGCCATGGCAATCGATCGGCGCCCCCGGCAGCGGGCGCGGATTCTGACCTCGGTGCAACAGAGCGGCCCGCGCGGCAGACAGGCAGCAGGCAAAGGGCTATTGGCCGCTCTGGCCGCCGCTGGTGAACCCATTCCCTACACACAGAGCGTCGTTTCGGTGTCGGTCAACGTCGGAATGGACATGGCCCCCGCCACATTGCAGGCCGGCCTTGGGCAAAGTCCGTGAGGTTTCCAAGAGTTGGTGCAAAAGGCCCTTCGTGGTCGGACACGAATTCTGGAGGATCTCAGTCGGCGCTTGGCCAACGCAGCGTCGAGATCCAGACTGCGAGCATAGGTAGCGGTACGCAGCGGGAACAGACGGCCGGAGGTCTCCGAGCTGGAGGCTCGGGCACACGCAATGTGCAGACACGCGTTCCGGCAGCACCTCGGATTCGAAACGTCTGACTTTGCAGCGGGAAGGGTCCACGAATGCGACGGAACGATTTCGTGTTGGTGTTCTTGGCGGTGCAGGGCACGGCATGGGGGTGCGGCAGTGGCGACGGCACGCGTGGCACTGGCTCTCCCGGCCAGGGCGGTTGCGGGCAGATACACTGTGCCGGCGCAATAGGCGTCATTTCCGCCCCAGAGGCTGGCGCCTCCAGCGTCGAATCGAGCGGCGGAACACTCGATGCCTCCACGGGGTCGAGCGTCCCGTCCCTTGCACAAGGCGGTCAGCAGAGCGAGGGCGGTTGCTGGGGAATGCACTGCCCCAGCGCAACGGGCGTCATTGCAGGTGCCTCCAGCGTCGAATCGAGCGGCGGAACACTCGACGCGTCCACAGGGTCGAGCGTCCCGTCCCCTGCGCAAGGCGGCCAGCAAGGCGAGGGCGGCCTCCGGGTCGTGACTGGGGGAAGCGATGCAACAGCCGGGAAGGGAGACGGTGTCCGGAGCACAGGCGGGGGCGCTGGCGGTGGCAAGCTGCCCGCGGCGGGAGGGGCTGATCGAGACGAGGGCGGTGTTGCTGGGCATGCCATCGCCGCTGCCGGTGGGCAGAAGGATGAGAATGTCGGAGGGAGCGGTACTTCTGGGACGTGGTCGGGGGCTGGCAGCCAGGGTGAAGGCGCGTCCGCGGGTTGGGCCGGAGCCAGTGGTGCCGCGGGTGCCATGGCCGTGGATTGCAGTGGTGTCCACGGCGGTCCGGCAACCGTTGATCCTTGCGGGGTCTGCGACAGCGATCCGAGCAACGACTGCGTTCAGGATTGCTACGGGGTGTGGGGCGGCACAGCGGTAGTCGACGCATGCGGAACCTGTGACAGCAACCCCTCGAACGACTGCGTGCCGGGCTGCGCAGGAGCATGTGGTGCCGCAGGCGCAGGCCCTGCGGGAGCGGGCGGCGAGGGTGGCATCGTCTACACGCGCGCCGGAGCCGGCGGTTCCGAGCAGAATGATGGAGGTGGCGCGGGCGCAGCGGGCGCGGCGGGCAGCGCAGGCTCCGTGGGCACTGCGGGTACAGCGGGCACAGCGGGCGTTTCAGGCTCGGCGGGTATCGCTGGAATCGCTGGCACCGCGGGCAGCGCAGGTTCGGCGGGCAGCGCTGGCACCGCGGGCAGCGCGGGTACCGCGGGCAGCGCAGGCTCCGCGGGGGCAGCCGGAGAGGACCGGTGCCTTCCCGGCTGTGCGGGCGAGGCCACGTACACGATTCCAGTCGACGTATCCGTGTGTTTCTTCGATGGGCTCCCATGCGGTGACCCGTGGGAATGCTTCGAGGCGGACCCTGTCAACATCACCATCTCCGTGCACGAGGATCCCGGCAAGCACTACGCTACGATTGACCAAATCAGCCCAGCGCCGAAGCAGTACTCGCTGCAAGGAGGTGTGTTCACCCTGGGATGGAGCCCGGAGGGGTTCGGTTTCAACGGCGGAATGACTTGCCTGGACTGGGGAGGCGGGACGTTCAAGTTCCGCGTCGACTGCCAAACGGGTCTGGTGACGCTCTCGGGCGAATGTGGCCAGGACGATAGGCCTGACATGTGCCCTCAGTGGACCGACGGCGTCGAGCTCCATGGCCAGGTGCAGGCCAACCCGCCGCTGGAACGGCATGAATGTGTCGAGTGTGGCAACGATCGGGTCGACATCAAAACGGATGGGGCCAACTGCGGCGAGTGCGGGCGAGCCTGCTCCGGGACCTGTATCGAGGGGCGCTGCCTGAGTACGTTGGCGAGCGAAGGGTCATCCGGCGTGGGCCTGACGCTGAGGGGCTCAGACGTCCTCTGGACAGCGAACAACCAGGTGTTCTCGGTGCCAACGGACGGCGGCAGCGTGACGACCCTCGCGACCGGGCAGCAATACCCGATGGGGATCGCCGCGAACGACGAAAACGCGTTCTGGACATCCTTCGACGGCGGCCGAGTGATGAGCCTGGGTCTGGATGGTGGCACGCCCACGGAGATCGCCTCGGGTCTGAGCCATCCGCGGAGCCTCGCCATCGACCCGGTGAACGTCTACTGGACGGTTGCCGACGGCGTGATGAGTGCGCCCCTGGCTGGAGGGACGCCCACTCTGCTCGCGTCGGACACGAGCGAGCCTTGGCGGATTGGCGTGGGCGACGGCCATGTGTACTGGAGCAGCTCGGCGCTGCAGCGCGTACCGATCGCGGGCGGAGCTTCCGAAGTCCTGACCTCCGACCATGCCTACGGACTCGCAGTCGACGATACGAGCGTGTATTGGGCGACCGGAACGGGAATCAACCGAATGGCCCTGGCAGACGGCTCCCTGACGCCCATCGTCTCCGGAGGGAGCGGCGTACGGAGCGTGGCCGTCGACGCCGACAGTGTGTACTGGTTCGACACCGCTCCCTTCGTCAAGCTGATGAAGGCGCCTGCGGCCGGAGGGGATCCGACGACTCTGGCCACGGTCCCGGCCGAAAGCCACTCGTACATGGCGGTCGATGACACGAGCGTCTATTGGGTGAACGACTCCGGTTCGGTCATGAAGTTGAGCCCGAAGTAGCGTCCGGCATGCCACGATGGGTGGGTCGATGTCGCGAGCCCTACTCGAGGGCATCCTGCTCTTCGATCTCGGGATGCACGATCACCGTACGGGTCTTGGGGTCAAGCTCGACAGTCAACGAGAGGCGCGACCGCTTGCCGTCTCCGTCGAGGTCACCCTCCGCGATGATCTCCGCTGATTTCCCGTTCTTCGCAGCATCGACGCGATACTGATAGTATTGTGGTTCTTGCCTCGTATAGCCCACGCTATCCCACTGGGCCCATTCGGACGAGCCGGATTGGTACTTGGTGCCTTGAACGAGCTCGAACCGCCCAGGGACTGCGGGAAGCGAGGTCAGCTTCCTTGGCTTCGCCGCCGCAATGGCTTTGGCGATGTTGCCCAGCGTGACGCGCGCCTCGGCGACCTTGGCGTTGACGACGTAGCTGCGCGCCCCTCGAATCGCCAGAGCCGCCAGCATACCGAGCTTCGCCGCGGCTTGCTTCTGATCCCCCTCCAAACGCAATTCGAATCCCACCCTTCGGCCGTTTCGCTCTACGTGCCAGCTCTCGAGCACCAGGTCGCCCACGGGCCCAAACTCTGGCGATTGCGCAAGCAGCTTCTGCTTGAGCGTTGCTGGGTCGACCGTGTCAGCCACTTCCTTGGCCGTGGCTTCTTCGGGGAAGGCGATATCTGCGCGAACCGAAAAGTGATCTCCGGTAGCCGAGAGCGTGCCCTCGATGTCCAGGGTGTGGAGATTGTCGGAGCCGACCAGGACGAGCTGTTGCTCCGGCCCGAGCGCAACCTCCTCGGGCCACTCGGCTCGCGGTTCATTGGACAGACTCGACCGCACCAGCGGATGGCTGCCGATGATGACCGTGTCCGGTAGGACGACGAGCACGTGTCCGTCGACCGCGTAGGCCTGCTCGGCCGCGGGCAGTTCGGTACGGGACAGACCCATCGCGCGAATGCAGGTGTCGATGGGGGTCTTCAAGACATCCGGGTCGTACGTTATGATGATCAGATCCTCGCGACCGGTCGCCGTCGCGGCGACCTCGCGCACCGAATCGGACCAGTCGATGAGGCAGCGCGTGATTTCGGGACCGATGTCGCCCTGAGTGAGCGCGAGGCCCGCCGCCACGAGGGCCCGGACTTGCTCGGTCTTGAAGAGCTCGCCGAGATCCGCATAGGTGACCATCTCCGGAGATGCCGGCGGCGTCCATTTGCTCAGGATCTTCTGGGATGGCCTGCGCGCCTGCAGTACGGGCTTCGCCGGCGTCGAGGCGCTGCCGGCGCTCGCGCCTCGCGCGGGCGGCACGGGAGCGGGGGTCGAGCCGCCACAACCAGCAAGACAGAGGCCGACCAGAGCGAGCGAACAGCAGCGAGGTATCATCGCGTCATGCTAGTCGCCCCTGGAGGGCACGTGCAAGTCGCAGCTGCAGCCAGCGGTCCCGTGCTCCACGGAAATCCCCTGCGTGCCGGCAACCTGTCGGACTACGAAGCAGGCGCTCGCTTCCAGATCTCGCCGCAACTCGGAGTAGCCCACCTCGCCCAGACGACCGATGGGCACGACCTCTCCAGTGGCGTCCCGCACGCAGGCCGCGCCGATCGTTTGGTCGCTGTCATGGCTGAGCGTGGAGAGATCGATGCCCGGCGAAAGGACGATCGACACCTCGAGGGCCTGGCCGTCCGCACCGACGGCTGAGCGAAGGAACCGACTCAGGCGCGGCGCTGGCAACGTGAAAGCCACGGGTACGTGCGTCGGTCATCGCAGCCATCGAACTCCGAAGCACGCCGATGAGCAAGTTCGCCCGCGGGCTCCCGCCGGCCGGCTCGTCGCTTCGGACAACGCCGCTCGATTGCCACTCAATCCATAAGCTCCGGATAGCAGTGCCGGTGGACTCCAACCGGTTCGTCGCCGCGGTCAGCCGCCTGCTCATCAGCGACACGCCGTGCACTCTCGCAGGCCGAGCGCGTCAGGTACCAGCGTTCGACGTCCTTGGCATCATAGGCCACGGGCTCGTAGGGACTGCCGGCTGACGGGGACGGCATGAGGAAGCTTGCCTCGTCGATGTAAAGGACTTCACCTACCTGGTCGATCAACCCAACGCCTTCGGCACAACGGTACCCGTCGTCTCGAAAGTGAGGTCCCTTGAGCAAGAGGTTGCCGACCCGGCTGGCACTCATCCAGTAGCCGATCGAATACTCGGCGGCTCGGGGATCGCGCTGGCGCTTCAACGTGCCGTCGAACACGCGCATTCCATCGCGTCGTTTCGCGAGGCTTCCTGCAAACCGCCACTCTTCGCACCTCATGCCATCCCGGGTTTGGACTACCCAGTACACGCTGCCACGCTCCGTAATGAGTCGAGCGACCGGATCGGGCTCAGGCAGCCCGACACGGGCAAAGCCACCGGGTATCACGTCCAGCTCGAGCCAGTCGAGCGGGTCCTTGCCTGTCGACAGAAACAGCCGTCCGTCCTTGCGGCGCACCAGTCGTCTGACGCACGTGTGCTGTCCCGGCGGGTAGCGAGATAGCCCGATACCATCCACGATTCCGGTAAGCTCCACCCCCTCGTGGTATTGAGTCACGCTCGTTGCACCAGCAGCCTCGCGGGCAGAGAACCCCCCACAGAGCAGTCGCACGCGGGGCCCGTTCGACAGAGTTAACCACAGCCAATGGTCGCGCAACCGTTCGCCCTCCAGCTTCGGCGCCTGTTCCTCGCTGGGTTCTGGGCCCAGTGCATCGGGTTCAACGTACGCGAGCAAGGGTCTGTCGTTGTGTGAGTATCTCGGCACAGCAACGAGAAAGGAGCCGCTGTCGTGAGGCCGTACCCCCACGAAGGCTCCTGGATGCAGACGACCTATGATGGGTCCCGCCGGCGATCCGTAGTGCAACGGTGCAACCTTCTGAGCATAGAGCAGCAGCCCCTGGCGGTCTGACGGCTCGTTCTGCAATGCACCGGGCCAGTAGCCCTCGAAGGCGTCCACGGCACCGGGCATGCTGCGCACGTGGCCGTCCGCAAGAAGCTCGACCAAGGCCGGCCCCCGCAATGCTCGCCTCACGGCTTTGCCAGGGCCGTGCAGGAGCGTCACATCCTTGAGCCAATAGCGGGGAACAGACGCACCTGGCGAGGGCTTGGCACTGGGCCCCCTGCACCCACAGATCACAGCGCCTAGAACGATGGCCAGGAGGCAGCGTGACGTGGGGTGCTCCACGCTGGATATCCTAGCATCGGGACGCCTGGCAGCTCGATAGCGAAGGGAGCACCACGAACCTGTCGCGACAGGCCCCGAGAAGCTAGGATCCACCCGGCATGAACGGAGCCGACTACGTACGCGAGGCACTGGCGATCATCGAGCTCGACGTGCGCGCTCCATGCGCTCGTCCTGACGCCCCGTCCGGATCCCTACTGGGTGCCGCGGGGCTTGCGGCGCGCATCGGGTTCTCGGTCCAGCATTTCAGCCGACTGTTCCGGTCGCTCACGGGAGAAACGCCCGCGGACTACATCCTCAAGCGCCGACTGACCGAGGCAGCCCGGCGCATCCTGGTCGAGCCCACCTCGGTCGTCCAAATAGCCCGGGAGGGAGGCTGGTCGGACTACGAGACTTTCTCGAGAGCCTGCAAGCGCCACTTCGGCGTCAGCCCCTCGCGCGCCAAGGCGAATCCCGACCTGAGTGTGCGCTTCCGGGACCCCATCGACCCCGCTTCGGTCGTTGCCCCGCCCCCATCCCCAGCGGGTTCGGCGGATCCTGCAATGAAGCTTTCGGGCCCACACCTGCGCGAGCACGGGCCCCTCCACCTCGTCGGTTTGCCCTTCTTCATGGATAGGTCCGTACGCAGCTTCCATCGGCCCTGGGCCATCTTCTGCCAGGCCTTCAGCGCAGACCCGGAGCGGTTCCCCGGGCGGATCTGCCCGGAACGCTTCTGCCAGTTCTCCTCCTGGCTCGAGGACGAACAGGCGCGGGCTTTTCATCCTCTGTGCTCTGGAAATCGAGCCTCCCGCCGATGTGACCTCGATCCCGGCGCCCTTCGTCTACCGCTCGGTTCCTGCTTCGACGTACCTCGTGTTCACGCATTCGGGCGGGCCTTCCGGCTTGACCGAGAGCTACCAGCACATCTACGGAGAGGCACTGGCGGCTCTCGAGCATAGAGCCGCGTTCGCTTGGGAATTGCAGCGCTATCCGAGCCCCGACCAGATCGAGATCGCGATTCCAGTCAGCCGTAGTTGAAGATCCTGGACCAGTCGAAACGGCCCGACTGCTCGAGGCTCCGCGGCCAGGACGAACACCAGGCCGGGACGACGGGGGCTTCGATCCTGTCGGAGCTCGGATGATGCGGAGGTCCCTGCCGAAGGGCAGCCGCTGCCCATCACGGTCGTGCTGGAGGACGGCGACGAACCCGTCCCTGTACGCGCACGCGTCGTGTTGGGTGGGCTGCGAAGCAGCCCCGAGGGGCGAGAGCTGGTCGCGGTGCAGTACCAGACGCGCGGTCCGATCGATGAGGGAAGGTTCCAGGCGATCTGGCTCGAGGTGCAGCGCTCCCAACGGCTGCGTCGGTAGGAATATCCCGATCCAGCCGCCAAGGCACGACTGTCTCGCAACCGCTGTGAGCTGCCCGGAGCGCGCCGCTATCGGCCCGGGTCAGCTCCCCCGGTCGCTGAGGGTACCTGCGGAGTCCGTGTCGCTGAAGGGGATGGCGCGGGGCAGGAGTTCGGCGTGGTGGAACGCGCTCCGGTGCAGGGGCAACGCTGGCAACTGCTGAACGCCGCGACGGCAGCGCCGCCCATCAGCGAGACGGCAAGCACCCCGAGCGGCCTGGCACACAGCAATGGCCGTTGCTTCTCATGCTTCGCATCGAGATGGCTCATGTCACCACCCTTGTCCTCGCCGGACCATCGTCCTGAAGGTCCAGGTCAGTAGCACGAAGCGCGAAGGACAGGGGGCAGCGTCTGGCCCGGCTCCCGAGATTCGGGTGAGTGGCCGGCACGCGTCCATGGCAGAATGCGCGCCTGTGGCGCACATTGCCATCGTCGGAGTTGGCGCGATCGGAGCGATCGTGGCTGGTGCGTTGGAGCAGTCGCACGAGCATCAGCTGCTGCTTTGCTCCCGGCGGGGTTTCGAGCGTCTGGTGCTCGAAGGGCCAGAGGGCAGGACGGAGCTTGACGTACGGCCCCTGACGCAGCCGGCGCACGCGCATCGCGTCGATATCGTCTTCCTGGCGACAAAGGCTCACCAGACCGCTGGCGCTGGAGCCTGGCTCTCGCGCCTCTGTGATTCGAACACCGAGGTCGTGGTGCTGCAAAACGGCGTCGAGCACCGCGAACGCGTCGCGCCGTTGGTCGGAGCGGCCACGATCATCCCCTGCATCGTCGATTGCCCGTCCACCACGGTACAGCCAGGTCACGTGCAGTTCCGTCGGGCTCTCGCGGCGCGTTTTGACGACACCCTGGAAGGCCATCGCATGGCCACCCTGCTCGCCGCCGCCGGCCTGACGGCCACGGTCACCGATGATTTCCTCACCGCGGCGTGGACGAAGCTCTGCCTGAACGTCGTGAGCGGCCCCATTCCCGCCCTGTGTGATCAACCGCACGGCGTCTTTCGCTACGAGCCGATTACCGAGCTGGCGCGAGCGATCGTCCGCGAATGCGTCGAGGTCGGCCGTGCCGAGGGCGCGCGGTTGCAGCTCGATCTGGTCGACGAAGTCATCGCCGCGCAGCGCTCGACGCCCCCGAATTGGGTGACGTCGATGCTCCACGATCGCCGGGCAGGGCGTATTCTCGAAACCGATTCACGCAACGGTGCCGTGGTGCGCGCCGGCCGACGCCATGGGATCGGCACACCGGCCAACGCCTTCGTGCGGGCCGTGCTCAGTGCCGTCAACGCCCCTGGTCTGGATCAGTAGCGCGATCTGCTTCGGTCCAATCCGTCGGCTGCTTCTGCCACGGCACCTTCCAGAGATAGATGGTGTGCGTGACGGTCCGCTGCTCGAGCTCCGTTCCCGGTGGGCCATCGGGCGGACCGCGCATCTTCACGATCCTCAGAGGGCGGGCGCCGGGGATCTCGTATTCGTGGACGACGATCCGCGATCCACGGCGGAGCTTCTCGAGCTGGGGCACCAGGCGCCAGTTGAGCCTTGGAGTCAAGTATAGGAAGACCACGTCCGCAGGCGAGAGATCCAGCGTGAAGATGTTCGCCTGTTCGATGCGCACGAGGTTCTCGACGCCATGGCGACGCACGTTTTCGCGCGCCAGGGCCACCACCTTCGGATCGATGTCGAAGCCGACGCCCTTGGCGCCGTAGCGCTCGGCCGCCGTCACGAGGCTCCGCGCGTCACCGCATCCGAGGTCGTAGACGAGATCAGTCGCCTTGACTCTCGCGAGCTCCAACATCCTGTCGACGACCGGCTGCGGTGTGGCCCAGTAGTCGACATCGGGCATAGCGCCAAAGCTCGGAGACGCCGCCGAATCGTCGGGTGCGTCGCGGGCATCGGAGGAGCGCTCCGCTGTTCCGTCGGCAGGGTCGCTCGTGGCGGACGTCCGTGGTGAAGCCTTCGTTTGCGAAACCCCGGCTCGGTCCGTGGGCTTCACGGCCGTTGGCGACGCTGTCGCAGGCTGGGTCCGTTCGGATGACGCCGCGGCCGGCACGTCGTCCAACGCGCTCTGGCCGCCGGAGTCGCCAGCACGCCCCGTGGCCATGCAGGCGCCGACAACCGCGCCTGACAGCGCCAGGAACACCACCCAGGCTCGGACCGAGGCAGGACGCGCGCTGCTCATGTTTCATCCTCGCAGGGACGGCGAACGAAGCCGTCCGTCGGCATGCTACACGCTGGCATGGCACATGCAAGCTGGTGGCGTGTCTCCAAGACAGGGCCCTGGTGCATCGCTGGAAACACACGCGAGCGGCTCTCGGAGGGCGCCCGCGCGCCTCCTCTGTCGACGGCTTGCCCCGGAGCGGCAGCGATGCAACGCTGTAGCGTGAGTCGTGACGGCCCATCCCCCCACCAAGACGAACGCCGCGCGCTTGCTCGAATCCCTGGGCATCGCCTTCGAGCTGCGATCGTACGAGGTCGGCGAGGAGCACTTCGACGCCGAGGCCGTGGCCCACTTCATCGGGCTTCCTCCAGCGCAGGTCTACAAGACGCTCGTCGCGCGTGGGGACCGCACCGGGCCGCTGTTTGCCGTCATCAGCGCGGACTGTGAGCTCGATCTCAAGGCCCTGGCGCGTGCCAGCGCGGATCGACAGGTCGAGCTCGTCGCCCTGCGTGAAGTCCAGCCGCTCACGGGCTACGTGCGCGGAGGCGTCACGGCGCTGGCCAGCAAGAAGGCCTTCCCGGTGGTCGCGGACGAGCTCATCGAGCTATTCGACACGATCAGCGTCAGTGCAGGCGTGCGCGGAACGCAGATCCTCCTCGCGCCGTCGGACTACCTGCGCGCGACCGAAGCCAGAGTGGCGCCGATCGCGCGGAGCAAGGGCTAGAACGCGGAAGCTACCAGTGACGTCTCCTGGCGCGCCCGGAGAAGCGATCCGCGATCCTGGCCGTCCACTGCCCCAAACGCTCGAGCGCTGCCAGGACGACGTCTGTCAGGACCGTGCGCACCTCCGTCAAGAACACGGCGGTTCTCGATTGGAAGCCCTCGACCGGCCAAGCGGCACCGCCGCGATGCTCTGCAAGGCGAATGACTCTGTCGACGACCCACTCGAGCCGGGTGCTGAGCAACTCGTACAGTCCGCGCACGCCGTCAGCCCAGAACGCGATCGTCGTGATGCCCGCGGGGCGCTCGAACGGCTGGCGAGAGACGAATGGGTCATCCATGCGTCCGCGCATCTCAGCGATGCGCAGCATCGAGGGTTGCGTCAGTCGATCAGCCGGGGGGCCGCCAATGAGTCGGGCGGGGGCGCTGCGAAGCCGCACAGTCCTTGCGGGCCCGACGCTGGCCGCATTGCTGCTCGGTGACAGAGCGCTCGGCGGACGGGTCGGCTCGTACTGGCGCCGCGCGGGCTGCACTCCGAGCGCACCCCGGTCCATCGCCGCGAGCCCAGGGGCCCCGTGCTCGGCCCACAGCGTCGTGACCTCGTCCTCGGCCAGCTGCTCATCCTCGTACTCGATCTCTTCGACGGTGAGCGCCGGTGCGTCGTCCATCCTCTCGAGCGAAAGGGAGGCCGCCTCGATAGCCTCCAGATCCGGGGGCCGCGAGTCCCACAGGTGAGTTGCCTCGTCTTCGGGCAGCTGCTCCGCGTCATACGACGGCGGCGGCGGTGGAGCATCCACGCTCTGCCGACGTACCTGCGCCGACCCCCACAGCTCAGTCACCTCGTCTTCGGGCAGTTGCTCCGCGTCATACGACGACAACGGCGGCGGTGGAGCATCCACGCTTTGCCGACTCACCTGCCCCGAGCCCCATAGCTCTGTGACTTCGTCTTCAGGCAGCCGCTCGGGCTCCAAACAGGTCGACCTGGACGGGGCCAGAGGAGGCTCTGCGCGCCCGTCCGGTGGCGCCCAGAGCTCGGTCAGCTCATCCTCGGAGATGTCTTCTATCGCCCCGCCACGGACCGGGCGCCGTCGATCCAGGGCGATAGATAGCTGTGGCACGGTGCGCAAGGCCGTCCACTCGAGCAGACCTTGGCGCCAGACCAGCGTCTGTTCGTCCAGACGACCCTCGCGCCACGCCCGTGCGATCTCGTCACCGGTCATCTCGACCGTGTCGCTCTCGCCGACGTTCACCAGCCAGGTGGTCCCCGCGTGCTCGAGAGCAGGCGCGTTCGGCGTGTCCGCGCTGGCCGGCACGAAACCAGACTGGAAGCGTCCACGTGAACTGGCGCGGCCGTGGGAGGCTGGCTGTTGATGGGCGCCAAATCGTGAACTCATGGGTCACCCGTGTGTTCAACGAAGGATATCGTAAGGTTTATGCATGCGCCCAGAGAAACAACTGCGCAACCACGGCCGGGGGTCCGATGTGCAAATATCGACTCTTGGCTGAAGTTTGCGTTCACAACGCAAATGGTCATGCCGTTGAACGGATCCCTGGGGGCGCAAGCCCTGGATACGGCCAGGACGGATTGGATTCGGACTCCATCGGAGAATGCACATGGACGAATCCATTGCATCGTTTCGTCAGAAAAGGATGCACCGGGTTCAGCGGTTTGCGGGCTGAAACCGACGGTAGGTCGAAAACGAATAGCGAACCGTCTCCCCGCTAATCGAGTCCAGGCTCTCGCGCCGCTCTTCGCCGACGCGCTCCCACTGGCTGTAGTCCACGGGTGGAAAGAGCACATCGCCTGGGTAGTCGCGGTCGATGTGCGTGAGCTCGAGCGTATCCGCCACCGGCAACGCCAGTCTGTAGATGGTGGCGCCGCCGGTGATGAAGGCCTTCTGCGCGCCCTGGTCCCGCACGTAGTCGATCGCGAGGTCGAAGCGCCGAAACACGGTGATGCCCGGTCTGTCGTAGTCCGGGTCCAGGCTCAGAACGACGTTCTCTCGACCCGGCAGAGGGCGCCATGGGTCGGGCAGCGAGTCGTACGTGCTGTCCCCCATGATGCAGGCGTAGCCCATGGTCAGGCGCTTGAAACGCTTGGAGTCCTCGGAAATGCGCCACGGAATGGCGTTCTTGCTTCCGATAACACCATTGCGGGCCACGGCGGCGATGATGATGAGCTCGGTCATGGGATTCGGGGTGCGCGCCAGGTCACACGGCGATCTCGAACTGGATCCTCGGATGATGCTGGTAGCCTTCGACGTAGGAGTCCTGGTACTGCCACTCGAAGATGCTGCTGAACGACGGCGTCAGCAGCCGCGGCAGCGCGAACGGTTCACGGCCGAGCTGTTCCCGCAGACCCGACACATGGCCGACGTAGACGTGCGTGTCTGCCAGAAAACCGACGAGCTTCCCTTCCTTGAGAGAAGCCTGTCGTGCCAGAAGGTGCAAGAGCAGACCATAGCTCGCGATGTTGAACGGCAAGCCGAGCGCGACGTCCACCGAGCGCTGGCTCCAGAGCAGGTTCAGCCTGCCGTCGATGACCGTGACCTGGAATGTGTAGTGACACGGAGGCAGCGCCATATGGGCGAAGTCGACGGGATTCCACGCGGTGACCAGGAGCCTTCGGTCGTCTGGATCGCTCCGTAGCTTGTCGACCAAATCCTTCAACTGGTCGACACCCACACCGCGCGGCTCCTGGTCGTGGGCCACGTACTGGGCGCCGAAATGGCGCCACTGCCAGCCGTAGATGGGCCCGAGCTCGCGCTCCGTCAGCATGCGAGCCCGTATCGCCGGATCATGCGAATACGCGACGCGATCAGGGCTGCACCATTCGTCCCAGATGTGGTTATTGCGAGCGCGAAGCCACTCCTTGTCGGTGATGCCTTTGATGAAGAACTCGAGTTCGGAAGCAACCAGCCGCAACGGGATGCTCTTGGTCGTGAGCAGGGGAAACCCCCGCTCCATGTCGTGCTCGAACATGGCGCCGGGCAAGGTGATCGCATCGACGCCCGTGCGGTTCGATTTGACGACCCCTTCCTCCAGAACGCGCCGGACGATGTCGAGGTAGGCTTGCATGGGGCGGATGCACCCTCGTAGCGCCAGTGGCCGAGGGAGTCCACGGACGCCGGGCCGGCTGACTGGCTGTCTTGGTTTCACCTGACCCGCCGCCGCCTCTCCGGGGTTTGCAGGAGTCTCTATCGTGAACTGGATTCGGCTACTCCCGCTCGCCGCGCAGAACAGACTCGTACGCCAGACGCACCTCGGACAGAAAACAGACGACGGTGACTTCAAGCTCCGGACGTGCGGCAAGACCAACACGCAGCTCCTCGACGGCGATCCGAGCCGCTTGCTCGAGGGGGTAGCGGTACGCCCCCGTGCTGATCGAAGGAAATGCGAGCGTTCGCAGACCGTGCGCCTGTGCAACCTCCAGACAGGAGCGGTAGCAGCAGCGCAGCGTCTGCGCTTCCCCCTGTGCGCCGCCCCGCCATACGGGCCCGACCGTATGGATGACGAAGCGCGCTGGCAGGCGGTAGCCTGGCGTGAGCTTCGCCTCGCCGGGCAGGCATCCTCCGAGTGCTCGACACGCTTCGAGCAGCTCGGGCCCTGCGGCACGGTGGATGGCACCGTCGACTCCACCGCCCCCGAGCAAGGACTGGTTGGCGGCATTGACGATGCCGTCCACCGCAAGTTGGGTGATATCGCCCGATAGCAGCTCTAGCGTGCCCATGGCCTTCGTGTACTGTACCGAACCTTGGGAACAAGGCGTGACTTAGCACTCCTGGTGTCCGCAGGCGCCTTCCTTCTTCCCGCAACACTCCCGCATACGGTCGATCCACTCAGGCAGCCTGTCCATCAGGCGATCGAGCTTGCCAGCCCTGTTCGGGATGGGCAGGACGTGGACCGTATCCGGGCCCAGAACCAGCACGGCGACCGGCCGGACTTTGCCGCCGCCGCCACCGCCGCCGCCGGTCCCCTTGCCGGGCCCCATGCTACCGCGCTGGTGGAGGCGGTGATGATGGTGGACATCACCCTCGCCCGTACCGCCGCCAGCGCCCATGCCCACGCTGACGCGCGAGAGCGGGACCACGGTCCAGGCGCCGAGCGTCAGGGGTGCACCCACGACGACGTCGCTCTGAGCGACCGCTCCGAGCTGGTGGCTGACGATTTCGAAAAGATCGTTCACATGTTCCATATCCTTGAACCCTTCCTCGGCTACTTCACACGTCCAGTGCTTGAATGCGCACGCCCTGTTCGTCCACGATCAAGACCGCCACCGGCGTCGCCTTGGCTGCACCCGCAGCGCCACCGCCGATGCCCTTCGCCGCGCCGGTTCCCGCATCGTCCCCCTGGGCCTCTCCGCCTCCACCGCCGCTGCCAAAGGCGACGCTGAGCTCGCAGAGCGGCACTAGGTGGCGCTCACCCGCTGATATGGGCTTGCTCATCACGGCGCTGCTTCGGGCGAGCGCGGTGAGACGTTCCGTGATCTTCCCTGCCAGTTGTCTGATGTCTTCCATGGTTCCTTCTCTCGCTGGGGACCTACCTCTATGCACGAAGCGTTTTGATCGCCTGCCGCACGTCGCGGCGAGCGAACTGGCGCAAACTCACGAAAAGCAATTCACCGAACCACATGCGCAGGACCAGACTGGAGCGGAGCCGCACCACGGGCCCGAGGTACTCCGGCTCGATCGCAATCCGAATGGGCGCCGGAAACGCCGATGCGACCCAGCGCACCAGCGCTGCGGCGAGCGCCGTATCAGCCGGGTCGTCGAATCCGGCTTGCCCTTCGACGGACCCGCTGGCATGCAGCGCGAACAGCAGGCGGCGAAAAGTCGACAGCAGCACAGGGGACTGCTCCAGAACCCGCCCGAGCTTGGGCCGACGGCGTGGCGTCTCTCTCGTGGTACCTGGGCGCGGTCGTCTCGTCCGTCTGGGCAGAGCCAGACCGAACAGCCTCAGATCGCGCCCCTGGGGAGAAAGGCTCGCCGAGACAACCCCCCAGCCCCATGCCGCGTGGATCTGACCCCCAAGACCTTCTTCGTCCACGTGTCCGCTGGCGCGCACCGTGATCGGCAACGCGAGCACTGCCCCGAGCAGGAGGCTCACCAAGGCGATGAGACACAGCAACGCAGCCGTCAGCATCACGACGCCCTCACCGACTGGAGCAGACGCCGCCAGACGGGCGTGCGCGGCTTCGGTTGCGCGGAACGCGCGAGACCGAGTGGGGCCAGGCCGAGCGGACCCAACGCGAAACGCGACATGCCCAGGCCCTGGACGCTGAAGTGCGTCGCGTTCGCGCTCCACGGACCGGCCATCGCCAGCGCCGGCCCACGGTACGACCAGCTCAGCGCCGTGCCGATGCTGCGTGCCGCGCTCCAGGCCGTCTGCCTGCTGCGCTCGCCAGCCGCCTCGGCGCGAAGTCGTCGACACGTGCGTTCGACGAGCGACGGCGGGGGCTCGGAGGGCCCCAGCTCTCTCAAGAACGTGTAGACCGCCAAGTCTTCGCCGCGTCCGGCCGCTGTGTCACCGCAACCCAGCAGCCGCTCGGCGCTTCGGGCTTCGGCCTCGGACAATTGGCCAGCGAGATAGTGCTCCAACAGCTGCAGGGATTCAGTCTTCATGGGAGCTGCCTCGGGTTGACAGGGAGAGGTAGCGAGCGAGCTTGGCGCGTGCCCTATGGATGCGGGTCTTGACCGTGTTGACCGGCATCTGCAGGACTTCGGACAGCTCGGCGTCGCACAGCCCCTCGCGAAAGCGTAGTGTCAGGAGCGCACGATCCTGGGGCGAGAGTCCGAGCAAACCGAGTTCGAGCGAGCGAAGCAGCTCTCGGGAGGCCACCTGACGCTCCGGATTGGGAGTCAGGGGGGCCTCGGAGAGCAAGGACTCGGTCGCGTCCTCAGGGAACCGCGTGCGCGCGCTGGTGGCCCGCAGTCGCCTGACGCAGACATTCACGGTGATGCGCGCGACCCAAGGCTGGAGGGGTCGGGTCGCGTCGTAGCGGTCGAACGAACGAAACATGCGCAAGAACGTCTCCTGTACGGCGTCCTCGGCCGAAGCCGAGTCGGCAAGCATTCGGTAGGCGATACGGTACGCCATGGGGGCGAAGCTCCGAACCAGAGCGTCCCAGGCCTTGGAGTCACCACGGCGGCAACGTCGAACGAGTTGTTGGTCGGCAGCCGCCATTCGATGAGT
This sequence comes from Polyangiaceae bacterium, assembly GCA_016929495.1. Lineage (GTDB taxonomy): Bacteria > Myxococcota_A > Polyangia > Polyangiales > Polyangiaceae > JAFGIS01. The sequence goes on along the minus strand of JAFGIS010000560.1, from coordinate 11,167 downwards.
ACTATCCGTCGAGGCGCGGTTTGGTTTCACCGTTGGGGGGCGTACCGGGTGGTCCGTCCGAACGGCCTAACCACCAAATGCCGCACGCGAGGCGTCGCTCTCTGAGCTATCCTGCGGCCGCACCGAGAGAACACCGATGCCCAAACAGGATAGCCCAGATCACGAAGAGCACGTCGGCCAGGAACGCAGCTCCCCCGCCACGAGCGGCCTGTTCAAAGCTCGTACCGTGCTCGTGTTCGGCGAGGTCAACGACAAGCTGGCGCGCACGGTGTGCGCTCAGCTGTTGGCGCTCTCGCACCAGAGTGACGAGCCGATCCGCGTGTTCGTCAACTCGCAGGGCGGCCACGTCGAGTCGGGCGACACCATCCACGACATGATCCGGTTCATCAAGCCCGAAGTCATCATGATCGGCACGGGCTGGGTGGCCAGCGCCGGCGCGCTCATCTACGTGGCAGGCAAGCCGGAGAACCGCGTGTGCCTGCCGAACACGCGCTTCCTGCTGCATCAACCCATGGGCGGCGCACGTGGCCAGGCCTCGGACATCGAGATCGAGACCCGACAGATCCTGCAGATGCGCGAGCGTTTGACCCGCATCTTCGCGCGAGAAACCAAACAGCCGTACGAGCAGGTCGTCGAGAAGACGGAGCGCAACTTCTGGATGACCGCGACCGAAGCGGTCAGCTTCGGGCTCGTCAGCCGCATCGTCGAGCACGTGACGGACCTCTAGACGCGGATCCGCCCACGCGAGATCCCCCTCCTGAGCCGCCGAAAGGCGGCGATTTGGAGGGGGCGGTCTCCCGGTGGGCCCGCGCGGGCCCGCCGGGAGACCGGGGGGAGGCATCGCTTGGTCCCCCTGCGACGGGCGCTGGTGCTCGCGGGGCTACGGCACGTCGGATCGGGGTGAACGGTCCGGGTCCGTGCGGGTACGAAGCAGCGAGGTTCGCGACGGGCCCGTTGGGCCGGGCGAGCCCGGACTGGAGGTCGAGCGAAGATGCTGCGCGTCAAGACGATGGGGTTGTTGCTCGCTGCGGCGACATTGCTCGCGGCCTGCTGTTTCGACGGGGACACGAGGGTCGAGGCTTTCACGGTCGATCAGGCGGTTTCGACGCTCGACGTCAATGTCGGCTCCGGGGACATCGACGTGTCCGGATCGGACGGCACCCAGACCGTGGTCACGGCTGCCATCACCGGCGCTCACACGGATCTGGACCGTGACTACAGCGACGGCAGGCTCCGGCTGAGCCAGGACTGCAACGGCTGGGACCCGTGCAACGTCGATGTTGCCATCGGCGTGCCTGCTGGCGCGGTCCTGAAGCTCCGCACCGGATCCGGCGACGTGCGCTTCACCGGCGCTGCCGGGGCAGTGACGGCGAAAACCGGCTCCGGCGATGTCTCGGCAAGCAGGCTCGTGTCGGGTCAGGTCCAGATCGAAACGGGTTCCGGCGACGTACGAGCTCGCTTCGACGAGCCCCCGGACAAGGTGGCCATCGATACGGGCTCCGGCGACGTGCGCCTGTGGGTTCCCGTGGGGAGCTACAGCGTGCGCCTGGACACCGGCTCGGGCGACAGAGACGTCGAAGGCATCGACGTGGACTCGGACGCACCGAGCAGCATCCGCGTCCACACGGGTTCGGGCGACGTGCGGATCAGCGGATCGTAGCGCGCGAGCTCCTGACGCTAGCAACGCCACGGGCGTCGGTCTACAATCGTCCGGTCCGTGGCTGACATCGTCAAGTACTACTCTCCGTTCCGCCAGCAGGCGTTCTCGGTCTCGTGGGTGCTTTCGAACGTCTGTAACTACCGTTGTAGCTATTGCCCGGAATGGCTGCATGCCGGTTCACTCAAGCGACCGGAGACGTGGGAGGCGTGGCTGTTCCTGCGCAGGGTGCTCAGCAAGTGCCGGCGTGACAAGAAGAGTCTGATGCTCGAATTCACGGGTGGCGAAGTGACCCTCCTTCCCGATCTGATCGAGCTGGTCGAAAGGCTCAAGTCGAGCCCCGTAGAGTGCCGAGTCCTGGTCACCTCGAACGGCCATCGCTCGCTCGACTGGTGGCGCAAGCACGCTTCGCTCTTCGACATGATCATCCTCAGCTACCATAGCGAGTTCACGGACGCTCGCCACATGCTGGACCTCTGCCGGCTGCTCAGAGAGCAAGAGGTTCTCGTGTACGTCAACGTGATGATGCTGCCCGCCCGTTTCGAGCAGGCTTACGAGTTCGCGCAGCGCCTACGGGACGAGGTCGAGATCGGTATATCGCTGCAGCGCCTTCAGGCGGATCTGAACCGGTACGACGATGCCGTCTACCCGTACAGCGACGAGATGAGGCGCATCATGCTCCAGTTTCGCGGTCGGATCCCCGACTACTACTCACGGCTGCAGACCGGTGAGCTCAGGGCCGTCGACTCGGAGGGCCAGGAGCGCAGCGTCGACGTGCTCGAGCTCTTGCAGAGCGGCCGCAGCTGTTGGCGCGGTTGGTGGTGCAGCGCTGGCGAGGATCAGCTCAGGGTCGACCCAGCGGGCACGATCCTACGCTGCTGGTGCGGCCAGGGCGGCAACATGGGCAACATCCGTGCTCCGCGCCTCAGCCTCGACTTCGGCAGCGTGCTCTGTAGCCGCCGTTTTTGCTCGTGTCTCCTCGATTTTTTCAGCACCAAGCAGAGGCCTGGCCCGAGGCTCGGCAGTCACGCGCCGGGACGATGGCTCGGGCCGGCCGACGGTATCTGACGAAGCCGCATCCTGACACGGTACAGAATCGGAACGCCTCGGCCGCTCGGCTCGTCGTCGAAGCTGACTGCCGTCGGCGCTGGCCCTGCAGACCGCTTGCCCAAGCCACAGAGACCAGGTAGCGTCGCTCCGTAGTCGACGAGGGTTCATGGTTTCCCTGCACTGGGAGAGACGCACGGACCGGGATGCTCTGGCGCTGGTAGCCGGGTTGGCGCTGCTCGCTTCGGGCTGCGGCGGGCGGGTGGGATGGGCGCACAAGGATGGAGGCAGCAGCCACTCGGCCGCTGAGGGGGGCAGGGGTGCCGGAGGGGCGACGGTCACCAGCGACGACGATGACGACAACGGCGCAGCGCACTCGGGGACGAGCGGCGCCGGCGGTAGGTCCGCTGGATCGGGCGGCTCAACGGGATCGGGCGGCTCCAACGGTCAGGCCGGCTCGGACGAGCGAGGCAGCACCACGGCGGCCAGGACCGGTTTCGCCATCGTGGCCGGGGGTACGTTGATGCGCTCCAAGAGCTACGCGCTCGTGCTGAGCGCCGGGGAAAGTCCTGGAAACAACGGCGTACTGCATTCGTCGAGTTCGAGCTCCTACCGCATGGTGGGCGGGCTGGTGGGCGTGACGGCGAGGTAAGGAGAGCGACATGTTCGGCAAACAGGACGGCAAGATCACCAGTTCGGCAGTCCTCGCAGCGCTGACGTTCGGCGCCGCGCAAGCCGCGGCAGCCGTTCCACACTGGCTCACCCAACAAGGGCGCCTGACCAACGCCGATGGCAGTCCCGTCAATGGGCGCGTTCGTTTCGTGTTCGAGATCGTCGACGAGAACGAAGCTCTGGTGTGGAGCGAGCAGCAGCCTTCGATCACGGTCGAGGACGGGTACTTCTCGGCAAGGCTCGGCGAGTCGGGCAGACTGTCACCCGAGCTCTTCACAAGCGGCAGCGAGTACTTTCTGCGAGTCACCGTCAACGGCGAAGAGATGACCCCGGCGCAGCCGCTCGGCAGCGTGCCCTTCGCCTTTCTCGCGGAGAACGCCGAGAACGTGGTGGGCGGGAGTGTGGACGCTTCGAGCATCTCCGTACGCGGTCAGCCGGTGATCGACGAGGACGGACAGTGGGTGGGTCCTGCGCTGCCGAGCCCGGCCCATGCGGGCGTGGGCAGAGGGGATCCGGAACGAGAGGTGACCGCACAATGCAATGTGGGTGACCCCTCGCTTGCAGAGTGGGAGATGTACGCTACCGCGCTGACGCTCAGGCCGGTCGGCAATCAGAACCTGAGCGTGGTGGTACACGGCACGTTCTGGCCGCAAAGCAGCACGGCCTGCATCATCCCTTGCTACCAGATCGGCAACCACGAGCCGACGCCAGCCGACCTGTCCTGGGCGCATTGGGGGTCATCGTCTGGTTACAGTCCGTTCTACGTAGACGGTGAGCTGACCGTGGTTCCGCAAGGAAACTCCGAGATCCAGGTCGGGCTGTGCGCAGCCATGTCCTCCCCTCCCGGCTACCTCGGCGAGAGCACGGTGTTCGCGCTGGCGACCGTCGACGACGAGTAGCGGTACGAGACACTCGCGTCGGACCGAATGACCGTGCACGCTCGTTGTCTATGCGAAAACCACGACGACGCCGCGGTCGCGATCACGATTCCTTACCCGATCGTCGTTGATGCCGCACAGGCCGCACCCGGTGAAGTGAGAGTCGACGGACGTGTTCTGCCCGTGGCGTCGAGCGCAACGGGAGCGGACGCTCGCTTCCCCATCTCCGTGGCGCCGCGTGGCATCACGGCCTTCGAAGTCGAGTACACTCCCTCCCCGACGGTACGGTCCCGACCACCGATGCCGTTGCCACCCAAAGGAGCACGTCGGGTCAACCGCTCGAGTACCGTGGGAACGAGCCCCGGGAAAGCGCGGAATACGCCGTGCACGGCATACGTCGCGCTTTCCGGAGACCGTTCCCAGGTAACCTCCGCCAAGTGCCCGGCCGTCCTCGCAGTGCCCGAGCCGCCTGTATTGGCTACCGTTCGGGTCTCCAGCTTGACGCCTCTGGGCATCGACACGCTCTCCCTCACACGGCTCACCAGAATCCGGCGAACGACGAAATCACGTCGTTGTGCACGAAGAAAGTGCTGAAGTTGCCCCAGGGGGTTGCCGCCGGTATGTGGCGGCCTCCGTAGTCGGCGTGCTCGTAGAAGTGGGCCTCGCGCATCGCGTAGTTGTGGTAGCTGCTCGCCGTGTCATTGTGGAAGCACATGGATCTCGGGGTCGGGTACGTGTGCGCAACCGTAGGTGGGGTAAGGATCACGCAGTCGCCCTGCTGGTCCGCATCGGAGTACAAGACGATGCTACCAAAGACGTTCTGGGTGCAGGTATCGTTGTACATCACGGCGTCGACCACGCGTACCGCGGAAATCGCCGACGCGAAGGCGCCGAGGGTCGTCAGGCGTGCGCCGGGGCCGAGCCGCAACGGCTGCGAATTCTCCTGGTTGTTGAAGGAGTGCTTGAAAGCCCACAGGCGCGTTTCTGAGCCTACCTTGATGGATCGGATGGTGTCATTCGCCAGATGGGAGTAGGGGTTGTCGAAGCAGGTCCATGCGTCGAAGTTGAGGATCGGCTGGTCACTGTGGGGCGGAACGGAACGCCCGCTGCTATCGTAGTAGACGACCTGGCACCCGCCTGTGAAACTGTCCCCGAAGTAGAGGATGGCCTCGTTGGACTGCGGTTCAGCCGACTCACACCAGTCGCCCCAGTGTCCGATGACGGTGCCCTGGTTGGCCCATGCACCCGAAGGGCCGAGGAGCGTCCACGCGAACGCTGCTGCGAGGTAGATCGAGCTGTTGGTGCGAATACGCTGGGTCATCTTGCCTTCTCCGTGGGTTCTCTGGCGGGTCTGTCGGGTTGGACGCGTCGAGTGTCGACGGCCCTGAGATTGGGCTCATGGCCGCCCGTATGGGCCCCGGCCGGCCGTGCCCGCGCGTTGCCAACACACTCTCTAGATGGGCGTCGGGACCCGAGTCGCACGGAAATCGACAACACACGTCGCAAAGAGACTCCATCGCCTGACGCAGGACCTCGGCAAGGCGCGCGGCGCGGTTTCGAGCAGTGGCTGCGGAAATGGGAACCACCGGGTCGCGTCCTGCGCTAGAAAGCACCCTTGATGGCCCGGCGACGCGAGCGTCTCATGGGGGCTTTCCCCCAGTCTCAGGGATAGCGGTGTCAGCATGCCGCGGTCCATGGGCCGGTTGTCGCTCTCCAACGCGGCGTCCTGGTGCAGGGCGGGGTGACGACGATCGCCGACGACGCGCCCTCGGTGATGCAGCGTGCTCTTGGTGAGCACTGGGAGAAGGTACCGCTGCTCGCTGCCCGCGGGCGATGGAAGCACTAGCGGGGCAAGGGCCCCAGCCCGAGAGTCGTGTGAGGGTGTCTGTCTCGAGCAGCGGCGCCTCCTCTGGGAGTCTCCGACGCTCATCCTCGGGAGCAGTTCCTTGGAGGGTTTGGCGCAAACCCTCGCGCGGATGCTCTCGGCGCGCCAGAGCGTCGAGCGAGTGGTGAACCACGTCGCCGTCCTCGAGCTGAACCACGAAGATGCGTCCCTGGCGGCCTTCGGAGTATCTCATCCGCGGCCTCAGGCCCGCATCCCGAGGATTTCGCCCGCGGCATCGGCGTCGATGCGGCGGTGCTCGCCGAGCCGCGCACGGCGGGCACGGAAGCGTTCGGTGATCTTCGCCGCAGCCTCTTGCGCGTCGATGGCGAGCAGGTCAGGTAGACGCCCTCGCACCTCCGCACCGCCTCGCCGCGCGGTGTGTCTGAGCCGTGGGCAACTCCCGGCCCATGAGCCGCGCCTCGCTGAGCCGCCGATAGCCGAGGGCCCACCGTAGCCGCTAGCACCGTCGCTTACGAGCTCACCCTCGAATGGGCAGAGACCATCGAAAGAGCGATTCTTCGTCGGACTTCAGCCAGGTTCCGTCGCCGAGTGCCCAGATCCATTCGCCTTGCCCCGGTTGCGGATAGCGGAACCGTTTTCGAAGCAGGTCTGTCTCCCCCTCGCGCTGGGCTACCGCAATCGACCAGTGCGTGATGTCGTCGTGGGCCAAACGAACTGCCCTTTCTGTCAACGCGTGAGGGCAGGTCACCGAGCCAGCCAGCCGCTGGCAGCGATCCAGGCGCTCGGAGCCGCCATGCAACCCGCCCCAGAACCCCGCCAGCGCGCCCATCGGCCAGCGATCGTGCGCGGTCGGCGTCGGGATGTTCGTGAAGACATACACCTCGGCGCCGAGCTGGCGCCGAGCTGCTGTCAACAAGCCCAACGCCGCCCGTGCGCTCGTGCGCTCGGACCGTTCGAGTCAGACGAAAGGCAGCGGCAGCTGCCCTGACGCCGTCCGCGTTCGTCGCGCGCGCGCAGGCTCGGGTGCAACGCGATGCTTGGCGAGCAGCCTCGCAATGGCAGAGATGGCCACCCGGAGCGTGGCGTCTCCGACCCCACGCCGGATCCAGGCGCTGGTTAGCCAGCCTTCCTGGCAGAGCGTTTCGCGTACCCAACAGGAAGCTCGTCGCCGGGCACCGGTCGAGCCTTGGGCACCTTGGCCAGGGCTGCGTCAAACTTCCGGCGTGACGCGTGTTTTGCCCGCTCAGCGAGGTACTCCTCGGTCGTCAGTGCGGCGAGCTTCTCCGCGGCAGCCGAACTCAGCAGTTGGTTGAGTGAAACACCCTCGCGTTCGGCAAGTTCCGTCAGTTTGCGGTGAATCGATTCTGGAAGTCTTAGACTGAGCGTCGCCATTGGGTCTACCTACGGGGAAGGTGGAGGAGGAACTGCGCGGGTGCAAGCACCTCGATACCGAAATGCGCGATGGGTGCGAAGTCCCTCACGTTGTGCGTGACCACCGCGGAGGCGTGGCTTGCCACGGCCACCTCGGCGACCATATCGTCTTTGGGATCGCGCAGGAGCGGGCGCCACAGAAAGAAGATGGTCTGCCGCCGCGCGACGGAACAGATGTAGTCTACGAGTGCAGTTACCTCAGCTGGTCGCTGGACTGCAGTGACATGCCGAAGGAGCACGGCTTCGTACTCGAGCACCAGCGGCACTGACACTGCGATCTCGAATGAACCGGCCGCGAGCTGCTCCACAAGCGCGAACGAGGCCCCCAATCGCGATCGCCAAGCGGCAACGAGCACAGAAGTATCGAGGACGACCAGCACCCGTGAATGGTATCACAGGTGATACCATGTGCACGCCTCGTTCTTGGAGTCGGCCACGGGGTCGCCGCGCCCCGAGCCCGGTCGGACCTGGCGCTGCTTCGACGAATCGTCCTGGAGTTCCGGTTTGGCTAACGGGCTGCGCTTGAGCCGCGTGGGGCGCAGCACAGCTGCGACTCAGAACATTCTGAAGGTCCCGCGGTGCAAGTGCGTCACGCCGCAAGTCATCGAGGTTCTCGCTGCTGCAGTGGTAGGAGTTGGCTGGCGGCGCTCTCGGTCACCGGTGCGCGACAATCCTCACAGCTCACGTCGCGGTTGGCCGCGAGGCGCGCCTGGCGAGCGAGACGTTTGGCCTCAGCGAGTTGCGCCGGGACGTGCTCACCTCGGCCGAAGTAGATCTCGTCGGGCGTCCGTCCCCGGAAGGCAGTGATTTCGCGGAGCGCAACTGCACAGCCCGGGCTTCAGAATGTCGCGCGACGCAGCTGCGCAGACTCTACCGCCGCCGCAGCACGCTCTCGAGCTTGCGGGTCACGATGGTCCTAGAACGGGCGGATGGGATGCGGTCGACCCACTCGCGCACCGCGCTTCTGCGAAAGCCGCGTGGCAGCTCCAGCTCGGGCAGTGCCACAAACAGCCTGCCCCGCGTCGGCGAGAGATAGAAGAAGTCGAAGAGCGCTTTCTCCGGGGACGCCAGCTTCGTCCCCGATTGCGGGTCGTGCTCGAAGCCGCCGAACAGCTCGGGCCGGACGTGGTGCACGCTGTAGGTGCCGACACCCGTCTCGACGAGGTCGCTTCGTGCGAGCGACACGAGGTAGATCGAGGATGGGATCTGCCCGATCATGCCGCGCCGGTAGAGCGCTGTCTGCAACGACACGTAGCTAGGGTATGGCGCGGTCACGTACTCCGCCAGGGCCAGTGGATCCGCCTGATCGGAGAGCGCCCATAGTCCCCGGCGCACTGGTGTCACCAGGCCCGATGCTGCCAGCCGCCTGAGCGTGTGGCTTGCCGCCTCGACGGACAGGCCCAGGACCGCTGCCGCGTCGGAGGTGGTCGCTGCCGGGACTCGGAGGCGGCGCAAGCGCCCCAGGGCTTCGCGGGCGTTCATTGGAGTGCCTTCTCGAGGTGTTCGATTGCCTGCATCTGGAGTGCATCCCAGGCCTCAGGGGAGCCGTAGGAGTCGACGTTGTCCGGTTGCAGGTAGGACACGACCTGGGACTTGAAGTCTGCGTATGCGATCTCCATCACTCGCTCGACCGCTTTGGGTACCTCGGATCGGATCGAGTGGAGGGCCTCTACGTTGCCTCCAGCCCTGGCGAACAGGACCGCGAGGTCGAAAACGTCCCGTGCCTGGACGATGGTCCGCCCGACGAGCGCACGCACCTTCTGCCGCAGCGCCGCAGCCAGCGGGTAGTGGGGAGCCAGGATCGGCATGAGCTGGTGCTCCGCCAAAAGCCCTGACGCAACCGGCTCAATCTTTGCTTCCTCTGTCGTCGGTCGCCGGGAGAACTCGATCTTTGTGTGGAGGGCCGTGGACTGGCCCTCGACGGCGAGACCGACCTTCCAGCGCTGCGTGGTTTCCGTCTGCTTCGGAGCGCTTGCGCTCGTGATGGAAACTCCACGGCTCCGCAGCGGCATCGAGAGCGCCGGCCCGTTCAGGATGGCCGTGACCTTCTCCTTGAGCGCGTGAACCGGGAGCCCCGCGACATCGAGGTCGATGTCCTCGGAGTAGCGCACGCTCTCGAAGAAGAAGCGCAGGTTGCAGCCACCCTTGATGGCGAAGCTGCCCTTCTGCGGCCCCGAACAGAGGAGCCGGACGAAGTGCAGGTGGAAGAGCTCGACGACCTGATGATCCGATGGCATGCGTGTAGAGAATACTCATTGATGCCACATTTGTCAACTGCGCGCAGCTATGGCGCCTGTGGTGGCGAAAACCCATGGCACCGGCTCATGCAGCCCTCGCGCAGCTGCGACTTGGAGCATTCGGAAGACTCCGCGGTGCAAGTGCGTCACGCCGCAGACCACTGAGGTTCTCGCTGCTGCAGTGGTAGGAGTTGGCTGGCGGCGCTCTCGGTCACCGGCGTGCGACAATGCTCACAGCTCACGTCGCGGTTGGACGCGAGGCGCGCCTGGCGAGCGAGGCGTCTGGCCTCGGCGAGTTGCGCCGGGACGCGCTCACCTCGGCCGAAGTAGATCTCGTAGGGCGTCTGTCCTTGGAAGGCGGCGTGTGGGACGACCGTGTGGTGCTCGGTCACGTAGAAAGCAACGAGCCGGGGCGTTGGCGCAAGCACCGAAAGCTACGACGCCAGCCGAAAGAAAGGCCAAAGATTCCGCAGCCGTTGCAGTTGCACGACGTCCGTTGCTGGATGCTCAGAGACGCAGCTGGGCTACGTGTCGATGATCGATCCCAAGAAGGGCCAGGCGCTCGCCGCAGCCATGGATGCCTGCAGGGCGTAGGGACTGCGGCTCGTCAGGCGTTGGCCAACGGCACCTATCCGTCCACTGCTCCACCGGACAAGAGCAGCATGGCCCGTTTCGCGCGTTGCACGAGCTCAGGTGTCGCCCGGTCCCCAGCAGCTTCGTAGTCCTCGAGCGTCGCGATGGCCTGGCAATACGGGCAGTCGTGATCGGGGCCTGCCGATGGCGATCGGGAATCTTGGCCCAAGCCAATCGTGATCGAGGCGATCGACTGATGGCCGACGGTGAACGTTCGAATGTCGCCCAAGAACGGTTCGAAGACGGACCGACGGGAACGGCGCCTGGTGGCGCGCTTGCGGCGCGCAGATCGATGGTTGCTCATGGCAGGATCTCGAGCGCTCTCGCAGGCCGGTTGCGTACGTTTTCGCCCGAACCCACGGCAGTAGAACGGGATGCTCCACGCCTCGTCGAAACGGCAAGGTCGCCAGTCTCACGGACAGGATCACGAAGCCTGTGGTCGTACGTTTTCTGCTGACGTCGCTGCCCGGGCATGACCGGCGATCGTCTCGGTGCAGGTCGGGGAGGTCCAACTTGCCGGAGACAGAATGGCCGGCCGGGAGCCCCGGCGGTGGCCGTCGGCGCAGGAGTCGCAGCCGCGCCCGCTCAGGGGGCCCGGGCGCGCGCTTCGATCACTAGGGGCAGGGCGGGAATGCGGCGGAGGCCACGCAGGCGGTCGTTGAGGTCGCTCCAGAACGAAATGCCCAGCTTGCGACAGGTCTTCTTGAGACTGGCGAAGGTGTCACGGCCCCGGCGGCCCTCGTCGCTGCGGGTACCACCGCTGATC
>JAFGIS010000559.1 GCA_016929495.1 Polyangiaceae bacterium | reverse complement strand
CTTGACGTTGATCGCCATCACGTCGTCCCAGTCCTTCTCCGTGAACTGAAGCGCGTCCTCGCGCCGGATGATGCCCGCGTTGTTGACGAGAATGTCGATCCGCCCGAACGTCGTGACGGCTTCACGTACGATCTGCTCGATGGGCCCCGTCGAACGCAGGTCGCATACGATCCCGTGGAACCTTCGGCCGAGCTGCTCGACACGCGCCTGGGTCTCCGGCGCCTCCACGCAGTCCACACCCACGATATCGGCGCCGGCCTCGGCCAGGCCGAGCGTCATCCCCTGGCCCAGGCCCGTACTGGCACCAGTGACGATAGCGACCTTCCCATCCAGGCTGAACAGGTCGTTCACCATGGCTCTCTGCCCCTTTCAGCGAAGAACATCCATGGGCACGGCGTCCATATCCGTGAAGGTCTGGTTCTCCCCAACCATGGCCCAGATGAACGAGTAGCTGCTGGTGCCCACGCCAGAATGGATCGACCAGCTCGGTGCGATCACGGCTTCGTGGTTGCGCGCCACGATGTGCCGGGTCTCGGCGGGTTGGCCCATGAGGTGCAGCACCACGGCGTTGTCGGGTACGTCGAAGTACAGGTAGACCTCCATCCGCCGCTCGTGCGTGTGGCACGGCATCGTGTTCCAGACGCTGCCAGGCTCGAGGCAGGTGAAACCCATCACCAGCGAGCAGGTCTCGAGGACGTCCGGGTGGACCACTTGGTGGATCGTGCGCCGGTTGGACTCTTCGGAAGAGCCGAGCACGACGTGCTTCATCATGGCGTTGGTGATGGCCTTGGTGGATAGGGTCCGATGCGCCATTCCGGACGCCAGATAGTACTTGGCCGGATCGTCCGAGCGCTGGGAGGTCAGCTCGACGCGCCTGGTGCCTTTGCCCACGTAGAGCCCATCGAGCCTGCCGAGCGCCAGCTCCGCGCCGTCGACCCGGACGACGCCGGGTCCGCCGAGGTTGATGACGCCGAGCTCACGCCGCTCCAGAAAATGGTCCGAACCCAGAGATTGGCGGTCTGCGTGAAGCTCGAGGGAGCGCGAGGTCGGAACAGCACCCCCCACGATGATTCGATCGGTGTGGCTGTACAGCAAGTTCAGCTCGCCGACCTTGAACAGGCCCTGGACGAGAAACTCACGGCGAAGCCCTGCCGTGTCGAGCGATTTGGCTTGGTCCGGGTGAATTCCGTACCGCGTTTCCATGGTGCGGCGTGCGCTCCTTTCGAAGGGCGTCAGATTGTCGGTGCCGGCGGACTGTAGACCCAAACCTACCTCCGTCCAAGACGGTCTTGGGCGAGGCGGCCGGCCCGCCTTCGCGTGCACTCTCTGCGCCCACGCGGGTCCGGCAGGGGGCCAGCCCGGCGATGCCGCGCCGCGCTGGCACGCGTCAATTACAGTTACAACGTTCGGATACCGCGAATCGTAATCAGGGCGGCGTGTCTCGTTCAGCCCCTCCATGCATCTCCTCGGATCTGGTACAAGGCGTGCCTGCCGATGCCGAACCGTCGTCGGGCGCAGTCGTTACAGTTACAATGTCCGGATACCGCGAATCGTGATCAGGCTGCGGTAACGCACTGCGGTGCGAGGGCTCACGCCGCTCCCGCAGGGGGCCTCCAGCCGATGCCGCGCTGGGGTGATGCAGGTTCGTGGAAAGGTTGCGACAGCGCTGGTCGTGCCCAGGCGCGGCGACCCAGGGGTTCGCGTCTGGAATATCGAGCAAGCTCCGCGACCGATGCGTGGCCGTGCGCTGCCAGCCGGGGATGCTAGGATCTGCACCAGCATCGGCAGCTCGGATGCTTGACGCAGCCCAGCCCGATGATGTTTCATGCTGGATCCAAGGGCAGCACTTGCACTAAGCAGGGGACCCGGCCACCAGGCTGCCGCTCGTGATCCAAACCGAACCAGTTGCTCTAGACGAACTGACGCTTTCCTGAGGTGTTAGAGATGAACCGGACCCTGTATTCCTGCTCCGCCGCGCTCGGGCTCGTGGTCGCATCCAGCTGCTCCCAGGGCGAGGCCACGTACACGGCGGGCGGTACGACCAGCTCAACCGGTGCGCAGCCCGGCGTCGGCGGCAGCGTCGATGGTTCCGGCGGAGCCACTGCCGTGGACACGGGAGGCACGACAACGGCCAACGGTGGCGCCGTTCAGACCGGTGGCGTCGGGACCGGCACACCCACCGGCGGCGCGCTCGCGACCGGCGGCGATGGCGGGGGTGGCACACTCACCGGTGGCCTCACCGGTGCCGGGGGTGACGTGAATACGGGTGGAACGGATACGAGCGGCGGAACCACGGGGGCCGGCGGGAGATCCACGAGTGGTGGGCGGAGCGCGGGTGGTGCGCCTCCCACGGGCGGCAGCGGAAACCCAACCGGCGGCGCGCCTCCCACGGGCGGCACGGGGCCCGCCGGAGGCAGATCAGCCACCACGGGCGGCTCAGCGCCCACGGGCGGCACTTCGTCCACCGGCGGCTCGACGCCCACGGGCGGCACAGCGCCTACGGGCGGCACAGCGCCCACCGGCGGCACGGGGCCCGAAGACCTCCTTGCGGTCGTGCCGGATCTCGCTGCTGGTTTCTACTGGGAGGGCACTTGCGCGGGAACCTCCGATCCTGGCGGACACAACTGCCCGATGTTGGACTCGGGCGCGAGTTGTCCGTCCAACGGCATCAATCGCGAAAAAGTTCTGAACGTGGCGGGCACCGCCGGCCAGACGTACACGGTCAACATCGAGGTCCGCGGCGTGATCGGGACGCGCTGCTACCAGGGCGGCACGCGCGCCTCGACAGCGGCGCCGAGCGAAACGAACCCCAACAACTGGTGGTACGTCGGCGGCTCCTACTACAACAGCACGGGTTGGTGGAACACGTATGAGCTCCACGTGGCTCCGTCCACCGGCGACCCGTCCGGGGACGTCTACTACTTCAACGGCTCGGACAACGGCGGAGGGACTTGGTGCGAGAGGGAGGCCACGTACCTCGTGAAGTACGACGCCAGCTTCAAGGTGAAGGGTGGCGGCACCATGACGTTCAAGATCCACGATCAGAACTGCAAGGCGCAGCAGAACTGCGGACCCAACGTGGACCCCAACTCGACCTGTGCGCCACGCACAGTCGACCTGGCGGGGATGTCTCCCCAGCCCCCTGCCAGCTTCAAACAGCCGCCCACGACTCAGCTCAGCAAGACCTACTATCCCCAGTGGATGTGGATCGTTGCGAAGTCGGTGACCAGCCCGTAGGTGACGCAGCGCCCGATTGGACCCGGGGCGTATTCGATCGCGATCCACATCGCACAAGGAAGGAGAACAACGTTGAAGTTACCTCGCCCGCGGGCGCTTGTCGCCTCTCTATCTGGTTTTGCACTCCTTTCGTTCTCAGCAACGTGCCTGGTTCCAAGAACCGCGCTCGCAGAGAGAGTCCTGGTCAAGAACGACGACGGCGAAGTCTACACGGAAGGCCGAGTCGGTGGTTTCCTCAGCTACGTCAACGGTGATGCCGCGCCGGTGGCCCGGCCCAACGAGGACATCAACGGGGGACTATGGTCAGCGACGCAGGCCCCGCAGGACGTGAACGACACTTCCCGCGGCAACATCGACATGTGGCGTGTTCGTAGCGGGTTTCTGGCCAATCAGCTCGCGCTTGGCGCGCGGGGGCACGTGACTCCCGATGTCTCGGTGAGCGGGTACATTCAGATCTGGGCCTTCGTCGAAAGCGAACAGCGAAACAAGGGCTCTGCCAATCCCGCCGACGTGAGGCAGGGCTATGGAAAGCTGGATAGTCCGTACGGCGCCTTCTCTTTTGGTCGAACCAGGACGTTGATGTCGCGCGGAGCAACGGACATCAACGTGCTCTACGCTCACAAGTGGGGCATCGGGTTCCCGAACCAGATCGACTCGAGGGGCCCCACGCAAGGTATGGTCGGATTCGGCGTCTTGGGCAGCGGGTTCGCGGCGGGCTTCATCTATGGAACACCTACGTTCGCTGGACTGCAGCTGAACGTCGGCGTATTCGATCCGGCCACCTTGGGCGGGCCAGGGTGGACGGGCACGAAGTACCCTCGTCCAGAAACCGAGCTGACTTTCGAGCAGAAGTTCGGTGAAAGCGGGAAGGTGGTCCTGTTCGCCAACACCGGATACCAGAAAGTCTACAAACCAGGCCAATGCCCGAACGAGCCGTGCGACGAGACGGTCTGGGGCGTTGGCTATGGCGGTAGGTTCGAGTACGGCCCGGTCCATCTCGGTGCCGCCGGACACATCGGAAAAGGGCTGGGGCTCAGCTACGCCCTGGAGAACAGCTACGCAGTGGCCGATGCGGAAATGAACCTCCGCAAGTCCGACGGCTACTACGTTCAGAGCCAGGTCGTCGTGGACAAGTTCGACTTCTTTGCCGGTTGGGGGATCGCCCGTATCTTCATGACTGACCTCGACCGGACCCCCAGCCCCGCTGGGACCGCGCTCAGCGTCATCAAATACCAGATGGGTATCAATGGCGGCGTCGTCTACAACGTCACGCCCAATGTTCACATCGACCTGGAGTACTTCCGCGCCTCCGCTGCCTGGTTCCTGGGCGAGGAGCAGACGCTGAACTGCGGCGCCACCGGTATGATCTTCAACTGGTAGTGACGTGCGTGAGAGGGGCCGGAGTTACATCGGCAGGGGGCTGGCCGTGACAGAAAGGAGCAAGACTCCATGACCATGAAAGCAGTGCATTCGACCGTGCTGGCCGTCGCTGGGTCGCTGTTGGGCGCCTGCGGTTCACCCCCCGCTCCGGAAAGCCCACCGCCGCCTGCTCCGGCGCCGGCGCCTGCAGCCGTGGAGACCACCCGGTCCAGTGAGGTCCCCAGCCCGGCGGAGGGTCAAGCAGCGGCCAAGAGCTCCGCAGCTCCAGGCACGGATGTCGCGTCCGTCTCGCTCGCCAATCCGCTCGGCGAAGCACGGGCGCGCGAGACGATTGCGCTGACGCTCGCCGACGTCGCCAAGATCGTGCCCGGTCTGGCTGCGGACAAGCTCTTCGTCGTGGACGCGGCCGGGACGCCGGTGCTCTCTCAGCTCGTCGACATGGACGGCGACTTGGCGCCAGACCAGATCGTCTTCCAGGTCGATCTTGCGGCCAACGGAAGCAAGACGGTGAAGCTCAGAGTCGGCGAGCGTCCCACGGCGGTCGCCGCCGACTACAAGGTGTATGGACGCTTCGTGCGCGAGCGCTACGACGACTTCGCGTGGGAGAACGACTGGGTCGCGTACCGCATGTACGGACCGGCGCTCGAGACCTGCAAGAACGACCCGCTGACGTCGAGCGGCATCGATGTCTGGGTCAAGCGCGTGCGAAGGCTTGTCGTCAACGAGTGGTACATGACGGACAACTACCACAAGGACCACGGCGATGGCCTGGATGCGTACAAGGTGGGTCCGTCACGCGGTTGTGGCGGCACGGGCCTCTGGACGGGCAAGAAGCTGGCGGTGTCCAAGAACTTCACGACCTCGCGCGTGCTCGCCAACGGACCGATTCGCCTCGTCTTCGAGCTGAGCTTTGCGCCCTGGGCAGCGGGGCCCGCGCGCGTTTCGGAGACCAAACGCGTGATCCTCGATGCGGGATCGCTATTCAATCACATGGCCTCCACCTTCTCGGGCCGCGCGCCGCTCTCGCTCGGGATCGGCATCGCCAAACACCCGGGCGCTGCGGTCGAGTTCGACCCCAAGTCCGCGTGGATGCGGGATTGGGAGCCACTCGACGAGGGCAAGGCCGGTAACGTCGGGTGCGCGATCGTCGTGCCTCCGGGCACGACCGCTGCTCAGCAGCAAACCGACAGCGAGTACCTGGCCGTCTTGCCCGCGAAGGGCGGCGTTCCAGCGGACTACTACGTGGGCACGGCGTGGGATCGCGGCGGACGAGTGGCGGATCTTGCCGGCTGGAAACGCGAGGTAGAGAGCCTCTCCCGACGTCTTGCGGCGCCCGTACAGGTCACCCTCGCCGCAATGCCCTCGCAGTAGCTCCCATGCCTCACCGCAGCGATACCCTCCACGAACTCGAAGCGACCGCGCTGGTTGCCATCGTGCGGGCGGCTTCGTCCGAACGCGCCCTGCGCGCAACCCGACTCATCCACGCCTCTGGGATCCGGCTCATCGAAGTGACCATGACGGTCCCGAACGCGCTCGGAGTGCTGGAAGAGCTCGCCAAGGCGCTGGGTGACGACGTCACGCTGGGCGCCGGTACGGTGCTGGATCCCGAAACGGTCCGGGCATGCGTCGGAGCCGGCGCGCGCTTCATCGTCAGCCCGAACTTCGACCCAGCGACCGTGGAGATGGCGCAGAGCCTGGGCGCGGTCTCGATGCCCGGTGCGCTCACGCCGACGGAAGTCGTGGCGGCCATGCGAGCCGGCGCCGATTGCGTCAAGGTGTTCCCTTGCTCGGCAGTCGGCGGTCCGAGCTACGTGAGGGCGCTGCGCGGCCCGCTGCCAGACGTCAAGCTGGTCGCCACGGGCGGAGTAGAGCTGGAGAACGCGGTCGAGTATCTCAAGGCAGGCGCCACGGCCGTCGGACTGGGCGGTGGACTCATCGATTGGGGCCGGGTCGAGCGCGAGGGGGAACAGAGCGTCGTCGAACACATCCGTCGGTTCGTGGGCGCCATCGCTGGCGGTCGGTGAGCGTATCGTCGTGGTGCCCCCGGCCCGGCGCGTGAGCGCCGGGGTGAGGGGGCACGGCCGCCCGCGCGGTTCGCGCGCGGGCGGCCTCCGCCCAGTGGCCCTCAGTGTTGGGGCATCAACAGCACCGCACGCGTAGAGGCGATACCGAGGCTTCAGTCCGCCTTCAGCACCGTCGCGACGCTCTTGCAAATGTATGCGACGTTGCCCGGCGTGATCCCCGCGACGTTGATACGGCCGCCCTTGACGATGTAGATGGCGAAGCGGTCGCGTAGCGCATTGACGTGGGCGTCGGAGAGACCGGAGAAGGAGAACATGCCGTATTGCTCGGTGAGATAGCTGAAGTCACGGTCGATGCCTTCGGCTTCCAGGCCGCGCACCAGGGCGCTGCGCATTTCTGCGATGCGGGCACGCATGGCGTCGACCTCTTCGCGCCAGATGGCGCGTAGCGCCGGATCACCGAGCACCGTGGTGACCAGAGCCCCGCCGTAGGCAGGGGGATTCGAGTACATGGCGCGGATCGTACGCTTGAGGTGACCGAAGGCCAGATCCGCTGCCTCGGAGGTCTGGCCCACGAAGCTCAGCGCGCCGGTGCGCTGGTTGTACAGTCCGAAATTCTTGGAGAACGACGACGCCACGAGCATCGCCGGGGCGTCGGAGAAGGCCCGGATCCCCTCGGAGTCTGGTTCGAGACCGCGGCCGAGGCCCTGGTAGGCAAAGTCGAACAGCGGCAGGAAGCCGTGCTTGCGCTGCAGCTCGGCAAGCGCTTTCCACTGCTCGGCATCGGGGTCGAGTCCGCTCGGGTTGTGGCAGCAAGCATGCATGAGCACGACGTCTTTGGGGCCGAGCCGGCTCAGGCACGCGACCATGCCAGCGAAGTCGATACCCTGGGTGGCGCGGTCGTAGTAGGGGTAGCTTTGGATGGGCAGGCCAGCGGCTTCGAACACGCCGTTGTGGTTGGGCCAGGTGGGTTGGCTGAACCACACGGTGGGGCGGCCGCCGTGAACCGCCAGGAAGTCCGCGGCCACGCGCAGGGCGCCGGTGCCGCCAGGGGTGTGGGCGGTACGCGAGCGGTTGTCCTGGACGATCCTCGAGTCAGCGCCGAAGACGAGATCACGAACGGCGTTCGCGTACGCGGGAGCACCGGGGATGGGCAGGTAGTTCATCGACACGTCCGCCTGGAGCAGGCGCTTCTGCGCTTCGCGGATCGAATCGAACGTCGGCGTGCGGCCGGTCGCGTCCTGGTACACGCCGACACCCAGGTTGACTTTCTCGGGTCTTGGGTCTTTGTTGAAGGCTTCGGTGAGCCCAAGGATGGGGTCAGGGGGGGCTGGTTCTAGTTTCTCGAACATGCTGGTCGCGTCCTCGTTTTCGTGCGCGGTCGGCGCCGCGGCGAAGTATGGCACCACTCGGCCAGAGCGCACACGTCGTGCGGCTGCCGGGTCCAGAGAGGCACAGGAGGGCCTGAAGCTGCTGGGATTTCTGGTGGACAGGTGGACCGGTCTAGGGGTCCGGCGCGGTAGCCACGGCGACCGGCGTTGCGGGCCGAACTCCCGCGACCCCATCCCATGGGGACGACCGCTAACGCAGCACGTTGTGCTTCACGATCGCATAGATGGCCCGGAACCCGTCTTTCACACCGATCTTCTTGCCTTCGGCGTAGGTGCGCCCGTGGTAGGAAATCCCGACCTCGTAGATCCTGCACTTGAGCTTGGCCACCTGAGCGACCACCTCCGGCTCGAAGCCGAAGCGATCCTCCTCGAGCGAGATCTGCTTGATGATGCTGGCGCGGAATACCTTGTATCCGCACTCCATGTCGGTGAGGTTGAGATCCGTCAGCACGTTCGAAAGCAGTGTCAGAAAGCGATTGCCAACCATGTGCCAGAAGTAGACCACGCGGTGTGCGTCGGACCCCGCGAATCGGGAGCCCACCACGACGTCCGCCTTGTCGGCCAAGAGCGGGGCGAGCAGCTTCGGATACTCGGAGGGTGAGTATTCTAGGTCAGCATCCTGAACCAGTACGAAATCCCCGGAGGCCACGGCCAAGCCCCTGCGAATGGCAGCGCCCTTTCCCCGATTCTGGGCTTGCTGTTCGAACACGTCGATCTTCCCCGCCAGGGACTGGCGGCAAATGGTCTCGGTCCCGTCGGTCGAGCCGTCGTCCACGACGATGACCTCGAATGTGACGCCTTCCATTTGCACGGAGCGAACGGCGTCCACCACCCTCTCGATCGTCCGAGCCTCGTTGTAGGTCGGTATCACGACGGATACCTTGGTGGTCGGGTCACTCATCCGGCCACAGTAGAGCACGGTCACCCGCCTTGCCACTCGAAAAGCGTCCCCGTGAAGCCCTGTCACCACCGGAACCTCGCCCCAGAAAGGCCTGTGGCATTCCATCGCAAGACGCTCTACCCTGTTTTTGCCATGGCTCGATTGCGCATCCTGGTGACTGGCGGTTCCGGTTTTCTCGGCTCGCACTTGTGCGAACGGCTGGTTGCCGAGGACAACGAGGTGGTTTGCCTGGACAATTTCTACACCGGGTCTCGCGCCAATATCGAACACCTGCTGGGGCATCCGCACTTCGAGGTCCTCCGCCACGACGTGCAGCAGGCCATGACCATCGAAGTGGACCAGATCTATCATCTGGCCTGCCCGGCATCACCCGTGCACTACCAGCGCAACCCCGTGCGCACGATTCGAACGGCCGTCGAGGGCACCCTCAACATGTTGGACGTGGCACGCGAGTGCGGTGCGCGCCTGCTCATCGCGTCGACTTCCGAGGTCTATGGTGATCCCACGGTCCATCCGCAGACCGAGGACTACTGGGGGAACGTGAATCCCATCGGCCCGCGCTCCTGCTATGATGAGGGCAAACGCTGCGCCGAGGCGCTGGCGGTCTCCTACGCGATCCAGTACGACGTCGTGGTCCGCATCGCTCGAGTCTTCAATACGTACGGACCGCGGTTACGCGAGGGCGACGGACGCGTGGTCTCGAACTTCGTCGTCCAGGCATTGAGGGGGCAGGAGCTCACGGTCCACGGGGATGGACAACAGACCCGTTCCTTCTGCTACGTGACGGACTTGGTCGAGGGATTCATGCGACTGATGGCGAGCGAACACGGCTGGGGGCCAATCAATCTGGGCAATCCCAGCGAAACCACGATGCTCGGACTGGCCCGTCTCATACGCCGTCTGGCCGACTCGCACAGTGAGATCGTCCACATTCCCCTGCCCAAAGACGATCCGGTCCGGCGCATGCCGGACATCACTCGGGCCCGCCAGCACCTCGGAGGCTGGGAGCCCAGCGTGCCCCTGGAGCAGGGCCTCGGGGCAGTGATCGAAGACTTCCGGCAGCGCTTGGCGGCTGAGTGACGGCGACATCGCTCCGCAGCCGCTGGTGCCCTGTCTGCAGCGAAGACCGCTAGGCCAACAGCTGGTGCTCGACCCGCACGTTCCGGAGCGTCCGCGCGATGGCCGCCATGCAGGTGCCATGCACACGCTGCCACTCGACGTTCAGAAACAGCACCGTGACCGTCTTGCCATTCTGGTCCAGCCGCTTGACCAGATTGATGAGCTGCATGACCATGGCAGAGTTCATGTACTCGAGCTGACGGAGATCCACCGTGACGTCGCACTCCTTGAGCTTCTCGCCCCATTCCTCGATGAGAGGACTGACGAATCGGCTCGGAGAGCGATCATCGCACACGCCCTTCCAGGCGACGGTGGCCTTCTCGCCGGACTGCTCCACCGAGAAGACGAAGCCATCTCGCTGATACAGGCACTCACTCATGCGATGCTCCTGGTGGCCACGATGCTGACCAGGCCGTCGTCACAATGCCAGGAAAGCGCAAATCCGCCCTCCGCCGCGATTCGATACAGTCCGAGCCCGGCGCCGCCGCTCTCGGGCGGGCGCGCCAGCATCTGTTGGATGGTCTGGAAATACAGGGCCATCGGATCCTCGGTCGTTTCGAGTTCACGGAGCCGGGTCTGCAATCGCTCGACGTTCTCGGGCTCGTTCGAACCGTTGACCGTCCTGAGCCGGATGATGCCATCGGCCAGACTGAGACTGAACAGAATGCGCGGGGCTTGAACCACGCTGTCTCCGTATTTGACCGCATTCTCGAGCAGCTCCGAGGCTGCCATCATCACCGCGAGGCGGAGCTCTGCCGGCTGCTCTTGAAGCAGGACACCCACCTCACCGCGGATCTGGCGAATGTTTCCCCAGATGGGTTCTATCGACACGGAGAAAACCGGGGCAATCATGGATCTCCGCGCCGCCCCTCGCTGCAGCTGGTAGGTGCGCCCAGCTCGTCCAGGTCCCGGGCACGCCACGCCGGGCGGAATTCAGGTGGGATGGAACGAGTCAGCATACCATCGAACCAGTATTCCCGTTCCGGCGTGTCCGCGCCACCACACGGTGTAGGCGCGTGTCGGATGACTCAGGCGGGCGGTGTGGCGGGTCGCCTACGGCGCCGCCACGATGACGAGCTCGGCCGGCGCAGGCGATTCGGTCATGTCGGCGGTGTTCGGCATCCTGTGGAAGGAGATGTGATGGCCGTCGGGCGAGAAGCGCGGGACCCAGTCGTAGGTGGCGCCGGACGTCACCTGCGTCAGACCCGAGCCGTCAAGGTCGATCTGGTAGATGTGCGACTCGGCGGCAGTCGTGTTGCTCGCGCTGAACACCAACTTGGTGCTGTCCGGCGAGAACGGCTGCCAGTACCCGCTGCCGCCGCGAGTGGTGCCATCGCCATCCACGAAGTCGCGCAGCCGGTGCTGTCCAGGCGGAGCAGCGGAGCTCGTGAGGGCTCGGTCATCCGTACCGTCCATGTCGACCAAGCGTATCACCGTACCGTCAGTCCCGTTGTCGACGTAGGCCAGGGTCGTACCGTCGTGAGAGATGTCGTACTCGTACAGGCGGTCGAGATCGTAGCGCACGACGACGGGGTCGGCGCCCGTGAGGTCCACGGACGTGAGATCCATGGGCACGTCGAAGTCGGCGCCAGCGCTGTAGACGAGCCTGTCGCCTGCCGGCGACACCGCGCAGTTCCACCCGGTGCTCGCAGGGATCCTGTCCCAGCCGCCCGAGCCGTCGTCGGTGTACGTGAACGTCGACCAGACGCCATTGCCGTTGTTGGCAATGAAGTACACGAGGCCCGCACCAGGGACGAACCGTGCGTTGCGTGCCGTCCCGGCACCTGCCCAGTAGTCATTGCCGAAGGTCGTGGTGATGCCTTTGTTCGTGTACACGGACGTGATCTGCGTCAGATCGCGCCCGTCCGGACGTATCTTCCAGTATTCGCCGTCCTTGTCGTACTCCTCATGTTTCGGTTGCCCCTCCGTGTCCCACTTGCCGAGAAGGATCCAGTCGCCTCGCCAGTCGGCGAGACCCCCGGCGCCAACCATCTGGCTGATGATCCGGGCGTCCGTCAGGTCCGGATCGGCGACGATCAGGTCGCACGCCCACGAGCGCCCGCCCGGACATCGCAGCAGCGCAATGTGACTGCTGTCTGGTGACCACACGTGTGAGACGAGATACTCGTTGGGCAGCGTCCCGGCGTCGCACGCGTCACCGACGCCGTTGCCGTTGGCATCCAGCTGGTCGGCGTTGGGCACGCCAGGACAGGAGTCGTAGCAGCCTTCGGTTTCGCCGCTGGCGCAGACGTCGTCGTAACCCTCGTCTGCGATTCCGTCTCCATCCAGGTCGGCCAGCCCGGCGCACGTGCCCGCGCCGTTGCACGCGTCGTCGACCGTGGTTTCATCCTCGTCGTCGCATGCTGCAGTGGTGAACTCGGTACCGCAGCCATCAGTGTCATCACAGACTGGCGTCGTGCATGGGTCGCCATCGTCCTCGCACTCGAGCGCAGTGCCAGCCGCACACGTGCCCGCCTGACAGGTCTCACGGCCGTTGCACACGGTGCTGTCGTCGCACGGCGTCTCGTTTTCCACGGGCGACCAGCTGGTCGTTGACTCGGAGGGTTGGCAGGACCTGCACGCGTTGCCCGGCTCCAGCGTGTCTGCCGCGTGGCACGTGCCACTGATGAGACAGCCGCTGCAGGTGCCACCGGTACCTCCGCTGCCGCCCGTCTCTGCGCCGCCGCTGCCTGCGCTGCCACCCGAATCCGCGCCGCCGCTGCCTGCGCTGCCGCCCGTATCCGCGCCGCCGCTGCCTGCGCTGCCGCCCGTATCCGCGCCGCCGCTGCCTGCATTGCCGCCCGTGTACTGCCTGCCGCCGCTGCCCGTGCTGCCGCCCGTGCCTGCGCTGCCGCCCGTGCCTGCGCTGCCGCCCGTGCCTGCGCTGCCGCCCGTAGCCCCTTGGCCGCCCCCACTGGGCTCGCCAGAGCCAGCCTCCCCGCTGGTCGTTGCCCTGCCTCCGGTGTTGGCCTCGCCTCCCGCGTTGCCGTTGCCGCCAGAGCTCGCTCCGGCAGCTTCGTTCGGTGTCCCGGCCTCGCCGTACCCAGAGCCGGCGTTGTCGCCACGACCGGAGTGACTGGCGCCTCCGATGTGACCGGACGTCCCTCCGGCGCCTCCGGTGTGACCGGACGTCCCTCCGGCGCCTCCGATCTCACCGACGCCCGTCGTATCGAAACAGAGCTCAACAGCGCCGCTGGTCCCGTCGACCTCGATGCACTGCTCGTCGCTCTGCCCACACGGCGGGCAGATGTTGCGACAGATGCCGTTCTCGTCCGCCGCGAGCCCTTCGGCGCACGTCTCGTTCTGGACCGTGCAGACCTCACTGCCTTCGGGCGTCGTCACGCAGGCCCCGTTCGGGCAGTCGCTGTCTTCGTCGCAGGGCTCTCTGCACCGGCCGAATCCACACACCAGGTCCAGCCGACAATCGCTTTGGGCCTTGCAGCGGCTGCCCAACCCGTACTCGGAGTCGCCCCCGTGGCAGGCCGTCAGCGCCAGGGTGGCCGGCACGAGCATCCAATACGCATTCTTGATCGCCATCGTGTTTCTCCCTTCTGTCGGCGCGGAACGTGCGCGGTGGTCGTTGAAACAGACTGATCGGGGGCGATGCTGGTGGTCGCCTCAGAAGTCGAGGTGCGCGGCTATCCGCGCACTGCCGGGCCCGGCGCCTGCCGTGACCTCGTAGCGATTGGGATCATCCCCGGTGAGATGCAGAACGGCTCCGGTGGCGAGCAGAACGCCGCCGGTCACGCCCATAGCCACCGTGACAGCGTCGACCGTATGGATCGCATCGAGCAGGTCGTCGTTTTCCGCTCGTCGGCGGTCGAGCGCATCGAAATCGACAGAGCCGCTCGCCGAGCGGGCGCCCTCCAGAGCATCGTGCTCGTCACTCCAGCGGTCGTAGCGATTGTCATTCCAGAGGTACACACCCAGCGCGGCGACACCCAGAGCCACGCCGCCGCCCGCGCCGGCCAGGGCCCACACGCGCTGGCGTCGAGCGCGCGCCTCGTACTCGCTGCGGTACTCCGCCTCCGGCACCAGCGTCGCCACCAAGTCCACGGTGATCCCGGGCCTGAGCTCCACCTCACTCTGCCACCGCTCGAACCCAACCCGTGTCACCGTGATCCAATGCGGGCCCGAAGGCAACGGCTCGGAGGGGCGCCATACCGTCCCATCCACTTCGACCCGTGCGCCCGACTCGCTCGGACGAACCATGAGCCCGGCGGCGTGCTCGCGCGGTACGGGAGCGACGCGCGCCACGCCGCAATTCACGGCCGTGGTGCCCCCGGGCACCAGTGTCACCGTCTGCTCGTGGGAAACATAGCCGGGTCGGCTGAAGGAGACGCGGCGGGTACCGGCCGCCACGGGTCGGGGGGCGGCGAGCGGCGTCCGCGCAACGACGGTGCCGTCTATGCTCACGCTCACGTCCGGCACGGGGCAGTCTACGCGGAGCAGCCCCTCTGCTTGCGCTGCAGCCGATACGGGGCGCAGCACAAGCTCGACGGTTTGCTGTCCTTGCCCGACCACGCTGACTTGGCTGGTGGCCGGATCGTGGCCCGCGAGGCTCGCCTCGATGGTGTGGCTGCCCTCCGCCAGGCGAACAGGCTGTCCCAGTGGCGCCTGTCCCACGTCTTCGCCGTCTACGCTGACCCGTGCCCCGGGTGGCTCGACACGGACCGTGATCTCGCCGATCTTCGCCTTCTGCCGCAGGAGTTCGCTTTCCACTTCCG
The DNA here is from genome assembly GCA_016929495.1 of Polyangiaceae bacterium. Classification (GTDB taxonomy): domain Bacteria; phylum Myxococcota_A; class Polyangia; order Polyangiales; family Polyangiaceae; genus JAFGIS01. The sequence goes on along the minus strand of JAFGIS010000559.1, from coordinate 3,598 downwards.
CGCGGCGAGCCTTGGTTGCGCGCTCTGCTCCTTCTTCGAGGTAGCGCGTGTAGGCGTCCACGGCCTCGACGGGCCTACCGAGGGCCACATACGCTTGGCCGATGTTGAAGAGCACGGTGTAGTGCGGCATCAGATCGTAGGCGCGCCGGAACTCTACGATGGCCTGCTCCAGCGCCCCCTGGTCCACCAGAGCCATCGCGCGATCGAAGTGCTCCCTGGCTTCGGCTTTGGGTTCAGCCCAGGCCAGGCCCGTCGCTGCCGCCAGCGCCAGACTCAACGAGCATGCAACAAGTCGTCCGTGCATCGTCACCGCGCCTCCGTTGATAGCGAAGTACGTGCCAACCTACTGGTAGGGGTTGTCGCGCTCGAATGTGACGGGCTGGGGGTGCTCTTCGGCGGCTTCTTCGCGAGCAGCTCTGGGTGCTTGCGGAGCCGCCGGGCCGCTGGTGCGAGCCGCCGGTGTTGCGAGCGAAGGCGCCTGGGACCCTTTGGCCAGGGGCTGTCGGCTAGACGCCGGCGCCCTGGTCGCAGTGTTCGGTCGTACAGACGGACGCTGGACGGACACATCGCTCGCGGTCACTTGGGGCGCTGCTACGGAGGGAGCGGTACGCTCGGGCGCGAGCTCCGCGGGTACTGGCGGAGGCGAAGCGGCGGTGCCGATGCTGCTCGCCTCGCTGGGCAGCTCGGTCGCGCTGCCTGCCGTTGAGCTGCTGGCCCAGAGCGACCAGACCACGAGGCCGGTGAGTACCACGCCCAGGCCGGCCAGCCCCAGCATGGTTGCCCGGGCGCGTGTCCCGGGTTTTGCGGATCCGGTGCTGACGACGGCCTGGTCCGTCGACTGGAGCGTCTCGGCGCGGACCCGAGCTTCTGCATGCTCCGTCTCCAGCTGGGCAGAACCCACCACCAGCGTGTCCATGGAGGGTGCGCTCGCGCGTCCTGACCACGACGACGCTCCGGCATAGGGCGTGAGCGCATCAACGAGCTCGGCCGCGGACTGGTAGCGGTCTCCGGGGTCGCGGGACAACGCCTTGTGCACGACGGCCGCGAGCCCCTCGGGCAGGCCGGAACGCAGCTCGTCCACGGCTACAGGGTCTTCGTGCAGCACGTGATAGATGATGTGGTGTGCCTCGGCGCCAGGGTGGGGCATCCGTCCGGTCAAACACTCGTAGAGGATGGCTCCGAGCGCGTAGATGTCGGCGCGGTGATCGATCTCCTTTTCACCGCGCACCTGTTCCGCGGGCATGTAGCAGAGGGTACCGACTATCTGCCCTTCCTGCGTGCTGATGAGCGTATGGCTCTCGCTTCGCAGCTTGGCAATACCGAAGTCGAGAACCTTGACCAGGTCCGTGCCGTCGGTACGCCGTATCACGAACAGGTTGTCGGGCTTCAGGTCGCGGTGGATGATCCCGTGCGCATGTGCGGCGCCGATCGCATTGGCGGCCTGAAGCAAGATATGGACAGCGCGTGGCACAGGAAGCACCCCTTCGCGCTCGAGCAGAGCCCGAGAGGTCTCCCCCTTGAGCAGCTCCATGACCATGTACGGCGATCCATCTTCCGTAGATCCGAAGTCCGTGACGGCGACCACGTTTTCGCAATCGAGGGCGCCAGCCGCCTGGGCCTCTCGGTGGAACCTGAGCACGGCCTCGCGGTTCTGCGCGAGTGCCCGGTGCAGTAGCTTCACGGCGAAGTGGCGCCCGACGAGCAAATGCCGCGCCTCGTATACGAGGCCCATGCCGCCCTCACCGAGCTTGCGAACGAGCTGGTACCTGCCCGCGAGGATCTCGCCTTCCCGACAGGATTCGGGGGCGCCGAGTGAAGCGGCGGTCACCGCAACGCCTCCTGTTTGAGCGACTCGAGGTCTCCGGCCGACGCGCGATTCATGAGTCGGTAGGCCCGCGCCCGCGACAAACCCACGGCCGCGCTCGCTCGGGACACGTTGCCGCCTTGGCGGCGGAGCTCGGCAAGCAGGGCGGCCAAGTCGCGCTCGTCTTCATCTTCACGGCTTCGGGCGGCCTGAGGCGACACCGCGCTCGAGACGGGCGACGGCGCGGAAACCTCGGGCGCCGCCTGGGCGCCGCCACCGACTCGGGCCGGGAGATGGTGCCGACGCAGCACGGGTTCGTGACCGGCGAGCACCAGAAGTCGCCTTACGACAAGCTCCAGCTCGCGCACGTTGAAGGGCCAGTCGTACAGGCAGAGCTGCTCTATGAGATCCTCCTCCACCCTGGGCGGATGCCCACCCGACAGCTCCAGGACGAAGTGCTCGAAAAGGGGCACGACATCCTCGATCCGCTGGCGCAGCGGCGGCAGCTGGATCGTCACCCCATCGAGCCGTGCATAGAGGTCTGCGCGCAGGCGCTTCTGCGCCAGCGCCGCGGAAAGCGGCTCCTGCGCGGCCACGACCACGCGGACGTCGACCGGGACGGGCCGGGACTCCCCCAGCGGAAGCACTTCGCGCTGTTCGAGAACCCTGAGCAGCTTCGCCTGCAGCGCAAGCGGCAGCTCGGCGAATTCGTCCAGCAGCAGCGTGCCGCAGTGCGCCGAGCGGAAGTGCCCCGGGCTGCCGCTCGAAGCACCCGTGAACGCGCCCTTCCGATAGCCGAACAACTCGCCCTCGGCCAGCGCTTCCGGCACGGCTGCGCAGTTCATGGCGATGAACGGCCCCTGACGACTGCTCCACGTGTGAACGGCCCGCGCCACGCACTCCTTGCCGGTACCCGTTTCGCCCTCGACCACGACGGGCAGATCGCTGGGTGCGGCGCGCTGCACGAGCTGCAAGACGCGAGCCAGCTTGGGCCCGCCCAGCATCCCTGGTGCGAGCACGCCGAACGTCGAACCCTCGTCCTCGGTTCGAAACCGGCCAACCAGGCCTACCCACTCACCGAGCCGAAGCACACTCCCCTCGCCCACCGGCGCCCGCGTAATCCGTGTGCCGTCGACATAGGTACCGTTGCGACTGTCGAGGTCCTCCACGACCAGGACCGGACCGTCCCACGCAATCCTCGCGTGCTGGCGCGAAACCTTGAAGCCGTCGAGCGTGGGCAAGCAGCCCTGCCCACGCCCCAACGTCACGGGCGAACCGCCCACGACGGTTCGGTGCTTGCGCGGGAAGATCCATTCCACGGCCCACAGCCGGCCGCTGATCTCAGCCGGTTGGGCGTCTGCTGGCAACGTGGTCTGCTGGCCCCTCAGGCTCGTCACTATGGGCCCTCGACAAGAAGGGACTCCTATCATAGCGCATCTGCAGCCGTCTCGGCGAGACGAACTCACCCGAAGCCTCGCCGAAGGCTCGTGGAATATGGCGTGTTTTCGGTGCTCTTGCGGCACGCTCCGCAGGTCGGCGAGCCACCAGCGGACGCCGGCCCCCGGGACCACGGGAGCCCCACCCACGCCAGCACCATCGCACACGTCGTCGACGGTTGCGTGATCCTCGTCGTCGAACGCGCTGGTGAACTTGATGCCGCCCGGGCATTCGCCGTCCCGGCAGGTCTCGCTGCCACTACACGCGTGGTCCGGATCTGGCGCGTCTGGCGGATGGCACGTGCATCTGACGAGACAACCGCTTCACGTGCCTGCCGTGCCTGCCGCACCTGCCGCG
>JAFGIS010000558.1 GCA_016929495.1 Polyangiaceae bacterium | reverse complement strand
CCGGAGGGGATCCCCAACTCTCGACTCAAGGCTCTCGACTGTTGACGCGGGGCTCCGGCGCAACAGTCAGCACAGCCCATCAGGCCGAAGCATGACTCGTCGGGCTGGGGCGGAGCCCCGCTAGGTCCTTGTTTTGTGCGCGGCAATCAGACTGATTGCCGCTCTAGGAGGGCCCGGCTGGCGCGGCTCGAGCGGCTCCGCCAAGATTCGACGATGCGAACTTGGGCTATGTCGTTGGCCTTCGTGCTCGCAGCCTGCTCTGGCACGAACCTCCAAGGCCCCGCCGCGAAGCATCCGTCGGGGACTGCTGCCGATGCGAAGCCTCGCGGTTCCGATGCCCTCGACCGAGGGTTGCGTGCCCTGTCCGCAAGTCGGTACGCCGAAGCGGAGAGATGCTTTCGGACCGCACTGGGCGACGCAACCATCCGCGGGCAAGCGACCGCCGGATGGGCTGCCACACTGCTCATCACGGGCCGATACCAGGAGGCCGTCGAGACGTCGAGAGAGGTCATGGCAGGACCCGTCGAGATCGTCGAGTGGGCGCGGTCGACAGAGGCCGAGGCCTTGCGTCGGCTGGGCCGGCTCGAGGCCGCCGAGCAGGCCTTGAAGAGCGTCGCGTCCAGACCCGCCGCGTATGGACCCGCGTTGTTGCTCGGCGAGATCCGGATGGACCGAGGGGACCTGGCCGGGGCACGAGTGACTCTGATGCGGCTCGTCGATGCGTACAACGAGGACCGCATCCGTGCTGGTGATGCTGACGACCTCGCGCGAGTCGGGCGTGCGGCATGGTTGCTGCATAGCCCTCGGGACGCCAACGACGCGTTCAACGAGGCCGAGCAGGCGTCCGAGGCGACCGTGCAGACCCTGCTCTGGAGAGCCGACGTCTTCCTCGAAGGGTACGACCCAGGTCACGCCGAGCAAGTTCTGCGGGAAGCGCTGGCCAAGGCCCCTCGGCACCCCGAGGCACTGGCAGCCATGGCCGAGGTTCAGTTCAATCAGTCTCTCGACTTCGACCGCGCCGAGCGCCTCGCGCGCGAAGCCCTCGAGTCCAACCCGAAGCTCGCTCGCGCTCGCTCCGTCCTGGCGGCCATTGCGCTTCGCGACGTCGATCTCGAGAAGGCGGATCGAGAGCTCGATCTCGGCCTTCGTGACAACCCGAGCGACCAACGCCTCTGGAGCCTGCGCGCGGCCGTCCGTTTCCTCGCCGACGACCAGGCGGGATTCGCCGCCATCGAGCAACGATTGCGTCGGCTCAATCCCCGTTCCACGCTCGTGTACCGGGTGGTCGGCGACTACGCCGATTGGGAGCACCGCTATGACGACATCGTGCGTCTCATGGGCGACGCGCTGCGCATCGATCCAGACGACGCTAAGGCGCAAGCTCTGCTCGGACTGAACCTCATCCGAGCGGGTCGAGAGGCCGAAGGCCTTCGAGCGCTTCGGAGCGCGTTCGATCGCGATCCCTTCAACGTTCGCGTTTTCAATACGCTCGAGCTCTACGACAAGACGATCCGCCAGCAGTACACGACGGTCGAAGCGGGTCGGTTCAGGATTCGCTACCGGAAGGACCAGAAGCCGATTCTACAGCGCTATGTACCCCAGCTTGCCGAGAGAGCCTGGGGCTCGCTCGCCGCACGCTACGGGTACGTACCCGAGGCGCCCGTGGGGATCGAGCTCTACGCCGAGCCGGATAGCTTCGCCGTGCGCACGAGCGGCCTGCCCGAGGCCCACATCCAGGGCGTCTGTTTCGGGCGCACGCTGGCAGCGCTGACCCCGGGCGAGCAACAGCTCAATCTGGGAATGACTCTGTGGCACGAACTGGCGCACGTCTTTCACATCCAGAAGTCGGCCAACCACGTGCCCCGGTGGTTCACCGAAGGCTTGGCCGAGTACGAGACGAGGCTGGCCCGTCCCGAGTGGCGCCGCGAGCACGACCGCGAGCTGTTCGAGGCCCTGCGTTCGGGCCGGCTGCCAGCCGTCGCCGACATGAACCGGGCCTTCACGCACGCTCGGAACATGGAGGACATGGCGACGGCCTACTTCGCTGCGGGCCAGATACTGGCCATGCTCGACGAACGGTACGGGTCCGAGCGGCTCTCGACGATGATGGGGCTCTGGGGGACCGGAGCACGAACCCCAGAGGTCATCGAGCGTGCGCTTGGCGCTGCACCGGCCGAGATCGACCGGCAGTTCCGGAGCTGGCTTGCCGTGCACCTCGAGTATCTCTCGAGACAGTTCGTGCCCGTTCGTCCGCGCGGCTCGCTCGGCCCGCGCGAGCTTGCCGTTCTGCGCAACGCCCAGGGCGCCGAGCAGCAGGCTCTCTACGCGCTGGAACTGCTCGGAGCAGGCCGACTCGCGGATGCCAAGCGGGCGCTCGAGCGTGCGCGTACCCACGACGCCGCGTCGGCTGATGCACTGTGGGCCCAGGCACGGCTCGAAGAAGCCGAGCAGTCGTGGGACAAGGCCCAGTCGAGTCTGCGCCGATTGATCGCCCTCGGACACGACGGTTTCGCGGTTCAGATGGCGCTGGCGAGACTCTGCATCCGCGAGAAGGATCTGGAAGGGGCCGCCACGGCCCTGCAGGCCGCACACAAGCTGTCGCCCAACGACTCCGAGCCGCTCAGGATCCTGGAGAAGATCGCGGAGACGAAAGGCGACGAGGAGGCCACGCTCGATCGATTGCGCAAGCTGGCGTTGCTCGAGCCGCACGACCCGAGTGTCTACCGGCGGCTGATGGGGTTGCTCGTCGCGCGAAAGGCGTACGCTGAAGCCTGCGCCGTGGGGGAAGCGGCGGTCTTTGCGGACATGACCGGGCTAGAGACGCATTGGCTGTTCGCGCAGGCCCTGCGGGCACGCGGACAGCTCGATCGCGCGATGTTCGAGCTCGAGAGCGCAACGCTCTGTGACGGAAGCCCGCGCCTCCAAGCCGAAGCGCGCCGGGCTCTGGCGAAAATCTATCTCGGCCGTGGCAAGGTGCGCGCCGCCCAGGAACAACTCAGCCGAGCGCGTGCGCTCGAGTCCGCGACCTCGGAGTCCGACGCGGCGGCGCCATGAGCTCGGTCGACCCCTCGCGACCAACGGGATGCCCGGCCGACTGCGCGCGACGCGTTCTGGAAGAGAGGCCCCCTTGTTCGCTCGAGCGTCCAGCGACAGCGGCAACACGGGGAGGACGAGCCTGTCGCTCTGGGCCGGTCTGGCGTCTCGACGAGCACGGGGGTATGGGCTCCCAACTGCTCGACCTTCATGCCTTACCCCAAGCCAGTGCTCATGGGGTCCGTCCGATCCCGTCCCCTAGCGCCGTTGCTCGTGGCGCTTCTGGACGCGCAACGTTCCGGCACGCTGGTGGTCGAGGAGCCGACGGGAGCCAAGAGCGCCGTCACGTTTGCAGCTGGCGTGCCAGCGAAAGCCAGGAGCGCCGAACCCGTCGTCCATCTCGGGAGGCTGTTGGTCGAGATGGGCGCGATCGATGGCGCGACGCACGACGCAACCCTACGGCAAGTCGCCGAACACAAGCGGCTGCATGGACAGATCCTGCTCGGCGCCGGAGCCATCGATCAGGCGACGCTGGAGGCGGCGCTGCGCGAGCAGGTGGCGCGTCGCGTCGAATCTCTGTTCCGCTGCTCGCCGGAAGCGGTTCTCGGATTCTACGAAGGAGTCGATTTCCTTGAGCGCTGGGGCCGGCCGGAGCTGACGCCGGTAAACGCTCTGGCGCTGATCTGGCGTGCCATCAACAACCAGGTGGACGCGGATGAAGTCCGGCAAGCCGTCGACGAGCTCGGGTCCCGTCCCCTCGTGATCCACCCGCGCGCTGAGATCGCCCGATTCGGTCTCGTCTCTCCGCACAGAGAGACCGCCGACCTGCTGCGTGCCAGAGCGCTCAGCGTATCCGAGCTGCTCGCCATGAGCCCAGCAGACGAGGACGCGGTGACGCGGCTGGTCTACGCGCTCGTTCTGACGCGCCACGTCGACGCGGGAACAGGCTCGACGCCGGTGGGCGTTGCGCCATCCAACGAGCCACCACCCTCGGCAGGTCGCGTCCAGTCCAGCGGGGCGCGCCCCCCGCGTGTGGCGAGCGCCTCCGATTGCGACAGTACGGATCCCAGCGCCAAGCCCACGCCGAGCCCCAGCAGCCGCCCGAGCCCGAGTCCCGATGACACCGCGGACGACACCGCGCGGCAGCTGCGCCAACAGCTCACCGATCTGGCCCGGAGGCATGCTGACCTGGACCACTATCAGGTGCTCGGCGTGGATCGGTCCGCGTCGAGCGATGCCATCCAGGCCGCCTTCTTCGACCTGGCGAAGAAGTGGCACCCCGACCGGCTGCCGGCGAGCTCGGCTGAGCTTCGCTCCCTGGCAGGACAGGTTTTTGCCCGCATGACCGAGGCGCGCCAGACGCTCATGGACGCGGAGCGTCGCCGCGCCTACGATGTGAGCCTGGACGAGCCAGCGCCCGATTCCGAGCAGCAGAGAGTCGCCCGCGTGCTCGAGGCTGCGATGGCCTTCCAGCGTGCGGAAGTGCTGATGAAGAAGCGCGCCTACCCCGCAGCGGAAGCGGAAGCCCGACGTGCACTCGCGCTGGATCCCGAGCAGGCGGACTACGTTGCCCTCGTCGCGTGGATCGAGTCGCACAAGACGACCGAGGAGCTGGAGCTCAATCGCCTGATCGAAGCGCTCAACGGCGCGGTCCGGCGCGACTCGAACAACGCGCGCATCCGCCACTACCGAGCCCAGCTGCTCAAGCGCGCGGGGCTGGACGCTCGGGCCATCCAGGACTTCCGCTGGATTGCCGAGCACGATCCTCGTGATGTCGACGCTCAACGCGAGCTGCGCCTGTACAGCATGCGCCACCGCGAGGAGGCGCCCGCCTCGGGGCGTGCAGGTGGGCCGTCCTTGACCCCGACGGCCATGAAGAACGCACTCGGCAAGCTGTTCAAGCGCTGAACCAGGCCGCTACTACGTTAGCGCCTCGTTTCGTCGACGGCGAGCGCACCCGAGCGGCGCAGTGCCTCATAGACGACGATGCCGACTGCGTTCGCCAGGTTGAGAGAGCGGACCGCACCCAGTGTCGGAATCGCGATCACGTGATCCTCTCGGTCTTCGAGCAGCGCCTCGGGCAGACCGACACTCTCCTTGCCAAAGACCAGGGCGTCACCCAGCCGGAATGGCGTGTCCAGGTAGCTTCTGCGCGCCTTCCCGCTGAAATACCAGGATTCTCGCGAATCCTCTTTGCAGCGCAGCGCACGGACCGATTGTTCGGCCGCCTCCAGGTTTGGGTGCAGGTGCACCTCGACCAGGTGCCAGTAGTCAAGGCCCGCCCGCCGGACGGCATGCGCATCAGTGCGGAACCCCAGCGGCTGTACCAGGTGCAAAGGACACCCGGTGGCGGCGCACAGCCGGGCGACGTTTCCGGTGTTCGGGGGGATCTCCGGCTCCACGAGCACGACATGAAAAGGCCTGAGCAGAGCCCGGGCCCGCAGCCGACCCGCCTGGATACCCTTGGGATCGTGGCACATGGGGCGCCCATCCTAGCTTAGGTCCGCAGTTGTGCCCCAACGGCGTCCTTGAGCCTCATGGCCTTGCGCTTGACGAGGCTCCCGGGCGGCAAGTAGCCTCGCCCGCGCGGAGACCCCTCTGTGCGCCCCATAACGAACATCACCGGGTTGGCTGCCGGGCTTGCTGTGCTCGCGGCTGTGGACGTCGCGCTGGCAGGGTCCATGGATCCGGCCCTTGAGCGATTCGTGGTGAACTCGGAGTGCCAGCAGGGGCCGGAAGGCTACGGCTCGTACAACGAGGATTTCCTCGACGCGTCCGGACGTCCGCGCTGCACGACCAACGACCGCCTCTTCAAGCGGTTCGTCAACCAGCTCGGATTTGCGTTTGCCCCGACTGCCATGCATCCGGCGCGCACGACCGGCTACGGCGGCTTCCATTTCTCCTTCGAAGCCTCGTACACCGACATCAACGAGCGCGCCAAGTACTGGAGGCTCGGGACGCGCGGCAACGATGACCCCGACGCGGTGATCGCGTCCGAGCAGAACGACGATCCGGCTTCGTTTCTCCAGCTCTATTCCCTGAAGGCACGCAAGGGTCTGGGCTTCGGGTTGGAGGTCGGCGCATCGGTGGGGATGATGCCGCAGACGACGCTCATGTCCGCGGGTGGCGATGTGCGCCTGGCCGTGCTCGAGGGCTTTCGTGAGGGCATTCCGGGCTACGTTCCGGATATCGCCGTGGGCGGTGCCGTGCGCACGATTGCGGGTACGTCGCAGCTGCAGCTGACCATATCGAGCCTCGACGTACAGATCTCGAAGCCGATCCCGGTCGCTTCCAGCGTGGTACTGAGCCCATGGGTTGGCTTCCAGTATCTCTGGATATTCGGCGACTCGGGCACGATCGATTTGACTCCGAAGACCGACGCCACCGAGCTGTGCAACTACCAGGGCGACAATGTCCCTGGCTCACCCAGTGCACCTGATCAAGTGGACGAGAACGGGGAACCGGTGTACGACGGTCAGGCCATCTGCGAGGGCGGCGTCCATGCGGACATGAACAACAACGTCGTGTTCGACAAGGCCCGCTTCGTGCGCCAGCGCGCCATCATCGGCGCCAGCGCGCGCTACGAGATGCTCCAGTTCGGAGCGCAAGCCATGTTCGACCTGGTCGCTCCCGAAGACGCACAGACGAGCCAGAGTGCCAAAGACGAGCTCAAGGGTACCCCACGCCAGTGGACCGCGGTGCTCGAGTTCGGCGTGGTGCTTTGAGGCGGCAGGACCGTCGTCAGTGCAGCGTCTCCCCGGCACTCGATTCCGCCTGCGGATCTCCCGCTGAATCCGTCCACGTCACCGCCGGCAGGTCGTCGAGCCGCCCGCCGAAACGTGCCGCGACGATCGCGCCGAGCGCGCTCACGGCTAGACTGACGTACAGCCCCCAGCTCCAGGCGAACACCACCGGAACACGTCCGCTGCTGGCCCGCAACGCGAACAAGAGCGCAACGTCGACCAGGGTCATGCCCGCGAACAGAGTGCAGACGATACGCACGCCGCGCATTTGCGTGATCGTGCGGCGGCTGGCCACCAGGGGCAAGAGCACGAACCACGCCACCGCGCCTGCCCACAGCCAGCCTGCGTTGGCTCGCGCCAGATCGAAACCCGTATACACGACAGCGTCCGGGTGAGACATGCGTACCCACGGGCAGAAGAACGCAGCGAGTCCAGCGACGCCGAGCAGAAGCAACGCGCCGCGTCCCCGCTTCGCGTATCCCAATGGCAGCCGTCGGTCTTCGGGGGCCACGTACTCGTGCGCCCGAACCTCGAGCGAGGGGGGCAGTCTTTCGAATGGCCGAAGTGGCAGCCCGCACTCCGGGCACGTCTCGACCGCCTCCTCGTCGGGGAACAGCTGCCTGCAGAACGGGCACGCCAGCAATCGAGCCATGGCCTCAGCATAGCGCCCCGCGGAGGCGAACACGCCGACGCGCATCGCCGGGGATCGGCGGTCTGTGGGCGCGCTGGTGGGGTTCGGAGCGAGTCCCAGGGTGGCGCTGAGCGCTGCCAGAGACTCGGTGGCCCGGCAACCTTCCTGGCTGGCTCAGCGACCTGCCGTCGGGCGTTCCCAGAAAGGGCCGTCCGTTTGCCCTGGGCACTGCAAGACCGGCACACCTTGGGTCACATCATGCTGGGTGGTGTCGCCGCGCGTAGCTGCCAGTGCCTGCCTCCGGCGACTGCAGCTTGGCCGGCGGACCATCGATCGCGGCTGGTTGGAGCCGATGGCCAAGGGCGGCGGGGAGGGCTCCGATTGTCGACGGATCGCGGAGCTCGAGGCCGCGGTGCGCAGGGATCCGGCCAACCCCGCGCGACTCTGGGCCTTGGGAGAGGCTTACCTCGCCGCCGGTGGCCTCGAGCGCGCGTCCGTGGCGTTCCGCGGCTTGTTGCTGCTGCGGCTTCCCGGCGAACCTCCGATTACGAGGGCGGCGGTGCTTCACCGGCTCGGGCTCGTGCATCATCGCCAAGGGGAATCCAGCAAGACCATTTTGATGCTCGAGCGCGCCCTCGAGGCGGATCCGAACCGATTGGAGGCCCGCGAGTTGCTCGCGCAGCTCCGCTGCTGAGCGCGTCTGTCACCTGCCCCCGAGCTACGACTGCCCGTCGAGAGATAGCCGAGCCCGATGGTCGACCACTGTGAGAATCGTGCTCGGCCATATCACCTTGGGGAGTCGGCCCCCGACGCCCAGGCGGCGGGGAGGCGGCGGGGTGCGTCCAGCATGACTCGACGACCAGGAGGTAGGAACCCAGACCCGCCAGGTTCGATGCCCGGTGTCAAGAACCTGGGCGTCGATCAGGTTCGGGTCGCTCCGGCCAGGCCTCACTGGCCAGCGACTCGAGACTCCAAGTGCTACGCTTTCGTGCTGGCATGGAGCCAAACGCCACCGATGTCCTCGGCCTCGGACCCGAGTCCAAGCACTTGGACGAAGCGTTGACCCACCCCAGCTACGCCAATGAGCGCTCCGGCACGCCCGACAACCAGCGTCTGGAGCTGCTGGGCGATGCGGTGCTCGGGTTCTGCACGACCGAGATACTGTTCCTGCGCTATCCCGAAGCGGATGAAGGAGACCTGACCCGCATGCGCTCGGCGCTGGTCAATTCCGAGGCGCTCGCCGCTTGGGGTCGGCGCCACGATGTGGCCAGCATGGTCCGGCTCGGCAAGGGCGCGGAAGGCTCGAAGCTTCGTGACAGCACCAACGTCCTGGCGGACACGGTCGAGGCACTTGTCGCCGCCGTCTACCTTGACCACGGCCTGGACGCTGCGCGGGAGGCGTGCAGGCGCATAGTCGAGCAGGAGCTGGGCAGCCTCGACGCCGGTGCAGGCCGTGATCCCAAGAGCGAGCTTCAGGAACGGGTCCAGAGTCAGGGGCTGGCCGCTCCTACGTACGAGGTGCTGGAGTCGGGTGGTCCGGCGCACGACCGCTGGTTCGAGGTGGGGGTCCGGATCGATGGTCGCGTTGCGGGTCGTGGCGCTGGGCGCTCGAAGCGCCAAGCAGAGCAGGCCGCGGCACTTGCTGCCCTTCGTTCGGAGGCGGCCGAGCCGAATGGAGCGCTCGAGGCGCCCTCCGCTTGCGAGCCGCGCGAGTAGAGCCGCCGGCGTATCACCGCTGTTTTGTCGAGGACGGGCCCGAGCCAGGCAGCTCGGAAAGCAGACTGGCTCGAAGATCGCGCACGTATTGCCTGCGGAGCGCTTGGAGTGTCCTCTGGACCAGCTCTTGTACACGACGCTCCACGAGTGCGCGAGCGATCCGCCGTTCTACGTCCTTGAGCTCGACGTTCTGGGCAGGCGAGCTGCCGCGTCGCCAGATTGCGGCGAATCGGCCGGAGACCCCGACGGGCTGCGGCACGATGGCTCCGTCTGCAACGGTGTCCGCCGCCGCGTAGACCTCGGGGGGCACGCGCACGCTCGGGATCGACGATTGACCGGTTGCATCAACGAAGCCCAGGTCTCCTGAACGCATTCGCGTCGCGCGGTCGGTCGAGTGTTGCCGGGCCAGCTCCGTCCAGCGCCGCAGGCCGGAGACGCCTCGCGTCTCCGAGAGGATGCTCTGTGCGAGCTCGGAGCCATCCACCACGATCCACCAGACGCGAAGGCGCTTCGGCACGGAAAACTCCGCGCGATGCTCGTTGAAGTACGTCTCGATCTCGACGGGGGTCACTGCCTGCTGGCGTTCGAGTTCTCCGCCGAACTCGCGCACCAAGGCATCCCGCAGCACGCCCTTGAGCCGGCCTTGCACCCCAGGCTGCTCGGCGAGGCGGGTGCGCTCCGCCTCCAAGGCGAACAGAGCCTCCGGCACGATAACCTCGTTCACGAAGCGCTCACGGCGTTCGTCGTCGTTCTTGCCGAGTGCGCGCTTCTGTACCGACGGTACGATTGCCAGGCGTGCCCGCAGCTCGTCGACGCTGAACGAGCGCGGCCCCACGTGCACCGCCGCAAGCCCTCCATCGCGCGCAATCGAGGAAGAAGGCGCGGGCATGGCTGCAAGGCACATCAGAAAGGCCGAGATGCCCGCAGCCAAGCTCGGAGGCCGTCGTGCCGTCATGTTGGCGAGCATTTAGGCGCGGCCGCACGGGCGCGCAAGACCATCTGGTTCTGCCCCCCCCGCCCGCGTCGTTGCTGCCCGTCTGCGGCTTCGGCCCCGCGGGTCTTGCCGAGGCGGCGCGGACGCTCCGCCGTCCGGGCACGCTCGAGAAGCGGGACCACGCCGGCCGCCTCGAGTCGCCGGAGTGTGACTTCGACGGCGCCCGGGCTTGCGTCGATGCCCAGTGCCGCGCGACCCAGGCGATGACACACGGAAAGTGTCGTGCCGCTGCCCACGTACGGGTCGAGCACGAGGTCGCCGGGCTCGGTGCAAGCCTGGAGCAACCGTTCGATGAGAGCTTCGGGCTTCTGGGTTGGGTAGCCCGTGCGCTCCCGCGCAACGGGCGCCACGATCCCGATGTTCCACACGTCCCCCAGTGGAGTGCCCGGGCTTTCTGTCTCGGTCGTGCTCGAGCGTTTGCGCCGGCCCTGTCCGTCGAAGACCGCACGTTGTCGTCCGTTGCCCCAGGTGGCTTGCGTCGAAGGCGCCAGGGGCTCATACAGCTGGCGGAACCGCGGTGCAGTCCTCGGGTTCTTCACGTAGCGCAGCAGGACATCGTGCACGCGCTGGAAATTGGCGGTCTTGCTCGGCCAGCGCCGATAGCGCCACACGATCTCGCTGGCGAAGCAGCTCTGCCCGAAGATCTCGTCGCAGAGCACCTTGGCGTAGTGGCTGGTCTTGGTGTCCACGTGCAGCACCATGCAGCCACGATCGTCCAGCAGGTCCCGGGCAGCTACCAGCCGAGGTCGGAGCTCCGAGAGATACTCCGCGAGCCCGCTCCAGCGGTCGTCGAATGCAGGCCCCAGGCTTCGTACGATCCCCCCCGTGCCCGTGTGCCGTGCCCGCGTCACCCGAAGATGCAGGCGCCCCGTTAGGAAGGGTGGATCCAGGTAGGCGAGCATGAAGCTCATCGCACGACGCCCGAGTGCTCGCATTGCGGCGAGATTGTCACCGTGAATCAGTCTACAGGCCGGATCGCCCGGACTGACGAGGCACAGCTCTGTGAGCCCAGCCAGCGCCGGCATCTCTTTCCCGTTCCAGTCGAGTCGCACTGCACCAAGTTCGCCCATGGGCAGGCTGACAGTAGCGGACGGTCGCTCCACCGGGCCAATTTGCGCTGCCGTTGGGGCAGGCTATCCGTTCGGCCGCGCTCGTCCCGTCGTGGCCGTCCTGTGTCGTTCGGCCTGCCTGCTCGCCGGGACGGCAAGCCGAACGAGACGAGCGTCTCGCTGCGCAGGGTACCGCGAGTCCGGCTGGCCAAGGGTCGGGGTCTGCGGTACGCGAGTCGTCGGTCCGAGCTCCAGCCGATGCGCGCGCTTCCTCGATGGTCCGCCTCCGCAGCGCGACACCGTGTCGTCGCCGCGTACGTCCTTGCCGCGACAGCGGTCCTTTGCGTGGCGACCGGCTGCCGCAAACGCCCATCGGAGGATTCACCGGAACGAGTCGTCGAGGAGTTCGTCAACCGCATGCGGCGTGTGCACGGGGACCCCAAGGCGGCACGAGCGGCGTTCGACTTGCTCTGGCTCGAGGCGCGAGACAACCTGGCCGAGCGCGCCAAGCGCGCCAGTGCCCTGGTGGGCCGCAAAGTGGTGCCAGAAGCGATGCTGGCGCCCTCCCGCTTTTCGATGCAATTCGAGCCGAAACGGTACACCAGCCAGATCCAAGGAGGCTGGGCCGAGGTCATCGTGACCGGTGAGGCACCCGATTCACAGCGCCGCATCGTGACGGTCGTCAGGGAGGACAATCAGTGGCGTGTGGTGCTCAGATTGCCCCCCCTCCCGCCCATCCGACGGCGGCAAGCACACGAGCCCTGAGGGGTACGCACAAACGCAGACAGCGCACGGCTCGTTCGAGCCGCGCGCTGCAGCAAGTCCCGGACGACAACGTTCAGTTCGCGAAGAAGATCGACTCGATCTCCGTCTTGACGTCGTCTTCCGTCTGTTCGCGTGCGATGGCAATCTCCTTGACGATAAGAGACCGCGCCGTGTCCAGCATGCGACGCTCCCCGAACGACAGCTGTTTGCTGGCCTTCAGGCGATACAAGTCGCGAAGCACCTCGGCCACGTCGTAGATCGAGCCGGTCTTGATCTTGTCCATGAAGCCCCGATAGCGCCGGTTCCAGGTTTGCGTATCGAAGCCGATGGTGCGCTCCTTGAGAATATCGAAGATCTCGCGGATTTCCTGTTCGCTGATCACTTGGCGAAGCCCAACAGCATTCGCGTTCGATACCGGGACCATGATCTTCCGATCGGTGTCCAGGATCCTCAGCACATAGAAACGCTGTCGCGCGCCGGCGATATCCTTCTCGTCGATGCTGATTACCTCCGCGACGCCCTGTGCGGGGTAGACAGCCTTGTCGCCGACCTTGAATTCAACTCCTTGGGCTGCCTGCATGATTTCTCCTTACTGCGATCGAAATGCCACACGGCGCCGCAGAAGCCGAAGCGGCACCTGCTGGATGAGGGTGGCCAGGCTCAAGCGCGAGCCGCCTCGTGTGGATACGCATTGAACGAGCTAGCCGACGGTTCCATTCCCGAGACGACGTGAGCTTGATGCTGCACAGGCTACCGCTGGCATTTCGAGGTCAGAGGTCGCCAGGCGCGGCACAATAATCAGATCGACGAATTGTGTCAACATATTCGTTGAGGACAACATCCTTCTGGCCGGTCAAGCACAAAATCTGGTCATGTAGCTCACGTCTGAAGGACCTCCCTGTCGGAACAGGGATCCTCCAATTGCCGGAGTGGCGCATCGGGTCATCCTTGCCGCCGCGGGGTCGAGTGCTTCTCCTCTTGTCCGTGTTTTTCAGGTCCCTCTGTGTTCTTCAGGTCCTGCGTTTTCAGGTCCCACCGGGTGGGGGCGTTGCGCCAGGCGGCCCCGTAGAACGACGAACTCCCGGAATCTCCCAAACCTAGCACGCTACCGATGCGGGCACCACCGAGCCGGCGCAAAACGAGGTCTCGCCCCCACGTCGAACCGCGTGGCGCCTCACCCCTGAGGTCCGCGCACGCTGCTGTTCGCTCGTTCTCTCTTGACGTGTCTCCTGACGTCTGGGGGCTCGAGCCTCGGGCTTCTCGAACCTCCATGGGGCCCGTCGCGACGGCCCGCGCGAGCGACTCACTGCGCGAGACCTGTGGTCGCAGCAGACCGTACGCCACGCGCGTGCGCGAACGAGACGCATTGTGCGCGCCGCGCGGTACGACGGCAAGGGGCAATGCTTGCGTGTTTCGGCTTCGATCTTGACTGGCGTCTGCGCCGCTCAGTCGATCTCGAGCACTGTTGAACCATCTGGCCTGCGCCACGCGACAGCTCCAGACCAGCATTGCTGCGGACGCCGGTCGCGCTCGAGCGGGTCGAGCGAACACGCCGTCTTGCAGAACCGCCAGCACGAGAGCGAGAGGCGAACCCTCTGCGGTCAGATTGAGGGTGCTTCGGGACCTACTGCACGAGACCGTTCAGGTCGAGCATCTCGCCGGCGTCTGGCTGCACGACGATCTCGACCCGGCGATTCTTCCGACGGCCTTCTTCGGTATCGTTGCTCACGACGGAATCGGTGTCGGCGTAGCCGGCGGCGCTCCAGTGCGTCGCGTCGAGGCCGCCCCCGCCACGCTCGACGGGCTTGGTGAGAAACAGAAGCACGGACCGTGCGCGCATGGCCGAAAGGCCCCAATTGTCGCGGAAATTCCCCCCGGTCAACGGCTGGGAGTCCGTGTGCCCGGCGACCTGAAAACGTCGCGACGACAGCTCGGGCCCATTGCGAATGATATCCGCAACCTGCAGCAAGACCTCTTGGCCGCGCTTCTTGAGAACGTCCTTGCCGGAGTCGAAAAGGATGTCCCCAGGCAACTGTATCAACATCCGGTTGTCCCGAACCACGACCGTCGCACCGACGTCGCTCAGCTTCTTCAACCTCTCGCGAAGCACCTCGAAACGCTTCCGGATCTGCTCCAGTTGCTCGCCGCGATGGCGATACTCATCGAGCGCACGCTTCTGCTGCTCCAAGCTCGCGTTGAGATTCTGAAGGCTCAAGCCTCGCTCCTTGAGTCGCCGCTTCAGATCATCGACTACGTGAAGAGACGACGCGTACTCGCTCTCACACTTGTCGTGTGCTTGGCGCTGCGCGTTGAGGTCGCTTCGAAGCGCCTCTCCTTCGCGCAGCTTCTGGTCCCACTCCTCCTTCGAGTAGCCGCAGTGGGTCAGTGTGAACGTGAGAACCACAAAAGTGAGTGCCTTGAACGAAGCGATGCGTGAGGCGGAGTAATGCATCTTTTTCCGTGTGCTCCGGTATGGCCCGGCGGGTGTCGCAGGCCGGGCTAGCCCGGTCACCCGGGCGCAGTCAAGTGCGCGTGACCGAAGGGGTTTTTCCAGTCGACCGGGCGGAAGCCGGCGGCTGTCTGGCCGCCCTGAGAAACCCAGTCCAACCACCCCGGAACATCTGCTCAGCAGCCTGTACGCGCAAACATTTCATAGTTCAGAGAGCCCCTCGGACAGTGGCTGCTGGGCCCACTTGCACTTTTTTCGTTGACACGTACAATAGGTGGCAATATACGTCGTGCAACATACCCTCGGAGAGTGGCTCCGGCCGCTCTCCACCAACCCGCCAGGGAGGCTAGACCGAAAATGGCTGCCAAGAAGACCAAGACCGCACGCAAGACCACTGCCAAGAAGGCCCCGAAGGTTGCCAAGAAGCGCGCCGTTCGCCGCGCTCCGGCCAAGAAGACTGCCAAGCGCGCCGCCAAGAAGGCCCCCGCTGCGGCTCCCGCAAAGAAGCCCGCGAAGAAGGCCCGCAAGCGTCGCGCCAAGAAGGCGGCCTGATCCGCCTGGGCCAGTACGGGGTGCAGTGAGGCATCGCTGCACCCCGGGGGCGGTCCGACGCCGTGCTGGCTGTTGGACCCTGAGCCGGATGAACACGAAAGGCCAACCAGGTCCTCCTGGGCGGTCGTTCATTCGGTGGGAGCACGTGGGCGAGATGAATCAACCGAACCTGCCCGCCCACGTGCTCCCGGTCAGAACCCGACGCGCGAGCTGTGTTCCGCCGCGGCCCCCACGGCGAGGCGCTCGGGGACTGACCCGCGACGCTGACGCGGATTGCGCCAGCGGTGAAGCCACGAGGCGACGTCAGCTCCGAAGAACACCGAGTCTACTGCCCGCGCGAGAAGAAGAAGAACTAGCCCAGCGAGACGCAGCGTAGCCGGACAACAGACGCGCCGCTACGTGGGTGCCCTGTCTCGGTGACAGGGGACTAGCTTGGCGTCCGTTAGTCTACGGCATGAGCTCGAAAGGGTAGTTGACTTCCGACTCCATGCCGCGCGACGAGGGCGGATACTTGAGGTCGCGTATTAGCTTGATGGCGCAAGCCGCGACCTCGGGTGACTGCAGATCGGTCCGCTCCGCGTTGACTTCTGCGCTCTTCACGGCACCGTCGGGGTCCAGCGTGAAGTGAATGGTCAGCGTGCCCTTCAACTCCGGCTGGGTCTCGCGCGCCCGTTGATAGCAGTCGCGCACTGGCTGCCGGTTGTCCTTGACGAGTTTCGCGATGGCGGTCAGGGTACGCGTTTCCGGAGGACCATCAGAAGCATTCGGTGCCACGCCCTCTGCGGAAGGGCTCGGTTGCATGCCAGCGGCGGTCGGAGCGTCCGGCGAGGCTGGCTCGGCCGGTTCGCTTTCGCCGGCTGAGCTCTCGCTCGTTGCCGAGACATCCGCGGTGCTCGCGGCACTCATGCTTGCGCCACACGCGCACGTCAGGGCAACCAGACTGTTCGACAGCATCGGAGCCAGGCGAAGCCGGTTCATGCCGCCATCATACTCGACCTGCCCCGCCGTTTCGATGCTGGCGTCCTGGTGGCTCGAGCGGCGGACCGGGCGCTTCGAGCACAGCGCTGTTCGCCCGGGTTCTGCAGCCCCCTGCGCCATTTCGGTTGGCAATCGGGCAGAGCCATGCTGCCGGCCCCGGGGCTTCGCCCGGCCGCGGCTCGACTCGGGGCCAGCGATGCGGTATCGGCGGCGAACGCCTGTGGTCCCAAGTGGCACGGGCCGACAGGAGTCCCCTTGACCCACGAGGAACGATTGCCGCCCGTCCGGACCTGGAGCTCCCCATCGGTTGGAGCTCGCGTACCCGTCCTCGACCGTGTCTGCGCACCGCCCGGCGTCGACCGAGCAGCAGAGCCTGGAAGGATTCCGAGCCAGCCGCGCTGCGGGGCGTGGTTCCGGCGCCCAGTTCTGCCTGCCTGCGTGGCCGCGGTGCTTACGGTGGCGGCGGGCTGCGGCGCCCCGCAGCAGGGAGCCGAATGGCCGCCGACCGCCAAGAAATGGTTCGAGAGAGCCGACGCGAGCTACCGCGACGGCGACATCGAAGACGCGGACGAAGCCGGGAGCAACGCGCTTCGCCTTTTGCCCGACGAAGAGCGGGTCCGCTTGCTCGCGGCTCGTGTGGCATTGGCGAAGCTCGAGTACGACCGCGTATCGACTCTGCTCCATGGCCTGCGTTCTGCCGAAGCCGCGGCGCTGCGAGGCAGGGCTCTCTGGTATTCCGGGTCGATGATTCGAGCAGCCGAAGAGCTAGAGCGGCTGCTCGCGGATCCCGACGTACGCGACCCATGGGCGTCCGAGGTCATCAAATTGGCGAGGCGAGGCGCGGGCCGCGAGCCGTTCCGTATGTCCGGCGGACTGCTCGCCGTGAGCGAGATGCCCCGCGTGCGCGGTCTGGCCATGGTAGTGCCCCTTGAGCTCGATGGGGAACCAGCGTTGGCCATGATCGCCACGGCCACGGCCGAGGTGGTCATCGACTCGAGCAAGGGGAACGAACCCAAATGGGTGAGTCTGCGTTTTGGCGAAAAGATCGAAGTCCACGACGTTCCCGCACTCGCCAAGGACCTGTCAGGGGTTTCCCGTCAGGTCGACGCGCCCATCAAGATGCTCATCGGTGTCAACTTGCTGCGCCACGTGCACCCCACGATCGACTACGCCGGCGATCAGTTCGTAGTGCGCACGTTCGAGCCGCCGCCTCCGCCAGAGGCGACGACCGTTCCCGTCCACTATGTGCGCGGCGGCGGCATGCTGATCAGGACGGCTCTCGGCACCGAGGACACGTCCCCGCGGCTGTCGCTGCTAGTGGACACGAGTCTCGGTCTGCCCGCTGCGCTCGATGCCGACGGATGGAAGCGGGCCGGCATGGACCCGTCGACGCTCGAGCCCGTTCCCAATGCAGCCCAGTTGCGTCAGGGCGTTCTACCCCTGCTTCGCGTGGGTGCCTTCGACCTGCCCAAGGTGCCCGCCTACTACGGCGCCCCCATCCAGGAGGTGGAGAACACCCTCGGCATCAACCTGAGCGGCTTCGCCGGTGCCGAGCTCGTCGCGGCCTTTCGTGTGACCCTTGCCGAAGGGGGAAGGTCGCTGTGGTTGGAAAACCTGCCGCGCGAGCTGACCGAGCCCGCTGCAGCGCTCCCAGCTCCCGATGAGATGCTGCCCCTTACGGATTCCGGTGAAGGTGACCCCATGGGCCCGCCTGCGCCGCAACTCAAGGCGCCGGCCGCGCCCGCCCCCAAGTAGTACCGTCACATGAAGGCCATCTACGCAGGAAGCTTCGACCCGCCGACCTTCGGGCACCTCGACCTCGTCGAGCGTACGTCCAGGCTGTTTCCCGAGGTGGTCGTCGCGCTGGGCCACCACCCTGCGCGCGTTCCCCTCTTCACGGTCGAGCAGCGACTCGAGCTATTGCGTGAGATCTGTGCGCCATACGAGAACGTTCAGGTCTGTTCGTTCACGGGGCTCCTCATACAGTACGGCAAGCGTGTCGGAGCCCGAGTCATCGTGCGGGGTTTGCGCGCCGGCACGGACTTCGAGTACGAACTGCAGATCGCGCACGCGAACGGCGACATGTGCCCGGAGATCGACACGGTGTTCCTGCCGACGCGCTCCAACTACGGCTTCATCTCCGCCTCCCTGGTACGGGAGATCGCCTCGCATGGCGGCGACATCGCTCGCTATGCACCGCCCGTCGTCTGCGAGGCCCTGCGCAGACGCTTCGGGACGTAGCGGTGCGGGTGCCGCGGGTCAGATCGCTGGGAAGCGGAGGGGTTTTCGCCGCCCTCGCCCGGTCGCGGGCGGCGAAAACCCCATCGCTTCAATCGGAACGCGGCACTAGTACGCGACTAGGGGCGCCGGCATGAACAGCAGTACGAACAGCGCGAGCGTCGCCCACGCCACGATGCGCCGCCCGAGGCCGAGCTTCTCGTCGTCGACCGGAGGGTGCTCGAGGCCGGAGATGCTCTTCACGACGAGCAGGAGGATCCAGGCCATCACCCAGGGCGACAGAGCGCTGATCATGCGCGTCCAGCGCACGGGGTCGTGGCCTGGCCGCAGGGCTTCGGTGATCACCGGCAAGCCGTGCAGCCACAGGTTCACCAGAACCATCACCGCGGGCAGATACAGGATCCAGCGGGCGATGGTGTGGTGCAGGCGGCCGAACAGGGCGTAGGCAACGTGCCCGCCATCGAGCTGCGCGAAGGGCACCAGGTTCAAGAACGTCAAGAAGAAGCCAAACCAGGCTGCAAACGCTGTCGGATGGATCGAGACGTCCTGATTCGGCCCAAGCGGCCCCACGCTGAGCCATTTGAGCGCCATGTAGAGCAAGCTTTGGCCCTCCTGGATGAAGTCCGTCGTGCTCTTTTCGATCACCTTCGATTTGGATAGCCCGACCAACATGGCGGGTACGGCCACGGCCATGCCGGACAGTGGCCCCGCCGCCCCGATGTCGAGCAGTGCGCGGCTCGAGCGGATCCGTCCTGGCATCAGGATGACGGCGCCGAGCGTTCCGAAGAGGCTAAGTCCAGGGATCGGAAATGGAATGAAGTAGGGCAGCGACGTTGGGACCCTGTGCAGTCGTGCAGCGAAGTAGTGCCCGAACTCGTGCGCGAGCAGGATCGCCATGACAGGCACCGCGAAAGCGGCTGCCTGGACCTGCGCCGCTGCGCCGTGCAGCTTCTCGCCCGTCGCTTGTAGCCAACCCATCAGCCAAACGCTGGCCGCCGTGGCCACGAACAGGACGAGGTTGGTGCCCCAGCGAAAGCGGGGCGAAGGGGAACCGGGCGGGGGATCGGTCGGGACTGCGGGAACCGGCGGCGCAACGGGGCCATCGCCGCCGGGCGTCGGGAACTGGGAGCTCATCCTCCAATGCCCTCGCGCAGGCGTAGTGCCAGGCGCGCTAGCTGGGGCGCCAGATCCGCATCGAGCGAACCGATCTCCGTATCGAGCCGCAAGCTGCCACGTTTGCGCTGCGGGTCGGCGGCGATGCTGACCGCGGCGCCACGCAGGACGGGTCCTTCGAGCAGCATCGCGAGCGCCTGGGCGTCATCCGGGTGCGCCACGATGGTGATGCGGCGAGCCCCTCTCGCTTCCGTGAGAGCCTGGCGTGCCAGAGCGAGGACGCGAGCGGGGTCGAGGCACAGCGCTTCGCCGAGTAGGCGCTCTGCCAAGAGCTCGGCGACCTGCACGATGCGGTCGAGTTGGCGCTCGTCGGCCCGTGCTTCGTGCGCGGCCCACGCGATGGCCTTGGCGGCGAGGGCCGCGGCACCGTCTGCTCGACCCTCTGCTTCGGCCCGTGCGCGGATGTCCGCGCTCTCGCGCGTGGCCGTTGCGACGAGCTCTTCGGCCTTACGCTCGGCCGCCTCTAGCAGCTCCCGGGCGTGTTGCTCGGCCTCCACGACGGCACGCGCGACGACTCGGCCGCGTGTCGGCCCGACGTGTGCGCCCACCGGTGGGAACGGCACGAGCTCGTCCGTCAGCTCCTGCGCCCGCAGTATGCGGCCGGCGGGCACGCTCACCACAGACGCCTGCCTCCGAGGGCGGTGACGATCCGGCCGAGCTCGGCTGCCAGCACCTGAGCGCGCGCGCCGCGCTTTTCATGAGATAGAGCCCGCGCCAGCCGCAGGGTCCCCGCCAGCGGCGTGTTCAAGCCTTCGGTCAGCTGCGCGCCGCGTCGACCGCACAGATACGCCGTGGCGACCCAGGCGCGTTCGAACGCCTCTGATGCGGCCGGGTCCTGCATCATCGCGCCGTTCACGCCAGGCCCAGATTTCTCCGGATGCGAACGATCGGATCGCCTGCGACCACGGGTTCGAACTTCACGCCCATGATGGTCTCGACGGCGTGCATGTAGCGCAGGGTCGCTTCGACGCGAATGTCGTCGGGAATGGGAGGGATTGGCCCATCGCCCATGAAACCACGCTGAGCCAGGTAGCGCCGCACGTACTCCTTGTCGAAGCTCTCCGGGTCCTGCCCGCTGGTGAAGCGTTCCTCGTAGGTCGACTGGAACCAGAACCGAGACGAGTCGGGCGTGTGGATTTCGTCGATGACGATCAGCTCGCCCTCGGGCGTCTTGCCGAACTCGTATTTGGTGTCGACCAGGATCAGGCCGCGCTGCGCGCAGATGCGACGGCCCGTTTCGAACAAGGCCATCGCCATCTCGGCTGCACCGTCGAAGTCGCCCGGATCCATGCCGCTGACGCGGAGGATTTCCTCCCGTGAGGCCGAGATGTCGTGCGCGCCGTCAGCGCCCTTGGTGCTGGGGGTAAGAATGGGCTTGGGAAGCCTCTGGTGGCGACGCATGCCGTCCGGAAGCGGGTGACCACAGAAGGAACGTTCCCCTTTTTGGTAGTGCACCCATATGCTCGTGGACGTCGTGCCCGTCAGGTAGTGCCGCACGACCATCTCGACCGGGAGCGGAGTGCACTCGCGCACGACCATCACGTTGGGGTCGGGCACGGAGAGAACGTGGTTCGGGGCGACGTCCCGTGTGCGGTCGAACCACCACGCCGCGATGGCGTTCAGCAGCTGTCCTTTCAGCGGGAGCGTCCCGAGAATGCGGTCGAACGCGCTGATGCGATCCGTCACCACGATCGTCCGGCGTTGGTCGCTGCCGGAGTAGTTGTCGCGGACCTTGCCGCTGTACCTTCTACCGAGCTCGGGGAAGTCGGTGCGCTCCAGGGGACTTGCGAGGGCCTGCCGTACTAGTTCTTCGCTCGTGTGGGCCACGGGAGCGAGGCTAGCACGCAGCCGAGCCCGGTGTCTCCCGCCAGCCAGCCGGCAGCGGGCGCAGTGTCCGACTCCCGACCCAGACTGTCGGATCTCTTTAGCGACCAGGTGCTTCAGCTCGGCTCGAGCACAAGCAACGTCGTCACCGTGCACCGCCGCCCAGTGGACGGTCTGCCTTCTCGAGGTCGCTCGTTCGGACCCAGAAGACCCCATCATTGTACGGGGCCACGTGTATCGATCGCGGCATGACGCTCGACCAACCGGCCACCTCGTGGACCACGACGGTGTCCGTGTTCGGCTCGATGACTCCCACGACGGGCGCCTGCTCGCGAGCTTCGATTCGGATTGGCACCTCGGCGTGAGTACGGGTCTCGCGCTTCCACTCGGCGAGCTTCAGCGTCCGATTCGACTCGACGGCCGCGGCAGGACTGCCGTCGGCGATCTCCCCGGGGGGCAACGCCACGAGATCCCCAGCCGGCGCCCAGGCATCGATCTCGATGCCGCCGAAATAGCGTACGCGGACCCAGTGTTCCGTGCTCTGCGTGCTGAAGAGCAGAAGACCGGAACCCCGGGGCGAGCGGTGCAGCGATGTCAGCACCCTGCGGCCGGCGCGCCAATCATCGTAGAGGTCGATATTGGCCGCCTCGAGCACGTAGCTCAACGCGCTTCCGGGCACCTGCGACGTTGAAGGACGGCCGGCTCCGAGCTCGAGCTGTTCACATGTCGCCCAGGCTTCGAAGCTCTGGTCGATTGGGTCCGTGAGGCGCTTCTCGACACGGAACCGATCCTTGCCGGACTCCAGAACGCGCACCGTCTGCCCCTTGGCTATCCACAGGTGGCCTGTCGCGATCTCCAGACGCGCCTTGGAGACGACCGGGGCTCGAGCGGCATCGATGTACCCGCGAATGCGGAAGCTACCCGTTCCGATGCCGGTCTGAATGCCCAGCCGACTGCTTCCAGCCGGTACTTTCGTCAACCAGAGCGCGCTCGGCGCGCCCGTGAAGCGCGCGACCGGTGTGCGGCCCTGTGCCGTCCGGTAGACGACGACGTCCGAGACCACCGGGGCGCTGCCGCGCAGATCGCAACCCAGCAGCTCCGTCCGCACCCCGCGCGGCGCCTGCGCGGTGGCTGGCTTGCCCGCGCACGGCGATGCGGACACGAGCCACCCGATGCCAACGAACCACCACACCAGCTTGCCGTGCGAGCGCATGCTATCACCTCGCTGTCCGAGCTCGATATCCGACAGTGTAACAAGAGACCCCACACGGTTCATGCCATCGCCCCTGAGTCGCTACCAACTCGCCTTCGCCTCCCCGCGCAAGCTGCCCCGCCCAAGTCAGCTCACGGGCCGGGTGGTCGTGCTGGACATCGCCTTCGCGGGCACGGGCAGCTCGGGCGGTTTCGAGGCCGTCACGCTGCCCTTCATCAGCGGGCTCGGCGATCGCCTCGGAGGATGGATCGACCACCACGACCACAGCGAACACCAACGGTTCCAGGGGGATCCGAGGTTCGTTCTATCGACCAAGGCAGAGCACCCGGCCTGCCCCGAGATGATCGACCCGGCCCTGTGCGCCAGAATCGGTCCGGTCGAGACCGTCGTCTGTCACACCGATTTCGACGGCCTGGCCTGCGCCGCCAAGTGGGTCCTCGACGGCGTGGCTCCCTACGGCGAGTGCGACACGGACGCCCGCGCGATCGATACGCGCCTCGGCAAGCCGAGCCCGATGGCTGGCACGATGGATCGCGCTCTGCGCGCGCGTCCTCGCGACACGGCGCTCTGCGCGGCCGTGGTCCGCTACTTGGCTACGGGTCTCGAGGACTCGGGGCTGTGGCAGACGATCCTCGAGGCCGCTCGCCAGCTGGACGCGATCGAGACTGCAACTCGTCGCGTTGCGCGGCGTTTCGAGCGTGTCGCACCCGGCGTGGCCATCCTGGATGTCGCCGCCGTTTCGGAGAAGACCGACACGACACTGCTGCTCCTGCTCGGACAGGAAATCGAACCGGTCAGTGTGGTGCTCGATCGCAACAACACCCACGTCGCTGCGAGGTTCGACAGCGGCTACAACTTCCTCGAGCTGCTCGGTCTGCCCGGCGGCATGCCGACGCGCGTTGCCGTGCCGAGATCACGGGCGCAACACGTGCTGCTCAGCCTCGGCGTCGAGCCTCTGGTGGCGGAGCGCTGGGCGGTGGCGGTCTGAGGGCGCTCAGTACGCCTTTCCGAATCCGTCAGCTCTCGGGCAGTCGAGCCAGTTCTCTCCAGAGAGCGTCCACATCCAGACGCAGCCCCTGGCAGCCTGGCACGTCGGTCACCACGCCTGCCGTTGCACCCACCGCTTTCGAGTAGCGCCCATCGACCAACTCGAACATCTCGAACGAACCCAGGGCGGGATCGACTAGCCAATAGTACCTGACGCCGAACTGAGCATACTCGGCCATCTTCTCGACGCGATCGCGCCGTTCGTCCCGCGGGGAGGGGCTGATGACTTCGACCAACAAATCTGGCGGACTCGTGACGGGTCCGTTGCGCGGGGGCAGCCGGCTGCCGTCCAGGTACACTGTCAGATCCGGTTTGCGGCCCGTCTCGTCGCCGACCAGCACTCTGAGGTCAGAACCCAGAACCAGGCCGCGCGAACCTAGCCAGTTCTTCAATGTCCACACTAGCCAGGCCACGATCAGCTCGTGAGTCGCGTCGGGCACTTCTTCCTCCGTCAGCTGACCACGCACCAGCTCTCCGGGATCGTCTTCGTCCAGGTCGAGCCACGCCGCGACCGACATCGCCACAGACGGCGGGTCAGGGGCTAGCGGTAGAACCGACCAGGAACTGGACATTGATTCGAAATGTACGGCGAGCTCGAGGCCCTTGCCAACGCCGCTCTCCTCGGGCCTCGGGCCTCGGGCCTCGGGCCTCGGGCCTCGGGCCTCGGGCCGAGACCGCAATGCCGCTCGAGAGCGAGCTGCGCAGAGTGCCGTCTTCTGTCGAGGTTGTGGACACCACACGGCGCCCCGCGCGCCGGCTGCATCAATAGCAGCACAGGTGTGCATGGGCCGCACGGTAGCCGAGCGTGCTCTACCACCCGGATCCGAAGGAGACGCCGCCCCATGGCAGCACGTACTCGAGACTGTTTGCGCGGAAAAAGGGGGTCAGTGTCGCGCGAAAGAGGAAGCCCCCGTCCGGCCGCTGGTAGCGGTAGCCCAAGCTGGGGACCACGAAACGGGCATCGTCGTCATAGACCCAGAAATGGGTGTAGCCGACTCCGAGCTCAGCAAAGTGTCGTTCCCCGCCGAGCAGCGCCGCGGCGGCGATGGGGGTGACGAGGCGGGAAAGCGGGCCTGGGGCGTTGAACGGCGAAAAACCGACACCGGCACGAAGGCTCACCTTCGGGACCGGCCTGTAGTCGAGATTCCAGCTGCACATGAATGCCATCCCGGCGAGCTCCGCGTAGACCGCAAAGCGCGAGTATCCCTCGCGAGCGGGCAGTTCGGGAGCGGCTTCCGCGGGTGGGACGCTCGGGGTATCCGTTGCAGCCGTCGCAGCTGGCGCGAGGAGCGTCAGAGCCAGAGCAACGTCGGCGGCGCAATAGGGTCGCGGGCTCGACATTGCCATCGCTGGTTTGCAGTTTGTGTGCCAGTTCCGCTCTCCAGCCCTCAGCCACGCGGTGGCTCCGCACTGGCACCGGGCGCACGCTACTGGCAGATCGGTCCGAGGCTATCGCTGATGAAGCTGCAACTCTCCTCCGTTGGACAAACAGCCTTGCTCGTGCTCGGCTCACATGGGATTTCGCAGGTGCACTTGTCTTCACTGCTGAAGACTGCGATGGCGGTCTGACCCGCGGGGCAGGGTGCCTCCGCACTGCAAGAAGCATGAAGCTGCGCCGCAGCGGTCTCGTTGTCTGTGTCAGCCGAGCTCTCCCCCGCCCGAACCACGACCCAGACCTCGCGGCTCGTGCGCGCGTAGGACGCGCTGCAATCATTTCCGAACCGACAGCCAACCCGATACCTTCCGCGAAGCTCGTAGATCCCAGAAGCCAGGTTGGACGCGAGGCTGGCACGAAGCGTCTGACCGGGCAGCAACTCAACCCACGGACCGACGGCGTCGGGAACCGAATCGGCACGCAAGACCCAGCCACCACCTTCGCGCCGCCACCAGTCAGCGCAGCAACGCGGCTCGACGAAGATGCTATGGTCACTCTGGTTGCTCCACGCCGCGTAGAATGCGTGGTACTCGAGAGGAGGCATGGTCGGCGACCACGCAGCAAACAGGCTGACCTCGTCCCCGTCTGGACCAGGATCCCCCACGGCCGGCGTGTCGCCGCTCGACGCTGGGGATTCAACGACGTTGAGGGTGCCTGCCGTGGCGGTGACGTCCCCGTCACCGAGAACGTCGTTGGACGCGCAGGCAACGACGAGTAGCCAGCCCATGGCACCAGGGAAACACCTTAGAGTGCTCATAGCATCCTCCCTTATGGGTATGTGGCCAGCACGATCTGCTGGTCCGTCAGCGAACAATCGTGCGGCGTGTCGGTGAAGAACCCTCCCGGGTCATCGTTCGTGTAGCATGCGCCATTGATGACAGCCACCATCCGGCACGAGCCAGCCCCCGTGGATCCGCTCGTCCAGCCCTCAGGCGTGACGCAGGCCGCAAATCGAACGCTGGCATCGAACACCTTCATCGCGTCCTGAGCCAAGCGATTCTCCAGGTCCGCGCAGGTTGCCTGACACGAGTTCGGTTCGCTCGGATCGCACAGGCTGACCTCGCTGTCCGGCAAGATGCAGAATCCTCCACGACCGCGATAGGCGCACGGCGATCCCGTCGGCGCGACGATCTCGTAGCCGCCGTCGTCCGCCAGACACTTGCAGTACTGGTGACACTCCGAGCCGACGAATACCGGCGCCCAAGCATGCGAGGGATCGAGACTCTCGAGCCAATCCAGCGCATGGCTCACGCACTCCGAGTCGCGGCAGTAGTAGGCCAGCGACCCTGTCTGCCCGTTGCTGCAGCCATGGGCCATCGTCGAACCGAGCAGCAGCAACCCCAGAAGCCGTCGCATGCCTTGCAGTATGCGAGCAGCCGGTTCGCCTGTCTAGCGCTGCTTGCAACAATCCATCTCCCAGTTTGGGGCCTTTGTGAGGTATTATGTAAGAGATGAACTACGAAACCCTGGGATCCGAGCTTCTCCGTGTGATGCGCGGTCGCCGCTCACAGCCGGCGCTGGCGCGCCGACTCGGCTACCGCGCGAACGTCGCCTATACGTGGGAAGGGGGTCGGCGCTTCCCGCCGGCGCAGGTGTTGTTTCGACTCGCTGCACTCAATGGCATCCCCATCGAGCCCATCGCGCGCTTTCCAGCCTCGGCTGCGCCCCTCGAGATCGGACGCGCCGGGTGGAACAGCGAGACCACTGCGGCGTTCTTGCGTGCGCTCGGCGGTGAAACGCCGCTCGTCGAGATCGCGCGCGCGGTTCGGGTGGACCGCACGACCGTCGCGCGGTGGTTGCGCGGCGCGACCGAGCCACGCCTTCCCGAGCTGCTCGCACTGGTCGACGCCCTGACGCATCGCCTGGTGGAATTTGTCGCGCTGTTCGCGGATCCCGAGCGCCTCGGTAGTCTTCGCGAGCTTGCGCGCGATCTGGCCGCCCAGCGCCGGGCCGCCTACGAGCTCCCCTGGAGCCACGCCGTGCTGCGAGCTCTCGAGCTCGACGCCTACCGCGGCGCGCCCGCCCATCTCCCCGGCTTCATCGCGCGTGCGGTCGGCATCTCGTTCGAAGACGAACAGCGCCTCCTCGGCGAACTGCGCGCGGCCCGCCTCATCCGGCGCCGTCGCGGAAAATGGACCGTGGCGCGCGTCCTTACCGTCGACACCCACGCGGACCCCGAGGGCGACCGTCGCCTCAAAGAGCATTGGACCGAAGTCGCGCTCGCGCGCCTGCGTGCGAACCCCGTCTCGAGCGACGCCTTCCATTCGTACAATCTACTGGCCGTCTCCCACGCCGATTTCGCGCGCATCCGTGAGCTCCACGTCGAGTACTACGAACGCGTGCGACGCATCGTAGCCGAGTCGGGCTCCGCGGAGCGCGTGGTGCTCCTCATTCAAGAGCTGGTGCCGCTCGAGGCGGGGTTTTGACCGGCCCGCTGGCTAGGCTGGATCCGAGTGCTTGCACAGTCGCGAAGTGCCCACGGTCCCGACACATCTGGCAGGGGACAACAATCACGACGAACGAACCAGCCCCGAGCAGACGGACCGTAGAAAACGGCCCTCCGCTGCGCTTGGCGGGTGCCTGACGGCAAGAGAAGGCGCTTGACCCTCGAGCGACGGCGAGCCAAGGGGAGCAGGGAAGCCATGCGGGCCCCATTGTCTCGTTGCCGTCGGTTCGTTCTCGTTTCGGTCGCCGGGGGGATTTTTTTCTGTGTCGCGGGCTGTGGCAAGTCCTCGTCGGACGCGGCCGAGGACAGCGGAGGCGCCGCGGCGATCGGCGGCAGCACAGGCAGCGGAGGCGCCGCGACCGGGGACGGCGGCGGAGGCAGACCGGAGACCGGGGGCAGCACGGGCGCTGGTGGCGGCAGCACCGTAACCGGCGGCACGGCGGGCATCGGTGGTAGCGCGACAGACAGCGGTGGCACCGCGGTGAGTGCGAGTGGATCGACGGCTGGCACCGGCGGCCTGACCACCAGCGGGGGCACGACGAGCAGCGGTGGTACCACGGGCCGCGGTGGAAGATCTGCGACCGGTGGCCGCTCGGCAGGCGGTGGAAGCTCCGAGACTGGCGGCCGTGGCGCGCCGGCAGCCGATGCCGGCAGCGACGTCTCGCCGGACGACACTCGGCGTGACGGGGGTCCCGATGCCGGGGACGGCGGTCTGCCAGAAGACGCCGCGCCTGACGCTCCGCCGAGCGATGCGGCTCTGGCAGACGCGATCGCGCCCAACGGCGACGCTGGCATACCCGTACCCGACGGCTACGAGCTGGTGTGGTCGGACGAATTCAACACCGATGGCACGCCCGATCCCAAGAACTGGACCTACGAAAAGGGCTTCGCGCGCAACGAAGAGCTGCAGTGGTACCAGCCCGACAACGCCACCGTGGAGGACGGGTTGCTCATCATCGAGGGCCGCAAGGAGCGCGTTGCCAACCCGAACTACCAGGCAGGCAGCTCGGACTGGAAGGCCAACCGCCAGTACGCCGAGTACACGTCGACCAGCATGACCACCTGGAACCTGCAAAGCTGGCAGTACGGTCGCTTCGAGATGCGCGCCAGGATTCCGACCAGCGCGGGTATGTGGCCGGCCTGGTGGACGCTGGGCGTGAGCGGCGAGTGGCCGTCGAGCGGCGAGATTGACATCATGGAGTATTACACGGGCAACGTACTGGCCAACGTCGCCTGTGGCACCTCCACGCGCTGGAGCGCGAAATGGGATTCATCGACGACATCACTGTCTTCGCTCGGTGGCTCGACCTGGACAGCGGATTTCCATGTATGGCGCATGGACTGGGACGACCAGACGATCGACCTGTACCTCGACGACACGCTCCTCAACTCGGCGCCGCTCGCGAGCATGCTCAACGCCGACGGAACCAGCCCCTTCAAGCAGAAGCACTACATGCTCGTCAACCTGGCCATCGGCGGTGTCAACGGCGGCGACCCATCAGGCACCACCTTCCCCGTGAAGTACGAGGTTGACTGGATTCGAGTGTTCCAGAAGCTCTAGCGCAGTGGTCGAGAGGACTGCGAGCCTCTGGAATCGCTACTACGACAAGGGCGAGGTCTCGATCGAGTCTCTCGACGACAACCACGCGATCAACAAGATCACCCGCTGTCCCGTTCCACGTCTCCATCTCACGGGGTTCCCTTCCAAGCGAGCCATGATCGACGAGCAGACAGCCATCGATATCGCCCGAGCGCGCGCGGCGGACAACGGCTGGGCCTTCTCCGAGCCGCTGGCGGTGCTGCACCGGCATGGGTGGTTCGGTCGGCCCGGTCGCTTCGAAATCGAGACCAATGCGAACAACCGCGGGACCAAGGCGCGTTTCGTGATCGACGAAGCCACCGGGGCGGTCCTCTCGGAAGGCTATCTCCCCCGATGACGTGTCCCCACGGTCTCAGCGAAGTTGTCGCCTCGGCTGAGCGGCTGAACGGCGCCGCCAACGACAGGGGGTGGCCGAGAGGCCGCCCGTGCAGAAAGAGACATGGGTGGGCTCGAGGCTCGGATGATCGAAGTCATCGGTGGGGCAGATCGGAGAATCGCCAGTTGTTTCAGGCCGAATGGGTTTTCGCGGAGCACGGGTATCGAGACATTGACGAGCTGGGAGTATTTCGTCACCAAGCTGCTCGTTCATCAGGGTACGCTGTACTACGCCACGGCCGGCAACCAGCCCCTGGACGGCGATCTCGGGGAGATCAAACGCATCGACGTCGGTACGGCAGAGCCCCCGCGCGTTCTGGCCGTCGAGCAGGCATGGCCGCGTGATCTTGCGGTGGACGGTGCTTGGCTCTACTGGACCGGGGGACTGTATTCCGCATCCGGATACGTGCGTCGCGTTGCGAGGTAGAGGGGGCTAAAGGGAGCCGGCTACCTCGGAAGTTGGGCTAGAACACGTCAGCACGTTTCCATTTCATACAGGCTAGCCTTGGGGCGAGCAAGCTGGCTTCGCCGCGGACGCAGGGCGGGCCGCGGACCGCTGCGCGAGAACAGAACCGGCGTCGCGCGGGCCGAACGCGATCCGACGCGCTACGCAGCGAAGTGGGACTTGAGCAAATCGAGATCGAGCTCGGGGTAGACGGGGAAGCCGCCGAGCAGCGCTGCCACGCGCTCACGCGCTGCGTCGCGGGCTCTGTCCTGGAGCACATACTTCGCCTTGCTCGGCTGACCCGCGCTCGTGCCCTTGTCGACGATGGCCACGGAGGTGTTTGCGAGCACCAGCTTCAGGATGGAGGCGATCTCCTTCATCTCCACCGCGCCCATGCCGAGCGTGGTGGTGGCTGGAGTCCCGATGCGAAGCCCGCTCGTGTACCAGGCCCCATTGGGATCATAGGGCAGCGAGTTGCGATTGAGCGTGATGCCGCATTCGCGGACGGCGCTCTCAGCTTGCCGTCCGGTGAGCCTGAACCCGCGCACGTCGATCAGCATCAAGTGGTTGTCGGTGCCACCGGTAGCGATGGTCATCCCCTCGCTCTTGCAGGCTTCGGCCAGAGCGCTCGCGTTCTGGACGATCTTGGCTGCGTACGCTCTGAACTCCGGGGAGTTGGCTTCGGTGAACGCCACGGCCTTGGCCGCCATCACGTGGGGCAGGGGACCGCCAATCACGAGCGGGCAACCCTTGTCCACGTAATCGGCGAACTCCTTGACGCAGAGGACGACGCCTCCGCGCGGGCCGCGCAGCGTCTTGTGCGTCGTGGTGGTGACCACGTGCGCGTGCCGCACCGGATTGTGGTCTTCGTCGAAGACCCCGCCCGCCACCAGGCCGGCGAAGTGGGCCATGTCCACCATGAACACCGCCCCCACGGAGTCAGCGATTTCGCGGAGCTTTCGGAAGTTGATCTTCCGCGGATACGCGCTGTACCCGGCCAGGAAGATGAGCGGCTTGATTTCCTTGGCCATCCGTTCCAGCTCGCCGTAGTCGAGCAGTCCGGTCTCGCGGCTGACGCCATACGTGTACGAGTCGAACATCTGGGCCGAGACGTTGTGCCGGTAGCCGTGAGTGAGGTGGCCGCCCGAGTAGTAGTCCATGCCCAGGAGCTTCTGGTTGCCAACCTGAGCCCGGATCCCGTCCCAAGCTTCACGGGAGAGATTGCTCGGGTTGGTTTCGCCGAGTTTCTCCAGTGCCGGAACCTGCACCCGAGAGTTGAGAATGGCCCAGTACGCGATGAGGTTTGCGTCGGCACCGCTGTGCGGCTGGACGTATGCGTGGTCACATGAGAAGAGCTTCTTCGCCTGGTCGCAGGCCAGGGCCTCGACTTGGTCGACGTTGTCGCACCCGGCGTAGAAGCGGTGCATGGGATAGCCCTCGGCGTATTTGTCCGTGAGCAGGTTGCCCATGGCCTGCTGCGTGGCCAGCGAGCAGTAGTTCTCGCTCGCGATGAGCTTCAGATTGGAGCGCTGGTCGGCGAGCTCCTGGACGATGCTGCGGGCTACCTGGGGCGCGACCCTGGAGACCGCTTCGAGGCTCGCAATCAACGACAGAAGCGAAGCGCTGATCTCGCTCTTGGGAGTCCTCTCGAGGTAGTCGTCGATGGCGGACATGATCGGGTCTCCTTGTGGTGCCGCAAGGCGGGCTGGACGCTAGCAGATTCGGTGCTGCAGTTCAGGCCCGAACGCCGTGCCGCATTGGCGCATTGCCTGACTTGGCTTCGTAGTTCGCCTCTGCCCCGTTCAGGGCGTGGTTGATGACTCCAAGCAGCGCGCCAGTGGGCCTCTCGGAGCACGGGCCAGAATGTCGCGACTTGTAGCTGGGTTGACTGTCGTTGGGTCCCGCAGTCCAATCCCGAGTCCCTGGACGTGCCGGTCGAGTGGCCGACGCAGACGCGGACACCAGGGAGGAGACTCCTATGAAGCGCAAAGGTCGGTTCCTCATCACGTGCGTAGTCGGCAACATCACAGTATGCGTCGTTGCCGCCGCCTGCGCGCGGGACTACTCGTTCAGGTCGCCCGCAGAACTGGAGGATCTCTGCAACGGCGGGGAGGCAGGGGGCTGCAACTACCTCGGTCTTCACTACGCCCAGCAGGCACGGCATGCGCGCAATCTCGGCCAGCAGGACCCCGATGCTGAGCGCAAAGCTGCCCAATACTACCAGAAGGCTTGCGACGGGGACGACTCCGCGGGCTGCCACAACCTCGCCAACCTGTACTGGAATGGCGACGGCGTGGCGAGGGACGAGGCAAGGGCCATCGAGCTTCTCAAAGAGCGCTGCCAAGAACACGGGGATTCAGACTGCTGTGATCTCCTGCGCCAACGCGAGTCCGCGCGATCGCAGTCTCACTCTGAGCCCGCCGCTGCCGCGTCAGCCGTGCCCGGCGGATCGGGAGTCACTCCCGGTGGTTCCCCCGCAGAGCGGGTCGAGATGGTGGATAGCTACCAGTTCTGCAACGCGGGGCTGCGTGCGAAGCCAGGGTACGTGCAGGTCGTTGCCCGCGTCCCCCTGCCTACCAAGACCAAGGACATTGCCGCCCACAGCTTGCCTGCGCAGTTCGTGTTCGACTATTCGGTGGACGGGACGACTTCGGCCAGTGCTCCGGCCACCGCGGTGCGCATCCAGAACCCTCTTGCAGGCGGCAGTACGCTGGAGCTCTGGCGTCTCATCGGGAAGGACGGCAGAAGCTGCAGGGTGACTGGATCCGGAGTAGATATTGGAGGAGACGTGTGCTGCACGGTCCCAACCGTGCCATCCGATACGGCAACGCTGGTCATCGGTCAGGTGCCGACCGAAGCGCGTTTGGTTCGGGTTCGGATACCTGGTCTGAACGTCGTCTCCCGAACGTACGATAGGCAGGGGAAGGAAGCGCCATCTGCGCTTCCTTCGGCCAACGAAACGTCGCAACCTTCCCGAGCCGTACCTGACGTTGCCGGTCCGTCAACGCCACCGGGAGCCACCGCAGCCGGATCGACGCCGCTATGCAATGCTTACGGGACTCCAGCGAACAAGAAATCGGCTGCATGGCACTCACGACGCGGCGGGGCGATGCGCACCGGTCTGGTCGGGACACTGGTTGACGAAGCCTCAGGCAATGCGTTGGCAGGTCTGGTCGTGAAGATCAGTCTGGTTCAGGAAATCGGGAAGCCCGGGTCCAAGTTGCCGGAAGGCTATCCCGCGTCCTACGAAGTCAGGACCGACCCGGAGGGTCGTTTTTCGTTCTGCCTGCCTCCCGGCCAGTATGGGCTGATTCGCATGGATACGGATACTCCGATCCCTGCCCCAGGCGCCATCATGCGTTCGCTGGGCATCTTTGACAGCAACCACTTGCCGTTTTTCGTGGTCCCGCAGGACCAAGTCCTCAACGTACCCAAGATCCTCGTCCACAAGCAATAGGGGTCCAGACCCGGGGGGCTGCGGTGCGAAGCCAGCACACCAGCCACTTGCGCCGCCAACACTTGTCGGTGGAAGCGTACGACTCCACGGCGTAGGTACCCACTATCGGTGTAAGCTGGGACTCCGAAGTACGGCATATGCGGCCCTCGTCGAACTCTGCGAATCCAACGACGACAGCTCGTCTCCACCGGGTTTCCGAACGGTAAGTGGTTGACAAGCGCGGGCATCTGCCAGCCGTTCGCCGCGGACGACCACTCAGAGGCGCGCTGGCGAGCAATGTCGATGGCGAAGACGCGGCGCACGCCCCGCCCGACGAGCTTGCGCGCCTTCGAAGAGGCCGCACCCAACCGCTCGGTGCTCAGCACCTCGAAGGCGAGCTCTTCGAGCTGACGGGAGCCGTCGGCGCCACGCTCCCGAAAGAAGATGCTGGCGTCCGGGGCGAAGTCGTCGTGCTCCGACGTTCGCGTCAGCATGTCGCTCGCCACGTCGTAGTCGTCCCCCACATGTGCTTCGAGCATTGCCGACAGCTCCGAATGGCGGCTGGCACGCGCTTCGTCGGATGGCGACACGCAAGCGACCCTCCCGTCCTCCACCTCCTAGCGGCTCTCGGGTGCCAGGCGCTCGTCGACGGCGAAGACGCGCGGGTTCGAGCCGGCTGGCATTCCCTGAGACATCGTGGAGAGTACAGCCTGCACGATGGCCCCGCCCAGCGACAACGCCTGGTAACCTGCGACTTCCCGGCGGTGCCTCACGGGGAGCTGGCTCTGGGACGGCACTGGGTTGCCCGCCGCGCGGTCGCTTGGCCCACGGCCGGCTCGCATCGCGGTCCAGGCCTCAGCGGTCGCACCACCGAGGCTCGACCGACCCTTCGAGCTTCCGGACGTGGGCCTCCAGGAGGCGGCCACCATCAGCGGGGTCGTCGTCGATGCTCGCAGGTCCGCGGTGGCTGGCGCGCGTGTCGCCGAGGGGACGGTTCCTGCGCACCTGCCGGCTGGTCCCCTTCCGCCCGGCACGACCACGGTCGACTCGCCAGGCAGATTCCAGGGACGTCCGGATCGTGCTCAGCGCCGAGCCCGGTGAGAGCGCGCCCATGACCGGTGCCAGCGTCGCGGTGACCCTGGGCGATCGGGGCGGCAGCAGGGGAAGGAACGCGGTGGTCAGCCGAAGCTGTTGAACCATCCGTGACGTATCCTTGCGGGAAGGCTGGTGGCACAGAATACGTCGACGCGCCCCGCCCTGAACGACACCGCCGAATAGGAGGAGACGCACCCGTGACCGCTACTGAGCGTGTACGAGGAATGAGTATGCCAGGACCCCTCGCTACGCAGCTTGCCGGGTGTAACGATGGTGCAGTCCGCACACCACGGGGATCTCGACGAGGTTCCCCATCGATGGCGGCTCAATCCTTCTCGGATCAGGACTGTCTTTGGCAAGCGAGAGATGTGTCCGACACCGGTGGTAGTACTCCCCGACGAACGTTCGCAGTAGTCGTCGGACATGCTGCTCGTTGAGCACGATGACGTGATCGAGCAGCTCTCGCTGCAGCGTGCCGATTACTCGCTCCACGAACGGCGATTGCCAGGGCGAGCGCGGGGCGATCCGGACCTCCTTGATGCCCAGGTTCTACATCCGTCGCTGGAAGCAGGCACCGTAGATGCCATCGCGGTCCCGCAGGAGGCGGCGGGTAGAACGGGAAGGTACGACCGTCGATGATCCGGCTTCAATCCTCGGGTGCCGGGCGCTCCGGAGCTCGAACGGGCCCAGTTCGGGTTGATCGTGCCCGAAGCGCGGCGAGCGCTCTCGCCAGATGGGCTTCTGCCGCGTCGTGGGCGTCCGACGCGTCATCGCGCGTGTAGGCTTCGAGCGCGGCGCGGCATGCCACGACGGCTTCCGATAACCACCGGGTGCCCGAAGTGCGCTCTCCCAAGCTCGTCAGCGTGCCGCATAGACTGCCCTCGGTGATCGCCCAGTGAACCGGCAGGCGGTCACGGGTGAAGACCTCGAGCGCCGCACGATCCGCGGCGACCGATTCGAGGAGCCGGGGCGTCGATGACTCGCGCTCGCCCAGCGCCGCCAGCGCATTGGCCAGGTTCTTCTGCAAGCCGGCCCAACCGAGCGGCGCCTGTTCGCGAGTGTAGCCTTGGAGCGCCGCCCTGTACGCTGCGATGGCTTGGAGCAGACGCACCGTTCCCTGCTCGCGCTCCCCCACGCCGAGCAGCGCGTTGCCGAGGGTCATCTGCGTCATGGTCCAATCGCTCCGTTCTGACTCCTTGTCGAGTGCGGCCGCCGCCCCGCGAGCCACCCTCACCGCGTCCAGGAGCCGCCCCAGGTCCGACTCGCTCTCCCCGAGCTTCTGCAGCGAGATCGAGAGGTTGTTCTGCGTTGCGGCCCATCGCTGCGACTGCTCCTCGCGCGGGCTCACGCGGAGCGCCTCGTGGTAGGCTCCGAGCGCTTGGACCCAGCGCTCGGGCTGCTCATCGCGCACGCCGAGCCTCATGAGAGCATTGCCGAGACTGTCCTCGACTCTGCCCCATTCGTACGGCTCGGACTCCCTCGAGAGATAGCGAGCCAAGAGCTCCCTGTACACATCGATGCTCTGCACGAGCGCTTCTCTCTCGCCCGCTTGCTCGCCGAGAGTGCGGAGGGCATCGCCATAGCTCATCAGTACTTGGCGGCGGTTCTTCCAAGACCACAGGCTGTCTACGGGACGGCTCCGGCCCATCGCACGGAAAGGAGGGCTGCCGACCAAGCGACGCACGCGAGCGACGAAGGGCCGAATCGAGTCGACCACGCGCGTCTGCGCGGTGTCGAAGTCGTAACGGCTTGCTTCTGCCATTACCCCGCGCGTCAACGTGTCTCCGAGAGCCGCCCAGAACGACGCCGGAACTCCGGCACGGATGGGATACAGCCCGATTTCC
The DNA here is from genome assembly GCA_016929495.1 of Polyangiaceae bacterium. Taxonomy (GTDB): domain Bacteria; phylum Myxococcota_A; class Polyangia; order Polyangiales; family Polyangiaceae; genus JAFGIS01. The sequence goes on along the minus strand of JAFGIS010000558.1, from coordinate 1,621 downwards.
GAGGTCGTCGGGGTGGCCATGACGACGCGGAGCACCGTCTGGCCCTTCAGCACGTCTCTCTCCACCCACACGGCAACGTCCGCACCTCGGGCACCGAGAAGGGCGCCCACGGACGGATCTCCCAATTGGAGGCGGGCCCGGAGCGCCTTCGCGTCGGCAACGCCCGGAACGGCGCTGCCCACCGCGACGGCAAGCTCGGCGCAGGCATCGTGAAGCTCCATGGCGAGCCAGGCCGCCGTACCGCCCGTGTCGCTCCAGAAGGGTATCACCGCGACCCTGTAGCGTGGCGCCTCGATCGGCGCAGGGGCCGGCACGGCCCGCGAGGACGCACCGGGGGTCGACGTGTACGGCGTGGGGCTCGGCGCCTGAGCGCACGGCGGCCGCCCACCGGAACACGCCCATGCCAGCGTGAGTCCGAACCATCTGAGCGGGCTGAGCCATCGCCGCTGCATGAGTTGACCCGGTAGCAGGAAGCCGGAGCGCATTGAAACAAGGACGACGGCCGCCGGCAAGCCAGAATGCTGGCCCGTTCCACTTTCGTGCTCCGGCCACGGTGCTTGCTCGCTTTCGATGCGCCTTTCTGCGCGACAGAGCGCTAGAGTAGCCCGAGCGTGACCCGACGAGTGTCCTATCCGTTTTTCTTTCGGTTCGGGGTGATGGCCGTGGGCTTGTTGGCAAGCGCGGTGGGTTGCGCCCACGTCCAGCGCCATGGCGCCGTTTGCAGCGAAATGGCCGGATCCGAGCCGGAGCCCCCCGGAAGCGACGGCTTCGCCAGGGTGCTCGAGGCAGCGTGGTCAGGGGATCTGGAAGCTCTTAGGCTGCTGCTCCGGGAGAGCATCGATCTGAATACGAACCGTGCGGCGGGCGAGCTGCCGCTGGTCGTCGCGGCAGAGCACGGTCATCTGGAGGCGGTCCGCATGCTTCTGGGCAAGGGCGCCGAGGTCAATGCGAGGCAGTCCCGCGACGGCGCGACCGCGCTGATGGTTGCGGCCCGCGCAGGGCACGCCCGCGTCGTCGAGCTCTTGCTCGGCCGGGGCGCCGAGATCGATGCAAGACAGAACAGGGGCGGCGCAACCGCGCTGGTGTTTGCAGCCGAAGCAGGACAGCCGGACATCGTCGAGCGTCTACTGGCAAGAGGCGCCAACGTGGATGCGACCCGGAGTGACGGCGGATCCGCCCTGACACTGGCGGCAGCGGCCGGTCACCTGAGAATCGTAGAGCTGCTCATAGGGAACCACGTCCGATTGGACCCCAACCGAGCGCGTAGCCCGACGGCCCTGGTGGCAGCGGCGACGAACGGTCACAAGGACATCGTCAGCGTGCTCCTGGCCAACGGGGCCGACCCCAACGTCCGGGGGGGCGCTGACGATATCCCCCCGCTCTGGGCCGCGGCCGCGGGCGGGCACACCGCCATCGTCCAGCTCTTGCTCGGCAAACAGGCGGACGTGAATGCGGCGGCGAGCAAGGAGGGTGATACCGCGCTCTACGAAGCCGTCAGCGACGGCCACACGGAGGTGGTGACGCTGCTCTTGGCCGCCCACGCCGACGTGAACGCGCGGAGGCGCTCCGACGGCGCAACCCCGCTCTGGGCCGCGGCCGCGGGCGGGCACACCGCCATCGT
>JAFGIS010000557.1 GCA_016929495.1 Polyangiaceae bacterium | reverse complement strand
TCAGCGCCACGACCCCGCCGTTCACCACCTTCAACTTCGCGGTGGAGATCACGGACGAACAGACGGGGGACGCGATCACTTCCGCGGCGTTCTGCGAATGTGACGGCCTGGAGGTGAACCTGGAGCCCAAAACGCTGCGAGAGGGCGGGCGAGTGGGGCCGACCCATCTGGCGGGCCCCGTGAGCTACGGCCAGCTCACACTGAAGCGAGGCATGACGGCCGGCTTCGAGCTCTGGAACTGGTTCGCTCGCGTATCCGGCGGAGAGGAACGCGGGCTGCGCGCTGAAGTCGCGGTCATCATGCTCGACTCGGGCATGGGGACCAGCTCTGCCTCGGGCGCCGGGCAGTCCGCCGAACGCCCCGAGCGGGCGCGCTTCGTGCTGAGCGGCTGTCTGCCCGTGAAAGTGAGAGGGCCCGCCCTGAATGCCAAGGACGGCCTGGTGGCCATCGAAGAGGTTCAGATCGTTTTCGAGAAGCTGACGTTGACGCCACCCAGTGGAAGCTGACGCTCGCCGAGCAGGGCGAGGCCGGGGATGCGCACGATGAAAGAAGCCACGACACTGACCCGAGCGAAGCTCACGGAGCTATGGCCCGCGCCGTCCAACAAGCTGGTCGCCCAGGGTCGAAACGGCGGCGCCGCCAAGGTCGTCACGGTGCAGTTCAATCCGCAGACGCTCAAGGTCACTTTCTCCAACCAGAACGCCGGCGGGGATCAACCAAAGGGCTCGCCGGTGCAGTTCGTCGGCAAAGGAGCCACGAAGCTCGCCGTGGAGCTCGTGTTCGACGTGTCTCGCCCCTTGCCGCAAGGCAGCGGTGAGGCGCCGCGCGACGTTCGCGAGCTGACGCAGCAGATCGCCTACTTCATGACGCCCGAGCTCAAGTCGGTCGAAGGCCAAACCCAGCAGGGCCTGGTGCCCCCGGGCGTCAGGCTGCAGTGGGGAACCTTTCTCTTCGAGGGGGTCATGGATTCCATGGACGAGACGCTGGACCTGTTCTCCAGTGACGGCCGTCCGCTGCGGGCCAGTGTCGCGATCTCGCTCTCCAAGCAGGAGATCCAATTCCAGTTCGACGCTGCCGGATCGAAAGCGACACCGGGGGCCGGCGCTTCGCCGGGGACCCGGCCTCTGCACACGCCGCGCGCCGGCGAGACGCTTCCGGCCGCGCTTCAGAACGCCGGCAGACCAGCCTGGCAGCAGACCGCTCGGGCGCTCGGCATCGAAAGCATCAGGCACCTGCCGCCGGGCGTGCCGCTCGACCTGCTTCGTGGCTGATTCGAAGGGACGTCGTCTTGCAGGAGTCATCGTCGTGGCCGTGATCATCAATGAGCTCGAAGTCGTCGCCGAAGCACCGCCCGAAGCCGAGGCGCCGGCCGCTTCGGCCTCGCAGTCCGTATCGGAAACGCCCAATCCCCCCGCGCTCAGACCGATCGACCTGGCGGATGTCCTCGAGCGCCGCGCGCGTCTCGAATGGCGCGTGTTCGCCCACTAGAGACTTTCCATGCCCGATTCTGCGCTCGCTCCAGCTTTGTACCCGGCCGCGCCGGCATTCACCGTCGACGCCGAACCGCGTCCCGATTGGGTCGATGCGCTCAAATCCCTGGTGGTCGAAGAAGACGTGCTCGGCATGCGCCGGTGCGAAGTGACTCTCGCCAACTGGGGCGCGGTGGACGGCGCGCTCGGCTTCCCCTACTTCGACGCCCGGCGGCTCGACTTCGGCATGCATCTTCAGATCGACGTGGGGGCGGGACAGGGCGGCGGAACCGTATTCGACGGCCGGATCACGGCCATCGAAGGCCGGTTCGTTCGGGATCGCGCCCCGGAGGCGTTGGTGCTGGCGGAGGATCGCCTCCAGGAGCTGCGCATGACGCGACGCAGCCGGACCTTCGAGAACGTGAGCGATGCGGACGTCGTCCGACAGGTCGCCGGTGAGCACGGTCTTCAGGCGAGCGTCGACGTGGACGGTCCGACGCACAGGGTTCTGGCCCAGCTCAATCAGAGCGATCTGGCGTTCTTGCGCGAGCGCGTCCGGGCGATCGACGCCGAGCTCTGGATCGAAGGGAGCACCCTGTTCGCTCAGGCCCGTAGCCGCCGCAATGCCTCGTCCCTCAGCCTGACGTACGGCGAGGGCCTGCGCGAGTTCGCCGCCTGCGCCGATCTGGCCGGACAGGTCAGCGGATTGACCGTCAGCGGCTGGGACGTCGCCTCGCGGTCCGCCATTCGCTATCGCGCAACGGCCTCGGCGCTCGCCGGGGAGCTGGGCGACGACACGAGCGGGAGCGAGGTACTCGACCAGTCGCTGGGGACCCGTGACCAGCAGGTCGTGCACACGCTGCCCTTCACGGCCCAGGAGGCCCAGGGGCTCGCCGAGGCGCTCTTCCGGCGCACGGCGCGTCGGTTCGTGACCGGCACCGGAGTGGCCGAAGCCGACGCACGGTTGACGGTGGGCGCCAGAGTCACCCTGGGCCGCGTCGGCCGGTTCGATGGCAAGTACGACGTGACGAAGGTCCGCCACGTCTTCTCGCTCGAGACGGGCCTGCAAACCCACTTTCAAGTCGAGCGCGCGGGGCTGTGCAGATGATGACGCTCTCGACGCACCCGCTGGACGAGATCCTGGAAGCTCGCTTGCCGCAGGGCTACGGGGGGCGCTTCTACGGCGCCTATCCGGCCGTAGTGCGGGACATCGCGGATCCGGACGGTCAGGGCCGCGTCAAGGTCGAGCTGCCCTGGTCACCCGACGGCCAGGGCGGGGTCTATCAGGCGTGGGCGCGGCTCGCGACCATGATGGCGGGCAACAACCGCGGCAGCTGGTTCGTTCCCGACGTCGAGGACGAGGTCCTGGTGGTCTTCCTGGGCGGCGATGCTCGCCACCCGTGCGTCGTGGGCGCGCTGTGGAACGGCCAGGACGGCCCACCCGTGCAGATGGACGGCGCAGGCAAAAACGCGATCAAGGCCATTCGGTCGCGCAACGGCGTGGTGATGACCCTCGATGATACCGACGGCCAGGAAAGCTTCAAGCTGGAGACGCCCGGCGGGCAGCAGCTTCTCTTGAAGGACGGGCCAGCCAGCATCGAGGTTCAGGACAGCAACGGCAACTCCGTTCGGCTCGAAAGCAGTGGCATCACCGTCAACGCCTCGGCCAAGGTCACGGTCAGCGGCAGCACCGTGGAGATCTCCGCCGGGATGCTGACCGTCAACGCCGGTATGTCCCGATTCAACGGCGTCGTGCAGGCCGACACGGTGATCGGGAGCAGCATCGTCGGGACCTCCTACACGCCGGGAGCCGGCAACATATGGTGACCGCGCTCGTACGCCACGAGGTCCGCTGGCTCTGCCCCGAGCCGTTCTGGGCCGCAGCCGCCGACGCGAGCGATGCGCCGCTCGAGGTCGTACGGCGGCCCGCGATCCTGCGGTTCGCCACCGATACGTTCATGGAAGAGCTCCTGGCGGTCCTGGCGCACCGGCCCTGCGCGCTCACGCAGTGGGCCGCCAAGCCCGAGACGTGGGACGATCCGCTGCCCGCTCCGGCGGCGGCGGCAAGCCTGAACGTCGCGGCACTGCCCTCGACCTTCGAACGACGTCGCGAGCGCCGGTTGGCGGCGGCCGCGGGGCGACGCGCGACTCCGGAGTCGGCCTCCACCGCAGACGGCACCGGGGATCCACAGCAAGCCGCGAGCGACCCGCGGCCCCTGAAGCTCTACCAGCCTGCCCAGCAGCGCTTCTACCTCGTGGCTGCAGCGATCGTGTGCAAGAAGCCCGGGCTTCCCGACAGGCCCGTGCGTGCGGGCCGTCAGGAGCGAGTGAGCTACCTGATGCGCCGTCTGGTGCGACCGCAGGGGACCACCTCCTCCGATCCCGCAGACTGGGACGAGTACGCGTACGTCCTGGGCTCGGCCGGGGCGGCGTGGCGCAGGCTGGGACCCGAGGAGCCGTACGCCGCCGATGAAATCGTGCCCAATGAGGAGCGTTTGCCCCTCTTTGGCGTCGAGTACCAGAAGTGCGGCAAAGCGCCGCGACGCCTGCTCGCCGGAGTCATCCCGACGGGGCGGCGCGAGAGCTACGTCGGGGCCCCTGCCTTCGTGGCTTCCGACGCCGCAGAGGGCGGCACGCCGGCAGCGTCACTGGACCTGCGGCGTGAGGTCTTCGACACCCGGGTGACGGCGCCCTGGAGTTCGCTGATCCGTCAAGCGCTGAACGATCGCGACCGGCTCGATACGACCAAGAACCCGCCGGTGGAGATCGGCGACGCTGAACCGCCGGCGGAAGACGACGACACGGCCGCGAAGCGTCTTCGCAAGGCGTCCCGCGAGCAGATCCAGACTGCGTCCTGGTACGTGCTGCTCGACTTCGCCAAGTTCCTCGAGCGCTGGCTTCCGGACGTCTGGAAGACCGTCGTCGCCCAGCCCCAGAATGAATCCGCGCTCTACGATGCTCTCGGCTCGAATGTGGAGAAAGCCGTCTTCGACGTCCTGAAGACGACGACCTGCAACCTCCGGAGCGTGCTCGGAAACAGCCTGTACGGCGACTCGGACATTGCGACGAGCCTGCGCGAAGCGCTGGCGGCGATCCGTGGCCAGTGGCAGCCAGGCCAACCGACGGCCCAGCAGATCGAGGACGATCTGGAGGCCGTCGACCAGCCCTACGACCGCGACGGCTTCCCCATTGCGCTCGATCCTCGCTGGCCGACCTTTCTCTTTCCACTCAGCGACTGCGGCACTGTCCTGGGACCGGTCCCGAACACGCCTCACCCGCCCAGCCCCGGCCTCGATGAAGCGGAGCTGGCCATCGAGCAGGTCGAGGCACTGGCGGACATGGTCGAGGCGGCGCTCCCCGGACCTCCTGTCGCATCCGATACCGACTCGGTCCTCAGCGGCGCCACGATCGGCGATGCTCGGGACGCGTGGTTCGCCATCCGCTGCGTCTACGAGCGCCCGAACTGCGGACCCTTCCATCCGCCGATCGTGAGCCACCCCACCGAGCCCTTCCAGCTGGCCTCCTACTTCGATCCGGAGGCCCCCGCGCGCCCGATCCGGATCCCCATGCCACTCGATATCAGCCCGGCTGGCCTGCGCAAGTACAAGAAGAATGCGGGCCTGATCGTCTCGGATCTCCTGTGCGGACAGATGCGACGCATACGAAAGCTCACCTTGGCCGATCTGGTGCTTTCGGTGCTGCCCTGGCCCTTCCACAAGGATCTTCCGGATCCGGGCAAGACCGGACCGTGCTCGGGCGGCAGCGGCAGCTTCGGCATGATCTGCTCGCTGTCCATTCCCATCGTGACGCTCTGCGCACTGATTCTGCTGATCATCATGGTGACGCTGTTCGACACGTTCTTCCGTTGGCTGCCGCTCCTGTTTTCGTGCCGCCCTCTGCTCGGGCTCAAGGGGAAGAGCCCATGATCGACGGGGCACTTCTGTACGGACGCGGGCTCGGCTTCCCGCCGCGTGTCGGTTCCGACGGCAGAGTCGCCTGGTCTTCGGGTGAGCAGAGCATCGAGGAGTCGATCCGCATCATCGTACTGACCGAACCGAACGAGCGTCTCATGCTGCCGGAATTCGGCGCTGGCTTGAAGCGCTTCCTCTTCGAACCGAACACGGTGGAGACGCGCCGGCTCATCGAAGAGGAAATCGTCAGAGCCCTGCGTCGCTGGGAGCCCCGGCTCAGCGTGGACGCCGTGCGAGTGGAGGCCGACCCGGGCGACGCGCAGAGCGCCGTCGCCACCGTCAGCTACACGCTGGTCGCGACCCAGACTGCACAGCAGGTGAGTCTGAGGCTGCGTCTCGAAGGATAGCGAGCGCCGAGGAGACCGACCCGTCATGTTCCTGCCAACCATCGACGACCGCACGTATTCGCAGATCCTCGAAGAGGCTCTGGCGCGCGTGGCCGTCCACAATCCCGAGTGGACCAACTTCACCGAGAGCGACCCCGGCGTCACGCTGCTTCAGCTTTTCGCCTTCATGGCCGAGAGCCTGCACTACCGCGCCAACCTCATTCCCGAGCGCAACCGGCTCAAGTTCCTGGACCTGCTGCAGATCCCGCGGCTGCCCCCGGCGGCCGCTCAGGGCATGGTCATCCTCACCAACGAGCGCGGCCCGGCGGAGGTCGTCACGCTCTCCGAAGAGCTCGCTGTTTCGGCCGGTCCAACGAGCTTCGTCACCCGCAACGGCCTCGACGTCTTGCCCGTCGAAACACGCCTGTTCATCAAGGCGCGCCTCGACGTCACCGAAGAGCAGGACGCGGCCGAGATGTACGACGAGCTCTACAGCGCGCTGGTCCAGGAAACCGAGCAGTTGGCGTACTACAAGACCCAACCCGTCGAGTTCCCGACCAGCGGGACGGCGGTGGCGCCGCTCGACGTTCACGGTAGCACGGTCGATGGCAACCTGTGGCTCGCGTTGCTGGCGCGCGACGGAGAAGACCCGACCTCCGTAGCTCGCGAGATCGCGGGTCGGACACTCACGCTCGGCATGATGCCGGCGGTTCAGGTGACCCGGCGAGTGCTCGCACCGGGAGGACGAGAAGCGCCCGAGGTGGCGCCGCCGCTGGCCTTCAGCATCTCCACGGCGACGGTGACGCCGCCGCCCGACGAGCAGCCGCACTACGTGCGCCTCGATGCGCACCTCGACGCAGACCCGCGCGAAGAGCTCTGTCTGGCTCAGCTCGTGCTTCCGGGCGAGGGCGAGTTCGGGATCTGGAGCGCGGTGGACCCGGTCGTCGAGGGCACCGGAGCCTTCCCTCCGGCGCTGGAAGGAGAGGACATCAGCGACCGCGTCATCGCCTGGATCGTGATCCACCAGGACGAGTCCGCAGACCAGGCAACGGCACTGGACTTCAAGCTGAGCTGGGTGGGCCTCAACGCCGTCCGCGTCACCCAGGAGATCCGCGTCTGCGGGGAACTCGTCGGACAGGGCACCGGCGAGCCCGACCAGCAGTTTCGCCTGGTCAATCTGCCCGTGATCGCGAGCTCGCTCTCCCTGACCGTCGCAGGCGAGCCGTGGTCGCCCATCGAGGATCTGCTCGCAGCGCCCCCCGAGGTACCCTCGGAGCGCGCGGTCGACTCCGCGCCCGCGGCTCGGGCGAGCTCGAACAACGGGTCGGCGGGCGCCGGGTCGGCAGGGGTCGCAGCTCGAGTCTACGTCATCGATCGAACGAGCGGGCAGATCCGCTTCGGAGACGGCCTGCACGGCGCGCGGCCGCGCGGAGCCATCGTCGCGAGCTACGCGTACGGCGGGGGACCCAAGGGCAACGTCGGCATCGGAGCCATCAACCGGAGCTCGGAGCTTCCGTCTGGTTTCCGGGTCAGCAATCCGGTGCCCACCTGGGGAGGCAGCGAGGGCGAAAGCGTGGCCGACGCCGAGCGCCGCATTCCGAGAGTCCTGCGCCACCGCGACCGCGCCGTGTCGGTGGACGACTGGAAGGACATCCTCGAGCGCACTCCGGGCATCGCGCTCGGGCGAGCGGAGGTGTTGCCCCTGGTGCACCCCGACCCCGATGTCCAAGCCGAGAGCCCCGGGATCGTCACCGTGATGGTCATTCCCCGCGAGCGACATCGAGGCGAGCCTCCCGTGCCCGACCGGTACTTCCTGGATGCGGTCTGCAGCCATCTGGCCCCGCGCCGGCTGCTGACGACCGAGGTCTACGTTCTGGGGCCGAGCTACGTCCCGATCGCCGTCTCCGTTGGGATCGATGTGGTGCCCGGCTACGACATCGCTCCGGTCGTGCAGGCAGCCAAGGAGCGGATCCGGCGCTTCCTGTCGCCGCTGTACGGCGGATTCGAGGCCAAAGGCAGCGAGCAGGGCACAGGCTGGCCGCTGAGCACGCCGGTGGTGGACCGCGAGCTGATGGCCCAGGTCGCGCGGGAGGACGGTGTGGCGGGTGTGCACGCTCTGAAGCTCTGGAAGATCACGTCCGGGGGCATGGTGCCCGCGCTATCGGTGCCGCTGCGAGGGCTCGAGCTGCCGTACCTGAAGCAGATCAGCGTGTTGGCGGGTGACGCGGCGGATCTGGGCGTGCAAGCCGGCCAGGGCGGTCCCACGGAAGGCACGGCCGGATCCGATGGCACCTCGCGCAAGCAGGTTCCGGTTCCGGTGCTGCCCCCGGAGTGTTGAGTGAGACGCGCCCCATGATCGACGTCAACGGAACTCGATATCACCTGGTGTACGGCGCAGCTGACTGGCTGCCCACCGGCGAGGGCAGAGCCGGTTCGCCCGGTCAACAGGTGGAATGGGTCGAGTCCGACGCGACGCTTCGCCTGGGCTCGCGATCGCATCGCGCGCCCTCCGATCCCCAGCCTCGGCTGGCCCCTTCGGACCGTCGCGGTGCCGCCCGCGACCGATTCGGCAACTGGTACTGGATCGGGCCGGACGAATCCGAGCTTCTGGTGCTCGGTACGGCCATGACGGGGCCGGCGCACTTCTGGTCCGCAGCGGACGAGACGGCGCGCCCTGCGGGCTGCGAGCTCTTCCAGCCGATCGCTGCGCCGGGGCCGCCCGAGCGCCTGCTGATGCGTGGGCTGACAGTGACCGCGCACCACTACCTGGTCGTGGGCCTCGTGGCTCCCAAGGGCCTGCTGGTGTTCGACCTGCATGCAGGAGGGCCTCCCACGCGCCTGTGCTGGCCGGCGACCCTGCCCTTCGCGCCATTCGACCTGACGTCATCGCAGGACGGAGGCGTGTGGATCCTCGACCCGGACAACCGCATCGGCTGGCGTCTGGACCGCCACTTCGAGCTCCAAGCGTATCCTGTCGGCCAGGGCCACACCACCACGGAAGAAGAACGGTTCTTTCGGGCTGCACAGCCGCACGCGGCGCCGTCGACCGATGCCGATCCCAGCGTGTCGTTCCCCCGCGCCCCGCTGCTGAGGCTCGACGAAGCCGTGAACCCCGTCGCCATCGAAGCGCTCCCCGACGGGAGCCTGCTCGTGCTCGATGCGGACACGGTGCAGGGCCAGTCTTTCTTGCTGCGCTACGTGCCCACGGTCGCGACGCCCGGGGACGGCGGAGCACGCTGGCGTCTCGGCTGCCGTCAGCCGCTCGCGATCCCGCGGGCGGACGCGTCCAGCGAGCTCCCGTTGCTGGCTCAGGACATGGCGTTCTGTCCCGACTCGGCGGCCCCTGAGGGCAGCGCGTCGGGGGTGCTGTACGTTGCCCTGGCACAAGGCGGCCAGACGTACGCGTTCTGCGTGCCCGAAAGCCCGTCCGAGGCCTTGCAGCTGGCGAGGCCATTCCGCTTCCTGCCCATGCACCGCTTCGGCGGGCGCGCCCTCGTGGCGGCGGGAGACCGAGCCTACTACGACAGCCGGCAACGCTGGGTGCCGCTGGCCGAGCAACCCCGTCCTCGATTCGACCCGGTGGCGACCTGGGTCTTGCCCGCGGGCTCGGAGACGCTCCCCGACGCAGCCGAGCCCACGGCCAGGGTCTTCGATGGCAAGGAACCAGGATGCGTGTGGCATCGTCTCCTGCTCGACGCCTGCATTCCCGTCGGCACCGAAGTAACCGTACAGAGCCGCGCCGCCGATCGCCGAGACCAGCTCGCCGAGCAACCCTGGCACAGCGAGCCGCTGCTGGTCCGGCGCCGCAACGGGTCGGAACTGCCCTTCGCCTCCTGCCCCCTGGCGGGCCCGGCGGATCGAACGGGCACGTGGGAAACGCTCTTGCAGCGCGCCCAGGGACGCTACTTGCAGATCCTGGTTACGCTGCGCGGAACCGGTCGAGCGACGCCTCGTCTGCACGCGCTGCGGGTCTACTATCCGAGGTTCTCGTACAGCCAGCAGTACCTGCCGGCCGTCTACCGCGACGACCCTCTTTCAGCCTCGTTCCTCGAACGATTCCTGGCCAACGTGGAGGGATCCTTCACGGCGCTCGAGGGCAAGATCGCCTCGGCCGAAATCCTGTTCGGACCGCGCACCGTCCCAGACCAGTACCTCGGGTGGCTCGCCGCCTGGCTGGGTGCGGCCCTGGACCCGGCGTGGTCCGCGGCGACCCAGCGCCAGTTTCTGGCTCAGGCCCCGCAGATCTTCCGCGAGCGGGGCACCGCGCGTGGCGTCGAGCGCGCGCTGCGCCTCGCCCTCGATCCGTGTCCGGAACAAGCGCTGGCCAAGCTCGGCTCCAGTGGGGCCACAACGACTCGAAAGGAAGCTGCCGCAGCGCCGGGCTTCCACGTGAGGGTGGTCGAGCAGTTCCTGACGCGTCGCGCGCCCGGCGTCGTCTTCGGGGACCCGAGTGACGCTTCAGGCCCCGGCCTCGGCGTTCCCGCGCTCGACTGGTCACCGGAGCAGGGCGCGGAGCCGCTGCACGAGCGATTCCGTGGCTACCTGCGAGAACGGCTGGCCAGCGTCGCCGTGCTCCAGGCACGGTGGGGCCAGGAGCTGACGGGCTTCGACGACGTCGAGCTCCGAATGCCGGCAGTGCAGCCTGCCTCCGCGGACCAAGCCGAGGATTGGCAACGGTTTCTCGACGAGGGACTCGGGTTCACCTACGCGCCGGTGTTCGATTCGGACCTGCCGCGCTACGGGGCGCTCCTGCGCCGCCGCTACCGCCAGGCGCCGCTCTTGAACACTGCCTACGGGCTCATCGACGATACCGCCCTCGCTGCGCTCAGCGAGCAGGAAGTACAGGCCAAGCTCTGGGAGCCGTACCTGCGCGCATCGCTGCCTGCGAGCGGACCCATGCTCAAGGACTGGATCCAGTTCGCCTCGGTGGTCCTGCCGACCCGGCGTTGTGCGTACCGCTTCTCGGTGCTCGTGCCGGTAGGTCTGAACACTCCGCACTCGGCGCAAGCCACCAAGCGGCGCCGGGCCCAGCAGGTTGCCGAGCTCGTCAAGCCCGCGCATACCAGCTTCGACGTCAAGCTGTATTGGGCCATGTTCCGCGTCGGCGAGGCGAGGCTCGGGCTGGAATCCGAACTGGGTGACGGGAGCCAGTCCGAGAACACCGTGCTCGGCGACACCTACGTCGGCGAAGGCCACCTCGCCATCACCCCGCCGTGGGACGCGAGTGAACGCTTCATCATCGGGCGCGAAGCCCTCGGGGCCGTCGAACCTGCCAGAAAGCCTACAGGGAGTCTCAGATGACGGAATTTGCCACCAAGCCGGTTATGCTCAAAGACCCCTCTCTGCGTGTCAACTACACGTTCGGGCAGGTGCTCGGTGTGGACGAGTTCCTTCAGGAACAGCTCCACCACGTCGAGCACGGCCGCCTGCACCATCGTCTACTGCACGGATACGGCACGGTGTGGGGTCTCAAGGTCGAGCCCAAGTCGAACGCTACCCCGCGCCTGCACGTTACGCCGGGCGTGGCCATCAATCCGTTGGGCCAGGAGATCCGCGTCGTTTCCGACATGTGCGCCGACTTGAACAGCTGGCTCGCGGCGCACCAGTCAGAGGTAGAAAGCCTCATGACCAGCCCCCCGGGGACGCTCCGGCTGAGCTTGGTCCTGTACTACCGTGAGTGCAAGACGCACCCGGTTCCGATTCGAGGGGAGCCCTGCCAGTCCAGCGAGGCCGCGGTCGCGCCTTCACGGATCTCGAGCGGATTCGAGCTCAAGTTGTGTCTCGACGAGCCGAGCCCGGCTCTGTCGCCGCCGGCCGAGCCGTCCGGCTGCGCGCCGTGTCAGGCCGAGGAGGATCTCGTCCGCGCCTTCGGAGATCTCCTCCAAGAGCTCGAGATCACCGACAGCGCCAGCGCCCTGTTCATCACCGAGCAGGAGCTTCGAACCCTGGTCCTGGCTCTGGGCTGCACCGACGAGCCCGCGAGCCCCCCCGTTGCCCCCATCACGGCTCGCGCGATCCACCCCGACGAAGCGCACGCGATGTTCGACGTCGCGTTCCGGACCTGGGTCACCGATGTCAGGCCGCGCGTCATCGTTCGGGACGCCCCGGGTCCGTGCGAGCCCATGAGAGACGATGCCGTACTGCTGGCGCACATCGAGCTCGACGTGGTTCAGGACCCCGAGACGTCGGCGTTCGCCGTTTCGGGCAGCCCGCGCATCGACGAGACCGATCGGCCCTACCTGCTGCATTCCCGCCTGCTCCAGGAGTGGCTCGGGAGGACAGGGTGCTGGATCGGCCGGAGCACGGTCCCTGCGCCTCCCCCGTTCGAGCCCCCTGTGATCCCCCCGTTTCTGCCGACGCCCGAGCTGCCGATTCCGACGCCCGCGCTGCCCATTCCGGCGCGGCCCGAGCTGCCGATCCCGACGCCCGCGCTGCCGATCCCGGCACCGCCCGTCCTGCAACCGCAGCCGGCTCTGCCGGTGCACCGCGCTGCGCTGACGCGGGAAGCGGCCGAAACGGCTCCGGCCGCCGCACGCGACGGATCCACCTACGCCGTGGTTGCGGCGGGCCGGTTCTCGGTGTCGAGTGGTCCGGCTGGCGCCGGGGCGGTCGTCGCCGACGGGCCGACGTTCAACGGTCTTGCGGCATCGCAGGTCGCCGGTCGCGCACGCAGCGAGCTCCTGCTCACCTTCGATGGATACTCCGCCCCTGCACAGGGCGACGACGTTGCCTACCTCGTCAGCGGCCAGCTCGAGGCCGGCACGACCGCGGGCTCGGTCTGCTTCAACGCGTACGCCGCCACCGGCATCCGAATCAGCGTGCGTGCCGCGGACAGCGCGCGACTGCGCGCCGGCTACGCGTTCAGCGTCGAAGTACGCCGCATCACGGGTCCACGATGAATCGGCACGGCCAGCGCGAAGAGCACGGGAGAGCAGCAGCATGAAGACGGGCGAAACAGTCGGTTTGCGCAGCAACTACTGTACGGACGGGATCAAGAACGCGCACTACTTCAACGGGCGCCTCTTGACGGCCGACGCGCTGCAGGACGAACAGGCGGCCAGCCGTGCCCAGCACCGGCAACTGGCCGCCGCGCTCGGCCACGGCGTGGTGCACGGTCTGGAGGTCTCGGTGGCCGACGCCTCGACGACGCTCGAGCCCGTGCTCCGTGTCAGCGAGGGGCTGGCCTTCAATCGCAACGGCGAGGCCGTGGCCTTGAGAGTCAGCGGAGGCGTCCAGGTGGCCCTCACGCGCGAGGCCTCTGGCAGCAGCGTCGGCACCGGCGTGTTCTCCGAGTGCCTGCCGCCGACGAAGGAGCCGACCAACCCCGGGACGTACATCCTTACGGCGCGGCCGATCTCGAGCCCGGCCGAGTGGGCGCCGAAGTCCGGGTACTTGCCAACGAACGCCAAGAACTACTGCGACCGCCGCTACGATGTCGAGGGGCTCGAGTTTCACCTGATCGAGACCGGCGCGTTGAGCACGGAGCTTACCGCCCTGGCACAGGCGGCGAACGATGCTTCTGCAAAGGGAAAGACGCAACTTGCGGCCATCGCCTCGGCGGCCGTCTCGAAGTACCGTAGCGCGCTGGCGCACTGGTGCCTGGGCACGGGCGCGCTCGACCCGTTCGCCGAACGCCCTTTCGAAGCCATGGCCGACAGCAAGGCGCCCCTTCAGAGCTACGGTGGGCTCGATGCGTTGCGCGTCCAGGGGATCCTGACCTGCTGCGACGTACCGCTGGCCCTGGTGTACTGGACCAAGCAGGGGCTTCAGTTCGTCGACACGTGGGCAGTGCGCCGGCCGCTGGTGCCTCCGGAGCGTTCGAGCACCTGGGTACGGCCCATGAGTCTGCGCCGCGAGGCCGAGGGTCACGCGGCGCTGCTGCAGTTTCAGCAGCAGCTCGCGGACCTGGTCACGCACAGCGGGAGCGTGCACGCGGTGAGGACGCTGCAGGCGAAGGAGTTCTTCGTCCGGGTTCCTGCCGTGGGCCTGTTGCCGTTGTGGAACGGCAGTCGGCGCGGCTTCGAGTACCAGCAGTTCTTCGCAGGCGAAACCCTTCGCGAGCCGAGCCCCCCGCCGTACGCCTCCGGCTCGGCCCCGGTGTTCATCGAAGGACGGAATCTGGAAGCGCTGCTGCGGACCGGGCTGCAGTACGACGCGGTCCAGCTGGGGACCGAGGAATTTCTCTGGATCTATCGCGTGCGCGAGAATCGCCAGGCGATCGACACGGCCACCGCGAACGCCCCGCAGCCCTACGTCGTGTTCGCGAGCGGAAGCATTCCCTACTTCGGCACCCCTGACTTCGATCTCAACCGCTGGGGCTACGCCAACTACACCTGAGGCTTTGCGTGCAGCCCGAGCCACGGCTGCTGGAGGTACGAGATGACCATCGATATCAAGAAGGTGCTTCCGGGCGATTTGATCCGCGCCGACTGGCACAACGCCATCGTCGACGAGCTCGTGAAGCTGGACGCGCGCCTCTCCCTCGTCGAGAAGGCGGCTCCCGGCGGGGGGCCTCCTTCCATCGAGTACTTGAACCCCGCGGGGACGCTGACGGAGGGGGATGAGCTGCGCATTCTGGGGCACAACCTCGGCATGTCCTCGCTCGTCTCGGTGACCGTCGAAGAGGTGCCGGTCCAGCACTATGGCGCCGGCAGCACCGACAAGGTGTTGATCGTCACGATCCCGTCGGTTCCCGGTCTTGCCGAGGGCGGCGAGGACGTGGATCTCGAGGTGACCAACCAGAAAGGAACGACCAGCACGACCTTCCGCCTTCAACCCTGCGTCGTCGGCACCTTGGCCACGGATTTCTCCTTCCAGGTCACAGCGCCCACGCAGGCCATCGTGCCGCCCGCAACGGCCGACTACGTGTTCGACGTCTCCGGCTACGCTTCGCAGCGCGAGGACTACCACGTCATCGCCATCATCGACCCTCAGAGCTGGACGGCCACCGTCGATCAGACTCAGGTGACGATCCCGCGAAGCCAGGACACACCCTATGTCCTCCCTCCGCTGACCGTGACGGTCACGATTCCTGCCGGGGCGACTCAAGACGGGACGCTGCGCCTGGAGCTGCGGGCCCAGAACTACTCGGGAGTCTCGGACAGCTCGCCGCTGGTCACCGTTGCTCTGGGCGAGGCTCCCACGCCGAGCAATCCCGCCGTCACGCTGGCTGAGCCGACGGCCATCCCCACTACCCGCTACGTCAATGGGACCTTCTACGTCAGCGACGGCGGGCACATCGACATCGATGTCATAGCGACTGCGACGACGCCCGACGATGTGGACGACTATGTTACGACAGCAACCGTGATCGCGCAGCCCGGGTCCGGCGCCAGTGAGGAGGAGCTCGCGCTCTGGACGGTGCAAGTCACGAGCCCGAACCCGCTCCACATCGTGAGCGATCCAAGGAGCATCCTGCTCACCCTTTCCGCCCAGGCGGGGGCAGCAGCAGCGGCCAGGCTCAGGATCGAGGCCACACGAGGCACTGAGGGCCCCACCTACGCCGAGTACTCAATCGTGAAGGGCTCGCCGCCAGCGTGAGGTTGGCTCTGAAGTCCGAAGCGAACAGCGATTCACCGAGAGGAGCATTCCCATGAGAACGAACCACGAATTCCGCGTGCAACTGGTGTGTACGCTCGTCGCGCTGCCACTGATCGGCGCGACGCTGGCCTGCCGCTGCACGGGCACCTGCGTACCCGAACCGCCGGAGAAACCCGACGGCGGAACCGACGCAGGAACCGACGCAGGAACCGTCAATGCCGGTTACCACGACAGGGACTATCGCTTCGTGATCCCGCGGATACCGCAGGGCCAGAACCCGCCCCCCATCGACGGCGACACCACGGAGGGCAACGGGCCGGAGACCGGTTGGACCGGCGCAGCCTGGTACACCCTGGAACCGACTGGATCATCGGTGCTGGAGGCTCAGATGGCCGCCATCGGTGACGCCAACAACGTTTACCTCTACGTCGAAGCGGAGGCCAGCGGCTTCAACCAACACGACGTGGTGGTAGTGGGGCTCCACCCCACGACCACCGGCAGCCACTACCACCGCCTTCACATCTTCCCGTGCAAGCCCACTTCGACCTGTCCACCGCGCGATGGTCCCAACCCGAACCCCCCCATCGTCGAGTACTACCTGGGCAGCCACAACGGTACGGAGTACGAGTGGAAGTCGCCGGGCGACGACGCCGGCGTCACAGACCCGGGCGTTGAGGCCTGGTCAGCATTTGTGCACGGTAGCTCGTCTCCGAGCAAGTGGAGCGTCGAGATCAAGATCCCCGCCTCGGCGCTCTCGCTGCCTGCCTCGGCGTTCTACGGAATGTACGTGAACGTGGCAGAGACCAATCCAGACGTCGATCCGGCGGAGGCGGAACAGTACACGTGGCCGCCTGGCCGCCTGATCGGAGCTGCGCCGGACGACATCTACAGCCAGCTCCACTTGGGCACGCCACAGCCCGCCCAATGGGGCTACGCGAGCCGGAGCACCGCGTTCGGCAACGGCGTGTACATTCTGTCGAGCGACATTCGGACCAACCAGAGTGATCCATCGGAAATCGCTCTCGAAGGACCGAACATGTTCTTCGCGACCGCCCACAACAACCTGCTGGTTGGCAACACCCTGACCGACGCAGCAGACGTGACGGCGACCTTCACCATCGCGAACTGGGGGCTCCCGAGCCTGGGATCGTTCGCCAAGGTTCCCGTGACACCGAACCCGACGGCTCCAGCCACCGTACCGGCCACGGGTTCGTACGAGTTCGAAATCGGTCCGTGGGCGCTCAGCACCACGGAGAGCAACGACTACCAGAGCCACACCCACCAGTGCATCCGCGTCACCCTCAGCTCGAACAACCCCAACACAGTGATCTGGCGGCCCACGGCCATGGCCAACATGCAGTTCGTGGACACCAACTCACCCTTCGAGCGCAGCGCGAGCGTCGGAACCAAGGGGTACGAGCTTCCGGCCGGCAAGACCGCCCACGAGTTCGTTCTGCGCGAGGCCTTCTTCAACGTCGACCCGGCGCTGCAATGGACTTCCAACATCCAGGGAGCCGAAAAGCCGCCGGGCCAGGGGCGGCGGTATTCGCTTCAAGTGCCCCAGGCCCAACAGGAGACGACGCTGGTCACGAACATCGATCCTCCAGCCGTGAAGATCGCCGAGACGCGAGTCTCGGTGGGCGCGGGCGCCGCCGCGATCGGAGGGCAGCCGGTGACCCTCGCGGTGCATGCCGGGGACCTGGTCACGGTCCTCGCGCAAGGGTCGCTGGTGCTGCGCCAGAACGCAGCAGCCGGCACCCGCGTCGGGCCCAACGGAGGCGACTTCCTGGCCAGGAAGGATCTATTCGAGAAGGTCTACCTGGGGACCACGGACCTCAAGGACCTGGCGACGAAGTCCAGGCAGGGCCGGTTGTTCGCGCTGCCCGACGCGCAGTCTCCGGCACGCATGGTCGGTGCGCTCGTCGGATCCTGGGACGGCTTCAACAAGAGCAGCTTCTTGATTGGACAAGCCAAGACCGTCAAAGCGCCGCCAGGAGCCAGGGCGCTCTACCTCGCTATCAACGACATCAAGGGCGGCGCACAGCAGCAGGGCGGCCAGGGGTTCCAGGTGCGGGCGTTCGTGACGCCCACCCAGCAGGTGTTCGCCCAGGCGAACCCCGTGGTGTCGCGCGACCCGAGCCGCGAGCTCCTGCACATCCCCACGGGCGCCAATCTGCCCACCTGGATCATGCGCGGCTCTCGGCGCACCGGTAAAGTCGTCGTGATAGAGGGCAAGAGCTTCGACGTCCTCGAGCCCGTGGGCTCCTTCGGCTACATCATCACGCAGATCAACTCGGCTGCGCCCGGGCCCGGGCGCGTCCCGAAGCCCACCGAAAGGCGGCCAGAGCGGTAGCCCGTGATGCTGCCATCCGAGTCAGCCTATGTCGGCCAGCTGCAGGTGCGTTGCGCGGCGGCGCAACGCACCGCTGCGCGCCGGCTCGGGGATCCGGTGAAGCGCGCCGACCTGGTACCGAGAGACGCGCCGCCATCCTCGGTGCTCGTGGTGCGCAAGTTGACCGATCCCCTGCCCGGGCAGCTGAGCACCGATCCCCGCCGCGGCCAGCGCGCCCTGGGCGACTGGGAGCAGGCAGCCCGGGCGGCGCTGGGCGCCTGGTACTGTCGTGCGGAAAGGCCGCTACGGGGACGCGTAGCAGGCACGCTGGGGGCCGTGCTCTTCGCGGATCCCAGCGAGCTTCTGGCCTGTCTGGCGCGCGACCTGGCCTCGAACCAGGCCCACCAGCACTGGTGGTGGCGTGCCTTGCTTCACAGGCTCCCGTCGCTTCCCGCGCGGGCTCTCCTGCAGCTGTTCGAGGAGCGTCCCACCGAAGTGCCGGCGGCGCTCGCCCGCCTGCACGCGTGGGGAGCGGCTGCACAGGTGGTCGGCGCTCTGCCGCCGCGCGGCGCGGCCCGAGTGCTGGCGTCGGTGGCGCGTGCCTTCGATGCACCGGAGCTCGCTGCGGCCGTGCTCGTGGAGCCTGCGGCCGAGTTGTCCCAGAGGGCACCGCCGGCCCCATCGGCTGCGGCCAGCGAGCAGCTGGGCACGGCGGCGGCGTGCCCGGCCTCGGACTCGCCGTCGCCGCCCTGGGAGCAGCGGCCCGTCTGCGTCACGCTGGCGCCAGACTTGAGCCCGCAGCAGGCAGCACTTCTGGGCACGGCGCTGGCCCTGGCCAAGGCACCGCACGTCGTACGCGGTCGCGAATACGCCCCGGCCCTGCGAGCCTGGTGGAGCCAGGCGGTCGCGCCCTGGCCGGAGCCGCAACGGCCGCGGCACGCGGCTTCGGACTCGGCTCCGGTTGCGTGCCCCCTTGCCAGCCCGGTTCGGCCTGCGGAACCCTGCAGCAAGCCCGGCGAGCCCATTGAGCGCTTCGGCAGAGTCCGCGAACGGAGCGCCTCGATCGAGCCGGAGCGGGCGGCGGATCGGCAGCCAGCCTCTCCATCCGAGACCCGAGGCAAGCGGCATCCAAACGACTCCGGTCCGTCGGCACCGAGACAGCCCTGGACTCGCTCGCACGAGGCTTCGGCGCCCGTGCGCCCAGATCGCGAAAGCGTCGACGTCCACATCGTGCCCGAAGTGCCCGAGGGCACCGAGACCTCGATGGGCGGCGTGCTCTTTCTAACTAATGCGCTCCGGCCCCTGCACTTGCTCGAGCCCCTGGGGTCGGTGTTCGGGGCGCGAACCTCCTTGTCCGGCTGGGGGACGCTCGAGCTGGTCGCACGGTGCCTGGCAGCTGACCGGCCGCGCGAGTGGGGGCAGGATCCCGTCTGGGAGGTCCTGGCAGCGCTGGACGGACGGCGAGTCGAGCAGCCGGCGGGGGACGACTTCTGGGCCGCGGGATCCTACGTCCTGCCGCGCGACTGGCCCCGGCCGCGGCACACGGACTCGTGCGGGCGTCGCGCTGCCCGTGACTGGGCGAGCTCCGCTGCGCGCCCGCTCGGACTGCAGCCCAACCCCCGCCTCGCGCAGCTGCTCGGGTTCGTGCTCCCGCATGTCGCCGCATGGCTCGATGGGCGGCCTGCCGCCGGCAGGCAGGAGGACCCGCTCAGCCAGGCCGCCTGGTTCCGGCGCGCCGGGCGCCTGTTCGTCACGCGCACCCACGTCGATCTGGTCATGCGGCTCGATCAGGTGAGCGTGCCGGTTCGCCTGGCCGGGCTCGATCGCAACCCCGGATGGGTCTCGGAGCTCGGGCGGGTCATCACGTTCCACTTCGAATAGGAGAACCTCGGTGTGAAACCAGAAGCGTTGCCTTTCGACAGAATCCCTCACTGTACGCGCGGGCATCTGGCATTGCTCGTCTACGAGGCCGTCCATCGAGTCATCCACCACCTGTACGATCGGGCCGTCGCGGCGGACCGTGAGCTGGACGCGGTCTTCGAGGAGTTCCCGTTTCTGGTGTCGTACTTCCGCGCTCTGTACGAGCACTTCCCCGATGACTTGACCTGGGACGAAGGAGAACGCTGGCTTCGCGATTCGATTCGCCAGTGGGAGGCCCGCGGCGACGCGTGGCTGCCGATGTGCGCGCTCGAGCACGAGCTCGATCTGGACCGCGACGCTCTGCTCGCCCTCGTGACCGTGGGCCTGGTGGAGGAGGACGCCGAGTTCGGGACCCTCTTCGCGTCGCTGCAACAGCCACTGGGCGAGCGCCGTCCCACGCTCGGCCTGGTCCACGAGCTGGTCGATCGTCCGACGAGCTGCGACGCTTGGACGCTGCTGCAGCCGCTCGTCGAGGTGGGGCTCGTCAAGACCGCCAATCCCGATGCTCCGAGGGCCGAATGGGTTCTGCGCGTGCCGCTGCCTCTGTGGAGCGCCGTGCGCGGGGAGCAGAGCTCGCCGCCGCCGCCGGGCCTCACCTACCACTCGCCCGACGAATTCACCGCGCTCGGTGAGCTCTTGCTGTCCGATGAGCAGCTCGCACGTCTGCGCGAGCTCGGGCCACTGCTCGGCGACGGCCGCGTCGGCACCGTGGTGCTGCGGGGATCGCCTGGCAGCGAACGCATCGAAGTACTGGGGGCCATTGCCAGATCACTCGGCCGCGGCCTGTTCGAGGTAGAGGGTCAGGACCTTTCGGCGCTGCCAGGGCCGCTGTGTACCCTGGCCCGTGCCATGCCGGTGTTCGTGCGCGAGCTCGCACCGGGAGAGTCCTTCGAGCTGCCCCGGCTTCGTGGCTACGCAGGTCCCGTCGGTGTCGTCCTCGGGCGCGATGGCGGCGTCACGGGAGCGGCGGCCGGCCGCGCCATCACCTTCCAGCTCGAACCGGACCCGCCGGCACGGCGCCTGCTGCGCTGGCGCGCCGCCTTCGACGGGCAGCGCGTCGAGGACATCCAAGGCATCGCGGACAGGTTTCTGCTGCCGGCTCGCTACATACGGCAGTCGGCGCAGCTCGCCGTGTCCTACGCGGCGCTCGAGGCCGCCGAAGCCGTCAGCGCCGACCACGTGCGCGAGGCGGTGCGAGCCGTCAATCGCCAGTCGCTCGACGTGCTGGCCACCTGGCTGCCCGAGGGCGCGCGCTGGACTCAGCTCGTCGTCGCCGGGGAAACCCAGGAGGCCCTGGGGCGGCTGAAAGCCCGCTGCCGGCAGCGCGAGAAGCTGTCTTCCGCGCTGGGCCAGGACTTTCCCGGTGGACTGGGCCGTGGCGTTCGAGCGCTGTTCGAAGGAGCCAGCGGTACGGGCAAGACCTTGGCCGCACGAGTCCTGGCAGCCGATCTCGGGCTCGATCTGTACCGTGTCGATCTCGCCTCGGTCGTCAACAAGTACATCGGCGAAACCGAGAAGAACCTCGGAAGAGTGCTCAGCCAGGCGGAAGACCTCGACGTGGTCCTGTTGCTCGACGAAGGCGATGCGCTGATGGGCCGCCGCACCGAGGTGCGCAACGCCAACGACCGATACGCGAACCTGGAAACGGACTACCTGCTGCAACGCCTCGAGAGCTACACCGGCATCGTGCTGGTGACGACCAACGCCGGCAAGGAGATCGACACCGCGTTTCGCCGCCGGATGGACCTCGCCATCAGGTTCCACCTGCCCGATGCCGAGGAACGCCGCCAGCTCTGGCAGCTGCACCTGCCATGCAACCATACCGCGAACGCGGAAAGCATCGGCCGGCTCGCCCTGACCTACAAGCTGACCGGCGGACAGATCCGCAATGCCGCCGTGGAGGCAGCTCTTTCCGCCCTGGAGGCCGGCGCAGAGCGCGTCGGCTGGTCGCACATCGAGTCCGCCGCACGGGCCGAGTACCGAAAAGGAGGCGACGTCTGCCCCGCCAATGCTCGACGCAACGTCGACGGGCAGAAGCGGGCGCTGGCGAGTTTCCTGGACGCTATCACCTGAGGTTGCCACCCGGGGCGGCAGCCATACCAAGCGATGCATCTAGCCCTCAAACCCAAGCGGTTTCGCCCGGCGGTCGCCGTGGCGCCCGTGGTGCATCGGCCGAAGCTCTCGGATCGCACTGCCACACGGCCCCACCCAGCGGCATGGCTGGCGGCGTACGGCCGTGCACCCGCCGCCCTGGCGGGCGTCGTCCAGCCAAAGGTCGTGGTCGGGGCGGCTCATGATCCCTACGAGCGCGAGGCGGATCGCGTTGCGGAGCGAGTCGCTGGCGGGCACTCCGTGTCGGCACAAGGGGTGTCTCGTCTCTCGCCCGGCCATCTAAGGCCGCTCGGCCATTCCCCGCCGCCAGCGGCCCGATCCCCGGCTGTCCAGCGGCAAGCCGAGGAGGGCGCCGAAGAGGAGCCCGTCCAGCCGCTCGCCGTGCAGCGCCAACAGGACGAGCAGGAGGAGCAGGACGAGCCCGTCCAGTCGCTCGCCGTGCAGCGCCAACAGGACGAGCAGGAGGAGCAGGACGAGCCCGTCCAGCCGCTCGCCGTGCAGCGCCAACAGGACGAGCAGGAGGAGCAGGACGAGCCCGTCCAGTCGCTCGC
>JAFGIS010000556.1 GCA_016929495.1 Polyangiaceae bacterium | reverse complement strand
GGAGCCAGCGGAGCCCAGCGTTCGTCCGCCCGTGCCGCCGATCGGCGCTTGTGCGGCGGAGCCAGCGGAGCCCAGCGTTCGTCCGCCAGTGCCGCCGCCGCCGATCGGTGCTTGTGCGGCGGAGCCAGCGGAGCCGAGCGTTCGTCCGCCCGTGCCGCCGCCGGTTGGGGCAAGCCCACCCGTGCCGGCAGGGCTCGGCTCTTGTCCCCCGGTGTCCAGGTCCCCCTTCGTGGCCGGATCCTTCTCGGTCTTGCTGCCACAGCTCCAGAGACCAACGAGCATCATGAGCAGCAGGAGAGTCGTGCCGGAGCGCCGGATCGTTCTTCTCGCAATCACCGTCTCAATGTAGCACGCCGCGGACCCATGGCCCGAGCAGCGCAGAATCGTCTGGACCGCCCCACGATGGCCCGTAAGATGGCCCCCCCATGTTGCGGCCCCGTGTCTACGACCAGATGCTCTCCGAGCACTTGCAGAGCCATCGGCAGATGGCGTTCGTGAGCGGGCCCCGCCAGGTGGGCAAGACCACCGCCTGCCGGGGACTCGCCTCGTGCTATCTCAGCTGGGGCAAGGCCGACCACCGGCGGATCCTCCAGCAGGGCGCGTCAGCGGTGGCAGCGTGCGCCGGAGTCGAGCAGGCTGGTGTGCCCAGGCCCTCGCTGGCGTTCGACGAGCTCACCGACAACCCACGCTGGAAGTCGCTGCTCAAGGGTTTGTTCGACAGCTACGCCGACAAGGTTCGACTGCTCGTGACGGGCCGCTCGCTGCTGGACGAGTCCCGGCGCGGAGGGGATAGCCTGGGCGGACGCTATCTCGCCTATCGTATGCACCCGTTCAGCGTCCGCGAGTGCGTCGACACGGCCATCTACGATGACCCGATCGGCCCTCCTCGTCCGATGGCCGAGGACGATTGGCAGGCCCTGGTCCAGCACGGCGGTTTTCCCGAACCCTTCTTGAAGCGCAACGAGGAGTTCTCCGCGCGTTGGCGTTCGCGTCGGCGCGACCGACTGGTGAAGAAAGAGCTCCGGGAAGTCGCGCAGGGTCAGGAGCTCCGCACGCTGCAAGCCCTGGCGCAGCGGCTCGCAGAGCGCAGCGCCGAACGACTGAGCTACTTGGTGCTCAGTGACCAGATGGGCGCGCCAGCGGATGCGCTCCGCCGCTCGGTCGACCTGCTCGAGCGGCTGTATCTCGGGTTCCTGGTACGGCCCTGGTCGCCGAACGCGACGAAGGCGCCGCGCAAAGAGCCCAAGTGGTTCTTGCGGGATTGGTCGTCGCTCGACGACCCGGAAGCACGCGCCAAGACGTTCGTCGGGTGCCACTTGCTCAAAGCGGTCGAGGGATGGACGGATCTGGGGTTCGGACAATTCGAGCTCGGCTATCTGCGCGACAGGGCCAAGCGCGAAGTCGACTTCCTGGTCCTGCGCGATGGCAAGCCCTGGTTCCTGGTCGACGTGACGACCCGGGAGACCAAGCTCTCCGAGACGCTCGCGCGCTTGCAGCAGCAGTCGCACGCTTCCCACGCGTTTCAAGTGGTCATGGACCTACCGTTCACCGAAACCAGCTGCTTCGTGCGATCAGAGCCTACGGTCGTGTCGACGCGGACGTTGCTGTCGCAACTGCTGTAGGTCTCGATGCGGATCGCGAGGGAGACTGACGGCGCGCCGTGGGGCGCGGGAGCGCCGGGATGCAAATCAACCAAGCGCGGCCGGCAGGCCGAGGGCCCACCGGCGGACGATCCTCGTGTTCGCGTCCTTGCTCGATGCGCTGCAGACTGGCATCGTCCTCACGCTCCCCTGTTGCGTACGGCTTTCGCCGAACCGAGTCCCCATCGAGCGAGAACCCCCAGCCATGACCGGCAACGAGCTCAACCTGCTGGCTCCCATCGTGCGGGAGCATCCACAAACCTGGGTGAGACCGGCCGGGTTCTTCGTGGCGTGGGGCGGTGTGCCGACGCTCGTCTACCGTGGTTTCAGCCGTGTCCTGTTGGATGTCAAGGCACGAGTCAGCGCGGCGCTGCCTGGCCTGAGGCCCGAGAATCCGGGAGCCCGCTGGCCCAAGACCACGCTCGGGGCCCTCCCGGAGGGCAGGACCTTGACCCGAGCCGAGGCGCAAGCGCTCCGGAGGGTCTGCACCGCGCTCGAGGACCAGGTGGTGCACGAGGAGCCCATATCGGTTCAGGCGCTGTCGCTGGTCGTGTTTGCGTCCCGGAGCCTCGAACGAAGGCTGTTGACCTTCCCTATCTCGCTGTTCACGGACGGGTCCGGACCTGATGCAGCGCAACACCAGCCGCCAGAAGAGCACCAGGCCGAGGTCCGCTCGGTCATGGCCCAGTTCGCCGAGGAGCGCTTGAGCGAGTATCTCACGAAGCTGCAGATGCCGGACCACCGGGAGACTCACTATCGAGCACACCACATCGAAGCGACGCTCGTGTTCGATCTCGGCCCTAGGCAACCTGCGTGCATCCAGGACTTCGTCCGAGCCGTCGACGAGGTTCTGCCCGGATACTACAGCTGGTTCGACCCAGTGAGCTGGCACATCACCGTGCGCGGACTGGTCTAGTGGCAGCCGGGGGACGAACGAAGTAGCCAGTACCTCCCATCACCCGACCCACCCCGTTGGCGGAGTCACCACGATGACACAATCCAGCCTCCGCGCTCTTCGTTTCCTGGCCGCTGCGTGCAGCATGGCGGCGTTGGTTCTTGCCGGCTGCGGCGGCGCGAGCGAGATCGAACCAGGGGCACCAACGCATCGGGTGGCGGTCGAAGACGAGCCCCCGGGGAAGCACTGTCCCGCCGGAGGGATCCGCCTGCTCGACGGCGTGGACGACGACCGAGACGGCGAGCTCGACCCGGACGAGGTCGATACGACACACTACGTCTGCACGCAGCCTGGGCAGGCCGTGCGGATCCTTGAAGCCACCCGAGCGCAATGCTCGACAGGCGGCGTCCAGATCCAGATCGGCGTAGACGATGACGCCGACGGCACGCTCGATGACGCCGAGGTGGACCGGACGCAGGTGGCCTGCAACTCGTCGGAGCCTGGGGCTGGCGGTACTGGCGGTGCCGGTACGGGCGGCGTCGGCGAGGGTGGCGCTGCGGCCGTCTCTCCGGCAGGCGCGGCGGGTGAGGCTGCAAGCGCCGCTACCTCCGGCGCCGGTGGTCTCGGTGGCAGCGCTGGCGCGACGCTGA
Source organism: Polyangiaceae bacterium (assembly GCA_016929495.1). Taxonomy (GTDB): domain Bacteria; phylum Myxococcota_A; class Polyangia; order Polyangiales; family Polyangiaceae; genus JAFGIS01. The sequence goes on along the minus strand of JAFGIS010000556.1, from coordinate 13,574 downwards.
TGGGCGGACACGCGGGCGCGACCCCCGTCGGGGGTACGGCAGGCGAAACCCCAACCGCCGGAACCGGCGGCCAGACGGCTGGCGCGGCCGGCAATGGCGGAAGCCCCGGCGAATCCGGCGCGGCCGGGCAGGGCCCAGGCGCATGCACGACGAGCGACTGTGCCAACCAGGGCACGTGCGTGGATCTCGGAACGCGCGCCGTGTGCGACTGCATTCGGGGTTTCTTCGGCGATCAATGCGAGATCGGAACGACCGTCGTGGCCGCTGGCGCCAACTACACCTGTGTGCTCCGCAGCGACGGCACGCTCGCCTGCTGGGGGTTGGGGGTGGGGAACGCTGGCGCGTCGACGCCTCCCGAGGGGACCTTCACGGCGGTTGCCGTGGGCGGCGGTCACGCCTGCGCCATCCGCAGCAACGGAGAGCTCGCCTGCTGGGGAGGCAACACCGACGGCCAGGCCACGCCTCCCGCTGGAACCTTCACAGCCGTGGCGGCCGGCGGCGCTCACACCTGCGCCATCCGCAGCGACGGCACGCTCGCCTGCTGGGGGTATGACAGCAATGGCCAGGCCACGCCGCCTACTGGAACCTTCACGGCCGTGGCGGCCGGCGGCGTTCACACCTGCGCCATCCGCAGCGACGGCACGCTCGCCTGCTGGGGCAGCAACGACGAGGGCCAGGCCACGCCGCCTGCTGGCACGTTGACGGCCGTGACGGCTGGTGAGCGGCACAGCTGCGCGCTCCGCACGGACCGGACGCTCTTGTGCTGGGGCCGCAACGACAACGGTCAGGCCACACCGCCTGCTGGAACCTTCGCGGCCGTGGCAGCTGGCGGCGCCCACAGCTGCGCGATCGGGAGCGACCGAACGCTCGCCTGCTGGGGCGATGACACCGCCGGCCAGGCCACACCCCCAGCGGGCGCGTTCACGTCCGTGGCGGCTGGCTACGAGTACAGCTGCGCGATCGGGAGCGACGGCACGCTCGCCTGCTGGGGCGACGACACCACCGGTCAAGCCACACCCTCTGCCGGCACGTTCAGGGCCGTGGCGGCTGGCTACGAATACAGCTGCGCGATCAGGAGCGACCGAGCGCTCGCCTGCTGGGGCGATGACGCCGCCGGCCAGTCCACGCCGCCGGACGGGACGTTCACCGCCGTGGCCACGGGTGAATACCACGCCTGCGCGATCCGGAGCGACGGCACGCTCGGTTGCTGGGGACTGAACGGCGACGGCCAGTCCACGCCCCCGGAAGGGACGTTCACGGCTGTGACGGCGGGCTCGTTCCACAGCTGTGCGATCGGAAGCGACGGCACGCTCGCCTGTTGGGGCCTGGACTTGGACGGCCAGGCCACGCCGCCCGAAGGGAAGTTCGCGGCCGTGGCAGCTGGCGACGCGTACGGCTGCGCGCTGCGCACCGGCGGCCCGCTCGTGTGCTGGGGCAGCGACGACGATGGCCGGGCCACGCCGCCCTCGGGCACGTTCACGGCCGTCGCATGCGGCGACACCCACGCGTGCGCCATCCGCAAGGACGGCACGCTCGTCTGCTGGGGCAGCAATGACCGCGGCCAGGCCGCGCCGCCCGAAGGGACGTTCACGGCCGTGGCGGCGGGCATGTTCCACAGCTGCGCGCTCCGCAGCGACGGCACGCTGGCCTGCTGGGGCAGCAACGACATGGGCCAGACCATGGCCCCCGACGGCGCGTTCGAGGTCCTCGCGTCGGGCACATATCACAGCTGTGCGATCCAGACCGACGACCTCCAGATCCGCTGCTGGGGCAGCCAAGCGAGATGAGCGGGGCGCTGGGGGGAGGGAGCCCGGATCGCGCCGGGGTATTTGTGTAAGACATTTGTCCTGCGACCGCAGTTAGCTGTAAGACGACAGTGCCCGCTACGGATGCCCGAACCGGGCAGTCCGTAGTTCTGGCTGCACCACGTATTTACGTAAGACGTTTTATCTAGTGGCAGTGATCAGCTGTAATACGACAATGCCTGCCAGCCCCGAATGCAGAGATCCCGTGACCGACAACACCGAGAAAAGGGGCCGGGGCCGTCCGCGGATGGCGCCCGGCGAGGCCAAGACGACCATCTTCTCCATCCGGGTCACGCTGGATGACCTGGACGCCATCAAGCACGCGGCCGAGCGAGCTGGGACGCCGTCGGCTTCCGACTGGGCGAGGGCAGTGCTGCTCGAAGCGGCGGCCGGGCGACCCGAAGCGGCCGGGCCACTCGAAGCGATGCTGGCTCCGGCTCTGCTTTCCGGACTACGCGCCTGCGACCTGTGAGTCCGAGGTGCGACCCGGGTGTCGCCGCGGCACGGCGGCGGCCAATATGAACTGGGCACGATCCAGGGTATGCTTGCGTGTTCGAGCTGGACACCTCGGACGCGTGCCCGACCCAAAACCGGCGGAGAGCCAGGCGGAGCCGCCCGGTTCGGGGATGTGAGCGGCGCCGGACGCCGCCCTCGAACTCCGTCTGCTTTGGACGTCACCTCGGCATGCGCTCGTTGCGCGCCGGACGCCCCGGGCGATCCCGATCGCGACCCGAGCAGGCGCCCGCGATCGACGCCCAGGGAGCCCGCTGCACGTCGTGGCTAGTGCCGCGCTGGCGGACCGTACAGAGTCTCGCGCCAGTCGGCGTAGCCGAATTCTCCGTTGATCGTCTGGACGGTGGCCCACGACGAATCGACCTCCAGTATCACGCCCGCTCTCGAATACGTAATCAGGGTGTTGCCGTTCGGCAGTCGTTGCACGTCACCCATGGAGTTGCTGGAGTAGTTGCCGGAGGTGAAGTCCTTGACGGTCGTGATACCGAAGCTACCGGAGTCCGTGATCTGGAACTCGAACACGTGCGACGCGCCCGATTGGCCGTTGTTGAACAGGAGCATGTTGCCGTTCGGATCGAAGTCGTGGCCGTGGTTCACTTGCCAGGTCCCAGGGGCACATTGGGGCGCAGGGGCACCGCTACAGTCCCCGCCAATTTGCCAGACGGGGTTGCCCGACCGGGTGACTTTGACGACCAGGTTGGGGTTGCGATCGGCAATGGTGTAGCTGTCATCGGACTGGTGGTAGACGACGTAGTTGCAGTGGTAGGAGTCCTGTGCGCCGCCCATGAAGCTCGGGCCCCCCGCGTACAGGTTCGAGCCAATGCGGAATTTGGTGGTGGCTGTGCCCCCGGGAGCGCATTCGACCAGGTTGCTTTCTGGATCTGCGCCGCTGGAAGCCCACACCATGGCGGCGACGATGCCCCCCGGGAGAACGGTGAAGTCATGGTGTGCGCCCGAAAGACCGTTCACGTTGTTCTGACCGGTCTGGCCATCCATCGAGACATAGCGCATCTCGCCCCCGGTATTCCCAACGTTCAGCGCCAGCATCCACATGTTCGCACCTTCGTAGTCCATGCGGGCGCGGCTGCATTGAGCCGGTCCTGCCACGTACCACACGACCGCACCGTCGGCGTCGATGATGTAGACGGAGCTGTTGCCGCCGCCCATGCCGGCGCCGGTGCCCAGGGCGCTGCTGGTCACGATGAAGCCGACGGCTTGAGCCGAAGCCTTGGTGGCCGTTCGGGAGACGCTGGGGGCACCCGACAAGGTACCCGTCTTCATGCTGTAGTCTGGGCTGGTGCAGGGGGTCCCATCCGACGATTCAGCCTCGATATGGAACGTGTAGGTGCTCGACTGCTTGAGACCCAGCAGCAAGGTGCGATGGTTCGTCTGGGTGAGATCGACGGGGGCGGTACCGCCCTTGTTGAGGATACTGGACGCTGCGTTGTCCAGCTTGTACACGATCTGCGCGCTGCTCAGATTGGACAAGCTGGTGGACCATTCCACGATCCCCACCGTAGCCATTTTGGAGCTCGTGGAGTTGGTCGTCACGGTGAACGAGCAGTCGCCCTGACCTGTAGAGCCGCCGGTCGCCGTGCCGCCCGCGGCCGACGTGGTTCCCCCGGTCGGGCCGTAGCCGCCGGTCGCAGTTGAGCCTCCTGATCCCCTGCTGCCACCTCTGCCGCGAGAGCCGCCAGCCGGCGCTGTCCCCCCCAGACCCATAGCGCCGCCGGTTGGAGACGCGCCGCCTGACGCGTTGCCACCCGAGACCCCGCCAGCCAGCGTTGTGCCACCACTGGTCGGCGTACCCCCCGTGGCCGTGCTGCCGCCCAGAGTCCCCCCGCCGGCAGCGCTGACGATGCCGCCGCTACCAGCGCCGGAGACCATGCCCCCTGATGTACCACCTGTCCCGCCCGTTTGGCCTCCCGCGGTGCCAGAGGTCCCGCCCGCCCCCGGGCCAGCACCTGTGCCCTCAGCGCTACAGCCGAGACCGGCAAGGACCAAGCTCTGGACCAACAAGAGTGTGGGCGCGCGGGTCAACAGCATGGATTCTCCTCGGCAAAGGCTCTGTACTTCGTGTGCGAAAAAAGACACCCAGGCGGCACGCCAGGTCGATCACTTGCAGCCCAGACGGTTGTGCCGAGGTCATCCCCTGCCCAAAATGGCTCAGATATTTTGCCGACCGGTGGGCCCTGGCCCCCGGCCCGTCCTCCCGGCGCCTCCCTGCGTAGGCCCTGTTCTGCGGCGAACTACGGAGACAGGGCACTAGGCGGGCTCCCCCATCAGGGTGAACGGGAACGGCTCGTAGTGGTGAACGGAGAGGAAGAGCCTGCCAGCACCCGCCGGATCCGTCGAAATGGCGAAAGCAGCGACGCAGGTCCGATCGATACTCGTGGTGGATCCGGCGATCAGTAGGTTTCGGGGTTCGCTGTTGCCGCCGCGACCGCGCACGGTGTTCACGAAGAGCTGGTTGAGCTCGTTCAGCGGGGCGCAGTCCAGGACGTCCGCGTCCTTGTCACCGTTGATATCCAGGAAGGGTGGACTCTTTGGGCACCGCAGTACTGCACCACGTCCGAACCGCTGCCCTCCAACTCGGCCCCGGCTTGGCTCGATCGCGGTGCTAGGCTTCGCGTGTCGACGCGGACCTTCCGCGTCGCGCTGCGGACTATCGCTATCTACCTGGGAGCGGGCACGACCATGAGAGCAGCGCATCCATTGACCCGATTCACGCTGGCTACCGTTGCGGCCCTTTGGGGCTGCAGCAGCACATCCAACGACGACGACGGCGATGGCGGATCCACGGCCGCTGCAGGTGAGACGGGCGGCACGGCATCGGGCGGGGCCGGCACCAGCGCGCCCAGCGAGACCGGTGGCGATGTGACCGCGTCGGGTGGGAATACCGCATCGGGCGGTGCACCTGCAACGGGCGGAAGTCCTGCAACGGGAGGTACGAACACCGGCGGACGTGCGGCAACCGGTGGTGCACCCGCCACGGGTGGGAGGCCTGCCACCGGAGGGTCGACTACAGCGGGAGGAGCCGCGACCGGAGGCAGAGCGTCCACGGGCGGCGCGCCTGCGGGTGGTGAGACGGGTACGACGGAGGCAGGCAGCGGAGGCGCAGCCACCGGCGGCGCGACTTCCGCCTCATCGGGTAACGGCGGTACCTCATCGGCGGGCTCGACCGGGGCGTGTACGATGGGCGGCGCGTGGCCCGCGGCGGATCCGGCCGAAACCGGGCCGTTTGCGACGACGACCGAGAGCGAGGTCGGTCCGGAAGCGGGCGTGACTTCTGCCGACGATGACACGCCGGTGCGATTCACCTTGTTCCGTCCCAAGGACATGACGGAGGGGGGCCTTTGCCATCCCGTGATCACCTGGGGTGACGGCCACGGCACGACGCCCAGCATGTACAGCGGCCTGCTCACTCGTCTGGCGTCGCACGGATTCGTGGTGATTGCGTCCAACAGCGCGAACGTGTCCAAGGGAAGCCCGGCACCGATGCTGGTGGGGGTGACCTGGGTGCTGGAGCAGAATGCGGATCCGACCAGCGACCTGTATCAGCGCATCGATACGACCCACATCGGGGCGACGGGACACTCGGAAGGCGCGATGGCGACGGCGAGCGTAGGCGCGGACAGCAACATCGTTACCATTGCACCGATTTGTGCCGCAAGCACCGTGAGGAACCTGCACGGGCCGGCTCTGCTCCTGTGCGGCGGCCAGGACACTACGCTCCCGTGCAGCGGAAGCCTGTCCGCTCTCGAGTCCATCACGACCCAGCCCGCATTGGTGGCGGACTACCTCACGGCTACGCACGCCAACTGGATAACGCGCGGCAATTCAGCCCCCAGTCCGATCGAAGTCGCGGCCCTGGCGTGGATGCGCGTGCAGCTGATGGACGACAGTACGCTGCGCCCCATGTTCTACGGCGCGAGCTGCACGCTGTGCACGGATCCCGCCTGGGAGATCACGCAGAATAGCTTGATGCCGGAGTGAGCCAGCCCTCCCCGCGAGTATCCCGCCTCCTCCCTGCGCCGAGACTCCGGGAGTCGGCAACGACTACCGGCCCATGGATCGTACCTCAGCGGCGCACGCCGCCAGAAACCACTCACCGTCGCAGCAGCTTGGGCCCGAGGGTGAGCCGCTTGGCCTCGGGCAGCTGCCGTCCATACAGCAGCCCGCTGCCAAGGCCTTCCCTCAGCCACCGTCCATACAATCGCTGGTTGGACGATGGCTGCCGTGAGCTAGCATCCATACAATTGCTGGTTGGACGGCGGCTGCCGTGAGCCGGCGTCCATACGACAGTTGGCCAGACGGAGGCTGGTCTTGGCTCACGTCCATACATTGACTGGGCGGATGCTGGCCCATACGGTGTATCGTAGGTACAGCTAGTGTATCGACGTTGCCGCCTGGCAAGGGAATCAGTACAGTTCTCCCAGCAACTCAAGCCAGCGGAGCTCCTCTCGCTGGCAGAACGACCGGCACCCCATGGTTCGAAAACGTGACGCATACACGAGGTGGCGCGCCAAGCGCAGCCGACCCAAGACTCCGGCACCCAAAAACGGTCTGGTGATTGCCGAGCTCGCCCGAGTCAGCGGCGTCTCGCTGCGCACACTCCGCTACTACGTGCAGCTGAAGCTGCTGCGGCCGTTGGAGCTGCGCGGCACGGCCACGCGCTACCCACGTCGGGAGTTGCTACGGCTTCTGGGGATCCTGCGAATGAAATCCGAGACCCGAGCCAGCTTGGCCGAAATCAGACGCAAGCTCGACACGCTGGCCGAGAAGGAGCTCGAGGCGTGGCTGCTCGCGGGACCGCTACCGGCCGACGCCGCCGCCGCGCTCGGGATCACAGGTCGCGGCACCGCGGGGAGTCCGCGCTTCGACGCGGCGGCCGGCACGTTCGATGTGAACGCTTCGTGGCCGGGCGCGGCGGTGCCGACTGCGTCGGGGTGCTCGGAGCCGGGCGCGTCCGAACCCGGCGCGTCGGCTCCCATCGCGCGGTACGAGAGAGGGACGGTGGAAACGTGGCAGCGAGTCTGCCTCTTGCCCGGGCTCGAGCTCCTCGTGCGCTGCGACGCAAGTCCCGCGGTCAGGCGCGCGGCACAGAGCATCTACGACGACTACGTGGGACGGTGACGGCTTCACGTCGGCGCCACGTGAGCTTCCCACGACCGATTCGCGACGTCTCATGGTCTTCCGAACGCTCGGGCGGCGAACACACCGAAGATCCCATCAACGGGGTACTCAGCGTACGCTTTCCCAAAGTGGAGAGCGCAGCGCCGAAGGGCAGACGCATCGAAGTCAGAGGCTGAGGATGGAGGCACGGTGGAGATCGATCGATTCGGCCTCCACCGTGTGTTCCGTTGATGAAGATCTCACCACCTCTGGCCGAAGAACGACCCTGACACGCGGGCGACGGCAGCCAGCGGAGAACCCCTGACACACTTGACAGAAGAGTGCTGGTGATTATCTTGGTCCTCGTTGCAGTAAAAAGAACCGTATAATCAAGTAGTTAGCTACTCCGCGCATACCGGACAGGCACCTTCTACCGTCAGTTCACGATGGCGGAGACGATCAGACGAAGATCGACGCCAAGCCCACCGATGGCGTGATCCGGCTCGATCTGCCGAAGGTCGAGCAGGCGAAGCCGCACCCGACAACGGTCCGGACCGACTGATGACGATTCGGGCCACGAGTCATGTGTCCGAAGTGCCGCTGACTTGGAGGCGTCAGCCCCATGGAGAGCAAGACGTACTACATGATCCTCGGTGTCTCGAGCACCGCGAGCCCCGGGGGAATCAAGGCAGCGTACCGCGACCTCGCCAGGAGGTTGCACCCGGACGTCGCGGGCGAGCAGGCAACGCGCGCGTTTCAGGAGATCAGCGAAGCGTACGCCGTCCTCTCCGATGCGCAGCGCCGTCGGGACTACAACGACAAGCTGAAACGCGCATCGGATGGTGAAATCGTGGCGGTCCGGCGAGTCGAGGCTGAGCCGCTCGTCCGTGAGCCCACCACCCTCCTCGGAAACCCAGAGAGAATTCGTCCCTCCTTCGAGGCGATGTACGAGCGCTTCCTCCGGAACTTCACCGGCATCGGTGTTCCGAAATCGGAGCAGCCCGAGGCGCTCAACTTCGACGTGCTGCTAACGCCGGAGGAAGCGGCCCGAGGCTGTGTCGTGCCAGTCGGCGTTCCAGTGTTCACGCGCTGCCCACAGTGCGCTGGGTCGGGACAGGACTGGGTGTTCCCCTGCGTCTGCTGCCGGCAGCAAGGAATGATCGAGAACGAGAAAGTGGTACGGATCCGGGTTCCGCCGATGGTGCCTTCGGGGTCGAGCTACGAGATTCCGCTTCGCGGCCTCGGGATCCACAACTTCTTCCTTCGCATTCACGTCTTCGTGGAGTCCCAGCCCGGGTGGGGCGGGAAGGAGTGACGAGCATGTGGTGGGAATGCAGCGAATGCGGCGAACACGTCGAACGTACACGCGCTCCTGTGGTTTGCAGCGAGTGCGGAACGGCCGGCGTCATCTTCGTGCCCGTCGGCGTGGACGGGCCGATCGCCGGCGATCCAGAGGCCGACAGCCTGCGCGCTGTTTGGATCCGCGCCGGTCTGCAGCGGGCCCAGGCGGTGCTCGCGACCTAGCTGCTCGAGCCTCGATACCGGGTATTCTCGTGCGCTGGAGCCCAGCCATCCAGCTCAGCTACCGTTGCTCGGGCTCGGTGCACGAGACCACCACATCGTTTCCCGTGCACTGGATGGTGTAGGGGCCGTGACACGCTTCTGTACCGAACTCGGCGTCGAGCCAGCGATCCGAGATGAGCTCTTCGAGCTTCGGACATCGTCCGGGGTGTTCGCGCTGCCACGAGAGTACCGCGCCGCGGATCTCGGCCACGACCATGGGCAAGGGTGCAACGCCGGCACGTTTGAACTGGGGAACCACACGAACAGCCAGGATCAGTGCAGCGACGCCCACGACGGCGCCCACCGCTACCAAGATGCGCAGAACGCTGGGACGGCGGCACCGGCCGTACCTTGCTGGCACTGAGAGAAGCATCGGCCGCTGCGGTCTACTCGAGGAGGGCCCTGGTCGTCACAGGGTGAGCTCGGCGACGCGGTCCTGCAGCGCAATACGCTGGGTCATCTGTCGCGCCTCGAGATCGGTCACCTCGATGGTGGCCTTCTGGAGCCGTTCGCTGATTTCCGCCATCTTCTTGGCGAGGTGGCGGCTGAGCTCCCCGGCCTGCGCGACCCGCCGCAGCGACACGATCTGCGCGTTGAGCTCGTCGACACGCGTTCGGTACTCGACCATCTGGGCGCGCACCGTCTCGATGCGTTCGCCGACGTCGTGCATCGCTCGGTGCAGGCCCAGGATCTCGTTGATGCGACGCTGCAGGCTCGGGTCGAGATCACGCGGCGGGTGCTCGAGAAACACGGCGATCTCGCGGATCCCGGCATCGGTCCTCACATCGACGGACTTCTCCGTCGGGGTCCCCTCCTCGATCACGAGCTTCAGCGCGCCCTTGGCCGGCACGGTGGCAGGGAAGAGGTAGGCGCCTCCCAGTTTCTCGGGGGTCACCTTGCCCGGCAGCAGCGTCCATGCGCTGGCCACGGCGTGGCGGACATACAGCTTCGCCGGCTCCGGGCCCTGGTTGTGGACGTCGAGCACCGTGCGCCGGATCCGTCGGGTTTCGGTGCGCACGACGCCCCGCTCGATGGCGGTGAGGCGGGTGATTTCCTCGCGCGTGGTCACCTCGGGCTCGATCACCACCTGACGGTCCAGGGCGAACGGCACGAACGCCGTCGACTTCGGAGGGATGGGTTCACTGAGCCCCTCCCCCAGGAACTGGCCGCTCGAGTAGACGGTGAACGGCCCCTGGTCCAGAGTGTACTCGCTCGGATTGTCCAGGCGCAGCGCCCGGAACGCGAAATGCTTCGAGCCGCGCGGGGAGATGGGGTCGAAGAAGTAGACCTGCTCGGCGCGCGTAGGGGACTGCAGAATGCTCACCATCGCCGAGTGACTGCGCTTGATCGTGAGCGGCGTCGGCGCGAGGAAGAACGCGCTGCCGATCGGTTCGTCGTTCGCAGCAGCCATCTGCGCGGGCCGAGCGGCGCCCGGGATCGCGGCGAGGATCCGGACGCCCTCGGTGTCGTTCGTCTTGCCGGTGCCGATCGCCTCGATCTGCTGGGCAGGCACGCCATGCTCCACGAGCACGTCGCGGAGTGCGTTGGCCCGGCGCAGCGACGCGCCCGCCGTATCCGCCTCACCGGAGCGAGCAAAGCCCTCGATACGGACTCGCTGGTTCGACGCGCGCAGCCGGCTGGCCAGCTGCGCGACGGGATCCGCAGGCGCCGCGCTGGGAGCCGCTGGCGCAGGGTGGCCCCGCCCGCGACCGCTCTTGGCCGCCGGACGGACCGAGGCGGCCGGGGCGCTCGACTCCATGACCTCGGTGCCCGCTTGCTCGGCGAACTCGCTCGGTGCGCTCGCCTCCTGCGCCACGGCGGTGGTGAGCTGGTCGAGCGCGTCCTGCCCGAAATGGCCGAGCAGCGGTGTTTCCGCCGTGGCCACGGCGTAGGGGGACCCGCCCGTGGGCGGCGCGAGTGCCAACGCCGACTCGTCCCCGAGCGTCTCGCGCTCTACCACCCGCACGCTGTGCAGATCGTAGCGGAAGGAGAGCGCCGAGGTGGAGCCGACGCCAATTCTGACGCGGTTCCAGTCCTCGCCCGAGACATTGTCGACCACCGCCCACCCTTCGAGCACGGCCTTGCCGTTCGGCTTCAGGTCCACGCGGTAGCTTGGCTTCCACGCCGGGCTCTCGGTGACGTACGCGATCCGCACGGCGTGCGGCGCGGGCGTCGGGAGGCGGATCTGCATCGCCACCTCGCCCCCTTCGCGGTCCACCGTGGGAAAGGAGACCGGAAGTGGCCGGTTCGTGTCGGCGTCCTCGACGCGGAGCGACTTGAGGAAGTCGTCGACGCGGTGTGCGGGTACACGGATGAGCAAGGTGTCGCCCTCGATAGTCGCCTGCCGCTCGAAGTAGGCGACGCCGTTCCGATACACGACGACTCTGCCGAGCGCAGCCTGGACCGGCGTGTGGACGGGCACGGGCTGTGCCGCGCACCCCGCCCCCGCAAGAAGCATCACCGACACCGCGCCAACCGACTTCAACCAGCTACGCATGTTCTTCTCCGTCCTGGTGCGCGCTATCGGCGCACTCGACGAAGACAACGCACCAGCGGAGCCGCTGCTTACAGGTGGGTGTTCCGGCCGCGATTCGTAGCCGGCCGGCGTGCCGTCCGAGCCTGCTGCTACCCGTCTCGTACCGAGTCTGCTACCTGCGCGAGTCATTCGCCGCCGCAGGTCACGACGTCCTCACCGCTTCCGCGATGCGCTGGGAGATCTCGGCGATTTTGAACGGCTTCTGCACGAAGGCAACCGCTCCGTCGTTCAGCGTATCCTGAGCGTCGGTCTCGAGGCTGTACCCTGACGCGAGAATGACCTTCACCTCGGAATTGACGCGGCGCAGTGCCTCGAAGGTCTCGCGACCCGTGAGGTTGGGCATCACCATGTCGAGGATGACGACGTCCACCGTAGTCCACTGGGCCTCGTAGTAGGCCACCGCCGATGCTCCGTCGTGACAAACGGCGACCTGATACCCCAGCTTCTCCAGAGCCAGGGTGAGCATGTCCCGGACCGCGGCCTCGTCATCCACGATCAGCACCCGAACCGGACGCGTGGCGCTTCGCGGCGCCGGAGTCTTCTCCTCTCGCGTCGCCTCGGTACCTTCCGCAACCGGGAGATACAGATGAAACCTCGCCCCCTGGCCCGGCTCGCTGTCCACGGTCAGGGTGCCGTGGTGCATGTGTGCCGTGCCGTACGCCGCGGCCAGCCCCATACCGGTACCGGCCCCAACCTCCTTCGTCGTGAAGAAGGGTTCGAAGATGCGGGTCTTGGTCTCGGCGTCGATACCCATGCCGGTGTCCGCCACCGTGAGACGCAGGTATCGCCCCGGCTCGAGATTGAGTCCCTGGTCGGAAGAGACCTGGGTATCCACGTCGACCGTCGCGGTAGCGAACGAGACTTCTCCCCCGTTCGGCATCGCGTCGCGAGCATTGACGGCCAGGTTGAGCAGGGCGCTCTGAAGTTGGGCCGGGTCGCCGATGATCACGTGGCCGTCGTCACTCAAGGCTTGCTTGATGGCGATGCGCTTGTCGATGCTGTGCTGCAGCAGGGAAACCACTTCGGCGACGATGTCCCGCATGTCGACCGGGACCGAGCGATGCCGGCTCTTGCGGGAGAAGGCTAGCAGCTGTGACGTCAGGCCAGCAGCCCGCCGGCTGGCGCTGAGCGCTGTGGTCAGGTAGGCGTGCAGCGCGTCGCGATCGGTCAGCTGCAATTCCAGCATGTCCAGACAGCCGATGATCGCAGTGAGCTGGTTGTTGAAGTCATGTGCGATGCCGCCGGCCAAGCGTCCAATCGCTTGAAGCTTCTCGAATTGCCGGAGCTGCTCTTCGCTCTTTCTGAGCTCTTCGGTCCGGTCCTTGACTCGGACCTCGAGCGTCTCGTTGAGAGCCCGCACCTCGAGCTCTGCTTGCTTGCGCTCCGTGACATCGTGGGACGTGAGTACGACGCCCCCGACGGCCGGGTCCTCGAGAAGGTTGACTCCTGCAACCTCGATCACGCGCCACGAACCATTGCTGTGGCGGTAGCGCACCTCGATGCTGCGGACCTGACCGGGGGTCGCGAGCAGCAGCCCGAACGCGTGCTTTGCCGCCGATTGGTCGTCGGGATGCACGAGGTCCATGATGTTCGTGCCTTCCAGCTCGTCGGGTGAGTAGCCGTAGACGCGCTGCAGCGTGGGGCTCTCGTAGAGCACCTTCCCGTCAGCTGCCACGATGGCGTAGACGGACACGCCGTTCTCGATCAGGGATCGGAATCGCCGTTCGCTGGCCTGGCGGGCGCGATCACTGCTGGTACGCGCGAACTCCGCGTAGGCGGACATCAGACTGAGCCCGATCAGCAGTCCGAAGAAGCGGACCTTGAACGCGACCGAGTACGCGAAGGTGAGCCAGGCGTTGCCGGGCCACAGCAAAGCCACGGCGCATGCGGCAATGAACACACCCACCGTGACCGCTCCGCCCCGCAGTCCGACGGAGAAGAACGCATAGAGCGGAAAGCAGAAGCACCAAAGGAACCCCAGGCCCTCGGTGCCCCCGTGGTGGATCAGAACGAGGCACAGGATGATGTAGAGGGTCGCGGCG
>JAFGIS010000555.1 GCA_016929495.1 Polyangiaceae bacterium | reverse complement strand
TCTCCGTGATTCGCCGCAGAACTCGACGGCCTCGAACGGGGCGAAACCGTCGAGTTCTGCGGCGAATGCCCGCAGTCTGAGCCAGGATGCGGGTTTCTAGCTACGTGGCGTGTCTTCGAGACACGCCACCAGGCCCGCATCCGGGCGAGGCCTCGCCCGACGCGGCAGCAGCAGCCCCAGCGTTCCGTCGGTCCGCGGCCGTCGCCGCCCGCGAGGAGTACATAGGCCCACACGGCGGGTGCGTCCGCCGTATCTGGAATCCCCCTCGGGTCCGCGGGAAGTTCACGCCGGGCCGAGTCAGCTCCGGACCGCCGGCGGCACCGACGGCCGCCCGCGTCCCCGGCGGCGGCGCGGGGCGCCCGAAGCCGCCGAAACGAGCCAGCGCGAGATTCCTTCGGCTCCTGCGCTGGGGCTTGTGTTAGGCTGCGCCCCAGGACGAAGGCGTGAGGAGCTTGAGCGTACGGGTAGTGGCGCGTTCGGACCGGCGAATCGGCGCGGTCCGTCGCGACGGTAGACCGGGCACGACGCCGTGGCTTGTTGCCACGGTTCGTGCAGACCCGAGCTTCTTCTGCGCCCCGCTCTGACCTTGCCACCCCGTCTGCTCGTTACATTTCTCGATTGTAGGTGACCGATGACGCGATCCCGTTGCATCCCCGTGGTGATGGCGCTGGCCGCACTGGCGGCTCCGGCCGTCGCGCAAGCACAAAGCCAGACCGATACCTTCGCGCTGAACCGCTTCAACCCGTCGGAGCGCGGGAGCGACTGGTTCGCCAATGAATCGCTCGATCTGCGTGGACATGTCCGACCGTTCGTCGGCGTGGTGGGCGACTGGGGCTACAAGCCGCTCGTCCTGTACGGGCCGGACGGGGACGTCGTGAGCGCCATCGTGCGGCACCAGATCTTCGCGCACGTGGGTGGAGGGCTGATCTTGTGGGAGCGCCTGCGGCTCGGCGCCAGCATGCCGCTGCTCGTCTACAACAAGGGCGCCACACGTACGACCGCCAATGGCACGTTCACCTCGTCGAACGGAACGACGATCGGAGATCTCCGGCTCGGCGCGGACGTGCGGCTCCTGGGTGAATACGGCGGCCCGTTCACGATGGCCATCGGAGGTCAGGCCTTTCTGCCGACGGGCAACGAGGACGCCTTCGCGAGCGATGGCAAGGTGAGGCTGCAGCCTCACCTGCTCGGCGCCGGAGACCTGGGCCCCTTCGCCTACGCCGCGCAGCTAGGCTTCGCGTACCGCCCGCACAAAGGGCAGCTCGACGATGGCAAGTTCGGCAACGAGATGACCTTTGCCGTGGGCGCCGGGTTGCGTCTTCTCGACAAGAAGCTGCTCGTCGGCCCCGAACTGTACGGCAGCACGGTCGCACGCAAAGGGTCGGTTCTCAAGAAGCGCACCACCCCCACCGAGCTCATTCTCGGCGGCAAGTATCAGGTCGCCAGCGGAGTTCGGGTCGGTGGGGGCATCGGGCCGGGCCTGACGCGCGGCTTCGGCGCCCCGAGATTGCGCGTGCTCGCGGCGCTCGAATGGCTGCCTGACATCGTCGAAGAGAAGCCCAAACCCCCGAGCGACAGGGACCACGACGGAATCATCGATTCCGAGGACGCCTGCCCGGACGTCGCGGGCGAACGCAACGAGGATCCGCAGAAGAACGGCTGCCCGCCGCCCACGGACCGCGATGGTGACGGCATTTTCGACGAGGACGACGCATGTCCGGATGAGGCCGGCAAGCCGGACGAAGATCCCAAGAAGAACGGCTGCCCGCCGAGCGACCGCGACGGGGACAAGATCCTCGACGAGGACGACGCGTGCCCGGACGAACCCGGTGAGCCGAACGAGGATCCGCAGAAGAACGGCTGCCCGCCGCCCACGGACCGCGACGGCGACGGCATCCTGGACGAGGTGGACGCTTGCCCCGACGAGCCCGGAGCGCCGAACGACGATCCGAAGAAGAACGGCTGTCCGCTGGCTCAGGTACGGGAAAGCAAGATCATCATCCTCGAGCGAGTCGAATTCGAAACCAACAGCGCCAAGCTTCTGGCCAATAGCGACGTTATCCTGAACGCCGTCCTGAAGGTCATGGAGGACCATCCGGAGCTCACCAAGATCAGCGTCGAGGGCCACACGGACAACCGCGGCGGCGTCGGCCACAACCTCGGGCTCAGCAAGCGGCGTGCCGCTTCGGTGGTCAAGTGGCTCGTGAGCCACGGCATCGACGTGAAGCGGCTGCAGTCGCAAGGCTTCGGCCTGAAGCGTCCCATCGACACCAACGACACCGAAGAAGGGCGACAGAACAACCGTCGCGTCGAGTTCCACATCATCGAGAAAGACGGCAAGCCCGTACCGCAGGGCGATGCAAAGTAACAAGTGAGGTAAACCCATGCGCAGTGCACGACGACTAGCAACACTGGCCGGGGTAGGACTCCCCATCGCATTGTCTGCGAGCGCTCATGCCTCGCCCGCGCTCCGCTACCAGGTCGATCAGGCGGGTGACTTCGTACTGTTCGGCAACACCCTGGGGTTCGACTGTGCTGCGGGCACCAACGCGGCCCCGGACCCCGACGTAGGCAGCGCGACCTGCACCGGCCCGGGAGGGCCCTCCAACGTCGCCGACTCGGCCCCCGACATCTTCTGGCGCAGCGACTCGCCAGCAGCCGGCGAGGCAGAGGCCAACGCAAGTGTTACCGCGGCACAGGCGCGCAGTACGGCCATGCTGGTGATCCCTTCCGGGGCAACGATCAGCTATGCCCGCATGTACTGGGCAGGCTACCAGCAGTCCAACGAGGCTGACACGACGGTGCGCGTCGAGCGCGCGACTGGGGCACTCGACGAAGACGTGACCGCAGACGACTCGTGGGTGGTCCAGAACCCAGACGCCGCAGCCTGGTACTGGTACCAATCGACGGCGGACGTGACGGACATCGTGAAGAATGCCGGTCCGGGCGCATTCCGGGTGAGCGGCGTCTCCACGGCGGAGCTGGCCGGCCTCAACAGCCACTACCCCGTCGCCGGGTGGAGCATGGTCGTCTTCTACCTCGCCGGAAACACGCCGCGCAATCTCACGCTGTTCGATGGCTTGGACTACGTCGACCGGAACACCAATCCCACCGTCACCATCGAGGGATTCTGGGTTCCCGAATCCGGATACGACGCCAAGCTCGGTGTGCTCACCTACGAGGCGGATGCCCGCTATGACGGCGACGGACTGACCTTCAACGGTGTGGACCTGGCCGACCCCCCCGTTCGTGACGCGAACAACTTCTTCAACGGTTCGCGCACGTCCCTCGGTGCGCCGGTGTCCATCGTAGGAGACCTGCCCCAGCTGAGCGGCGAAGCCAACAGCATGGCCGGCGTGGACATGGCCGTGGTCGACGTCAAGGATCTGGTCGAGTCAGGAGACACGTCGGCCACCATGGTCGCCAATAGCGAGCTCGACACCTATCTGCTCGGCGCGTTCGTCACGTCCATCGCGACGTTCAAGCCCAACTTCACGACCTCCGGCAAGACGCTCGAGGACCTGAGCGGCAGCCCGATCCTCCCCGACGATGTGCTCGAATACACCGTCGTCGCCGTCAACACGGGCAACGACCGCGCCATGGGAACGGTGCTGACCGACCAGCTGCCGGCAGGCGTCACGTTCGTTCCGGGCAGCATCCGGATCACTGACGGGCCCAATGCCGACGACGACCCCCTCAGTGACGCGGCAGGCGACGACCAGGCCGACTACGACGCGGGCTCGCGCACGATCACGGTTCGGCTGGGCACCGGCGCGGATGGGTCCGACGGCGGCATCATAGAAATCGGCGAAAGCACGACGATCACGTTCCAGGTCACCGTCGATTCGAGCGCTTCGGGCACCATCTCGAACCAGGCGGTCATCACGGCCTCGGGCGAGCAAGGCGCCGGCGCAGCGGATTTCCCGACTGACAGCGACTCCACCGAAGAGGGCTCGCAGCCGACCGAAGGCGAGGTGGGGGCCGTGGACAGCGACGACGACGGCCTCAGCAACAACGAGGAGGACGAGCTGGGCACCGACCCCAACGACGCCGACAGCGACGACGACGGCGTTCCCGACGGGGACGAGGTTCATCCGGGCGACGACACGGACGGCGACGGCAAAATCAACGCGCTCGACCCGGACAGCGACAACGATGGCCTGTTCGACGGCACCGAGCTCGGACTCGATTGCGACAACGAGGACACGGACGCTGACGCGGAGTCGTGCGTTCCGGACGGCGACGAGGGGGACACCAAGACCGATCCGGTCGACAAAGACACCGACGACGGCGGTGTTCCCGACGGCGCGGAGGACATCAACAAGAACGGCGTGGTCGACACGGGAGAAACGGATCCGAACGATGGCAACGATGACCTGACGCTCGACACCGACGGCGACGGTCTCACGGACGCCGAAGAGGCCGACATCGGCACCGATCCCAACGACGCCGACAGCGACGACGACGGCGTCCTCGACGGCCAAGAGCGACAGCCGCAGCAGGACACGGACGACGACGGATTCATCAACGCGCTCGACCCGGACAGCGATGACGACGGCCTGTTCGACGGCACCGAGCTCGGTTTCGGCTGCTCCAACGACGACACCGATGCCGACGAGGAGTCTTGCATCCCGGACGGCGACAGCGGGGACACAACGACCGATCCCCTCGACGCCGATACGGACGACGGCGGTGTCCCCGACGGTACGGAGGACACGAACAAGAACGGCGT
>JAFGIS010000554.1 GCA_016929495.1 Polyangiaceae bacterium | reverse complement strand
GAGTCGATCCAGTCCTCAGGCCAGCTCTGAGGCGTCGCTTCGAGCTCCTGCCAGGTCACGACGATTTCCACCTTACGCCGAGGGGTGGCTCCCAACACATCGAGGTGCACCGTACCGGTGTCGTCGCTCTCCAGGATCTTGCGAACCGTGTTCATTGTCGTTGTGGTCCGAGACAAACGTGCACCAGAGGGCCCACGTCGGCAAGAGCTGGCGCGTGCCGCACTTGCCTGGCCTCTGCGAGCAACACTGCGTCGAAATCGTCCAGTACGCCCGCCTGGCTCACATGAGTTCGTGCCCGCCCGCCTCTGCTCCCCGCCCCGCCCCAGGACTTCGGCTCGAAGCCAGACGCCGGCCCTTCGGCCGTGCCTCGATGGAGGCTGCCGGCGACGTTACGTGCGGGGCACAACTCCTCGGTGTCGTCACGCCTCACTGCTAGCCGAGGAGAAGACAAGGGAAAACGCCGGTGCTCTCGGCCAACTCGGCAAAGCTTGTGCGTTGTGCGGTCGCCCTCAGTCGCGATCTTGACCCTCGATCGCGTGCCAACCTATACGCGAACTGCCCGCACGTCCGGGACGAGGACGAGGCGGCGGAATGGAACCCCAGGAGACACGCCTCACCCGGAACGCGGTGATCATGTCCAGTCGCGACGAGCTACTCGGCGAGATCTCCCGTGAGGAGTCTCGCCTCGCGGACCTTCAGGCCCAGGTCGAGGCAGCGACGGCGCGTCTCATTGGTCTTCGCGAACAGCTTGTCTCCGTCCCTGCCGTTCAGACACGTCTCGCGCCCGACGTTGTCAAAGCACCTGCCGTCACGCCAGCTACCAACGTAGCCAAGGTCGCCCTGTTCCGCTCGCTCTTTCGTGGTCGGGATGACGTGTTCCCCCGTCGTTGGGAGAACGAGAAGAAGGGCAAGTCGGGCTACTGTCCGGCTTGCGCCAACGAGTGGGAATGGGGAGTGTGCGCGAAGAAGATGGGCTCGGGAAGCGACCGACGTGCGACTTGCGGGGAGTGCTCGAACCAGGCCTTCATTCCGGTTTCCGATGAACAGGTTGCCAAGCATCTGCGGGGCGACCAGGTCATGGGCGTCTACCCGCTCCTGTCCGATGAGACCTGCTGGTTTCTTGCCGCGGACTTCGACAAGAAGACCTGGCAACAGGACATCGCGGCCTTCACCGAGACCTGCGACGCTCACGGTGTACCCGTGGCGGTCGAGCGACTCTCGTCGTTGATTTCGGTGCGAGCCGAGCTCGCGCGCGGTGACCTGCGGGCTCTCTACATCGGGTGGCTTCTGCGAGCGCAGGCCGGTGAGCTCAACGACAACGATACCGAGCCACCGCTGCCGCCGGGACTCGGGCAGCTCAGTGCGTCACTCGGGAGCCTGGCCGAGTTCCTGCGGATCGATGCCGACCTCCTGCATGTTGCCGCCGAGGCAGTCCCCGCATGGACGACGCGGGGATCGACCGTAAGCCAAGCGCGGGCCTGGGTCGGCACGCTCGCCGCCAAGGAGAAGGACGAGATCATCACGAACCTCGTCGTGGATGGCGACCACGTCCAGATTTCCGAGCTGCTGCAACGGTTCCTCAAGGAGCGGTCAGCCGTAGGTGGCGCGCGCACGGCCACCGGAAGAACCGCGGGCGAGCTTCTTCGAGGAGCCGAGGCCTACGGTGTGGAACGCAAACGCATCGAGGCCGAGAAGCGCGCAAAGGAACAAGCACGACTCGAACGCGAGCCCCCGTTTGGCACCAAGACTTGGTGCCATTTTTGGTGCCGTGGCGCCAAGATTGGCAGCAAGAAATCGCCGATTCCCTAACGTTCTCGCTGTGGGCCATGAAGGACTCGAACCTTCAGCCTCCGGATTAAGAGTCCGCTGCTCTACCAATTGAGCTAATGGCCCGGAGTGCGTGCGGCGGGCGGTCCCCATCGCGACGCTGGGCCCGCCAACTACCACGAGCGTCGAACAGGTCAAGCAGCCGCGCGCACCAGGGCTGGCGGGTATCGGCTCGGAGGCCGAGCCGTGCGGAAGCGCGGCGACCGAGCGTGTCGTTTGGGCTTTACGCCGGGCACAAGTGGTGGCCCTCTTGCGCCGATGTGTCGCTTGCTCCCTACAGGCCTCTCCGCGATCCTTGCGGTCGGGGCTGCGGTTGGGTGTGGTGGGGGGACGCAGCCTGCGCAATCTCCCACTCCGGACTCGAAGCCGGCTCCTGACGCTCTTGGTTCTGGGCAACGCAAGCTCCGCGGGCGCGCCGTTGCGGTCCAGACCACGCCAGAGTCAGGCGGCACCGGCGCCGCTCGTCGTCTTCCCGCCGAGTGCGTGCGGCAAGGCGAGTTCTGCGTGCCGCCTCGCTCCTTCGTCAGGCGACTCTGCCAGGGCAAGTATCCCGACCTCGCCGTCTACCTGATGCGAAAGGACCAGCCCTGGTCCCGGCGCTACGTCCGTGTCGAAGAGGCACACGCCATCAATGCGGTCACGGGTCGCCAAGGCGAGTCGAAGTTGCTGTTCGGCGAGGAGGTCCTCGTGCTCCACTACCGGACCGGGATGTCCTTGGGCGACATGCAGGTTAGCGGCATGGAGGGCTACGAAGTGCTCCGCTGGGACGGCACCTGCGCCACCCTGGCAGAAGGTGAGCTCATTGCGTGGGTGCCGAAGAAGCAGGTTCGGCACTTTGTCTTGTCGTGGCGTGACCTGGGCAACGACTACCAGCGGGCGCTGCTCCGAGACGAGCAAATCGCAGTCGCGGAACGAGCGCACCGGGACGAGTGCCGCGGCGCCAAGCTTGGTCGGAGCCGCTCGTGTTTGAAGGCGACCGAATCGCTGAACGGAGCGATAGAGGCGGCCGTACGTGCCGGCATCGATCTGCCCATGCCCCAGGAGATCCCCTGACCTGGGTGGGGGCTGGGGCCGCGTCCAGCCTGGCGGCCGTCGAACGGGGCCGCCAGAACACGACCCGCCACTGAGCCGGGCGCCCACCCACCCCAGGCCGCGTGCTAGATCGTCGCCGGCATGACCGAACCAGGTGGGCCGCTCACGAACGGATCCGGGAGCTCTGACGAAACTCGCGGCGGCAACGCAGCTGCGCCGCCGTCGACCGGGACCGTGCAGGGGACACGCGAGGACGGCAGCGCGGTCGTGGTCGATGCTCCCTCCCCGGTTGCTCCATCGATTCCCGTAGCGCCCGCGGGCGATGGATCCGGCCAGGAGCCGACGACCGAAGCCGTGTCGCCGTCCGCTCCGGAGCCAGCGCGCGATGGACCGGACGACGCTGCAGAGGCTACGACGACGGCACCCGCCCCGTCGCTGGCTGACGCGAAGGAGGCGCGTGCGACACGGTGGGGGGTGGGCGCGCGTAGCATCACGCTTTCGGGGCTCATCGTGATGGCGATGGTTGCGCTGGGGCAGCTGTCATACCAGTCCGACTGGGTGACGGGTGAGCTCGTCAACAACGAGCTGTCGATGCCTCAGCGCATGGCGTTCATCATCTCGCTGGTAGGGGGTCTTGCGCTCGGAGCGCTGGGGGGGGCAGCGGTGTTGCTCGTTGCTCGGCGAAAGGGCTGGGCCTGGGAGGTCGTGGAGAGGTACAATTGGTTTCTGTCGCCTGTGCTGCTCTTGCCGCTCTTGCCGCAGCTGCTACGGGTCTCAGCGTGGCACGAACGGCACGAAGAGCTGCTTACCGTGCTCATTCCGGTGATTCTGGTGAGCCTGGTGGTGCTGCGTCGCTCGTTCGAGTCGGTGCCGGAGCCGGTGACTCGTCTGGTCGAGCGAGTGAAGCGGCGGATACCGCCGGTCGTGAATCGTCGCGGGCCGTTTGCGGTCGTGCTGGCCGCCTCGCTGTTCTACGTGTTGTTTTTTTCTTTCTACACCGTTCGCTGGCACTACAAGCTGCGCACGCACAACTTCGACGTCGGGATCAACGACAACCTTCTGTTCGGAGGACTGAAGGGTGTCTTCATGCACAGCACTGTGGCGTTTCCCGATGATCCGGGTCGGTACCTCGGCGCGCACGCCAAGGTGGGCGGCTACCTGTTCCTCCCGCTGTACGCGCTGTATCCGCATGCGGAGACGCTGCTCGTCACCGAATCGGCGCTGCTCGGGCTCGGTGCGCTGCCGCTGTTTGGATTCGCGCGCCGTTTCGTGTCCGACTGGGCCGCTGCGCTCCTGTGCCTCGCGTACGTGTGCTACTACCCGATGCACAGCGCCAACTTCTACGAAGTCAACCACGTGCCCATGGCGGCGTTCTTCGTTCTGGCCACGGCATGGGCGGCCGAAGCGCGACGATGGGTGCTGTTCTCCGTCTGTTTCTTGTCCGCGCTTCTGATGCGCGAGGACCTGCCGATAGGGCTGGCGGTGATGGGCGGTTTCATGTTGCTCGCCGGTCATCGCCCGGTCGCGGGGCTCGTCATGGCGGCCGTCTCGTCGGTGTGGTTCGTAGTGCTCCGGTTCGTGGTGATGGACGCCGTGGCGGACTGGTGGTTCCCGAGCATGTACAAGGAGCTCTGGGCGCCGGGTGAGAAGGGTTTCGTCAGCGTGCTCAAGACGCTGGTCACCAATCCACTGTTCGTGTTCGGCAAGATCATGGGCCAGCGGCAGCTCATCTACCTGCTGCACCTGTTCGTCCCGATCGCCTTCCTGCCCGTGCGGCGTTGGTATCTGTGGGCCGCTTTCGTCCCGGGCGCAATCCTGACGCTGCTCGCAACGGAGTACAAACCGGTCACGCTGTACTCGTTCCAGTACGTGATGCACTGGACGCCGTACCTGTTCCTGGCAGCGGCGCTTGCTCTCGGCGCGATCGCCAAGGCTCCGGGCCTCGGCAAGACCCATGCCCGCGCGGCACTCGGGACGATGCTTCTGGCGAGCTTCGTGCTCACGTTCAACTACGGTGCTTTCCCCCGCCGCGAGGGATCGCTCAAGGGCGGCTACTTCAACATCGAGTTCACCTACAGCGACGCGGAGCGCCGACGGCACGAGGACGTGCTCGCTCTGCGCAAACTGGTTCCCCCGGACGCGTCCGTCGTCGCGACGGAAAACGTGGGCCCGCACTTCTCGTCGCGGCTCAAGTTCTACGCGCTTCGCCGGGGCAGCTATCACGCCGACTACCTCGTCGCGGAGCGGGACAAGCTCGACTTGGCCGACACCCGCAAGCACTTCCGGCGTGCCGTTACGAGCGGTGAGTACGGCTTGCTGGAGACGCGGGGGAGAATCGCGCTCTTCAAGCGTGGCTACAGCACCGCGAAGAATGCGAAGCTCATCGCGGAGTGGCAGCCTTGAGCGTTGGCGACGGTCGCTCGTCCGAACCAGAGCCTTCGGAGCCTGGGAAGGCTGGAGCACCGAAGCTCTCACCCCGGCTCGCGGCCACGATGCGCGCCGTGCGTGTGGTGCTGACCTTGGTCGTGTTCGTGTTCGTGGCCTTTGCGGCACGCAAGCTCGCGCTGCGCTGGGAGAGCGGCAAGGTTCACGTGGCGCTGTTGCCCGCGGTGCTTTCTCTGGCGCCGCTGATCGCGGCTGCGGTGCTTCTGGCGTGGGGCTGGAAGCAGCTGGTCGCGCACCTCGTCGGACGCCAGGTGCCGACCGGACCAGCGGTCGCTCTGAATCTCGAGTCGCAACTCGCCCGCTACATGCCGGGGAAGGTCGGCGTTCCCGTGCTGCGGATGGCCGGGGCCGACGCTCTGGGCGTACCCGCGATCACGGTAGGATCGTCGGTGTTCATCGAGATCCTGAGCTCGGAACCGGTCGGCGCAGCCGTGGCTGGCGCGTTGCTCGTCTCCATCGGCGGACGAGTCGTCCAGAGTTTGGCATCGTTCGAACAATGGGGGTTCGCGGCCATCGGTGTGCTCGCCACGGCCACGGCCGTGCTCGTGTTGGTCGACCGGCGTCACTATCCGGCGCTCGCCCTGCGCCTGCTGAAACTGCAGGGCCGGGGGCCGCTCTGCCCGCCCATTCTGCCCTTGGTGCACGTCGGGTACTGGGCGCTGTGGGCGGTGCATGGAGCCTTGGTGAGCTACGCGGTCGGCGCTGACCTGCCGACTGCGATAGCGAGCTCCGGGCTCTACGCGTTGGCGCCGGTCGTCGGGTTCATGGCCGTTCCAACGCCAGCTGGCATCGGAGTACGCGAGGCCGTGGTGTCTATGGGTCTGGTCACGCAACTTGGCTCAGGGCCTGCGCTGGCCGCGGCGATCCTCTCCCGCGGCATCTCCCTCGCCGCCGACGTTCTTGCCTGGGCGGTGTCACGTGCGGTCAGGCGACGCCGATAGTGCCGCTCGGCCGAGGCGACAGAACTCGGCGTCTCGGCTGCCTCGGCGATTTCGTTGGCAAGCCGCCGGTCAGTGCGCATTCGCCTGGAAGAACTCGGCCAGGTAGCGCATCGTGTACTTCTTGCCCAGCTTGCGAGGGACGGGCTTTGCGCTGGTCGTCAGGTGCACGCGAATGACAGCGCCAGCCTTGCAGTTGTAGTGCTGCTCGTCCACGTCCGCGTTGCTGCTGCCGGGCTGAGGTTTGGCGTCACACGTATCGGCCTTGAGCCAGAAGTCCAGCGCAGGGACGCTGGCTGCCTTCCCAGCAGCTGCAGGACCGGCGGCTCCTCCGTCGGTCGGAGCGGCCGATTCGCCCGTCACCACGACAGTGGGGATAGGGCTCGAGGGAGCCACGAGGCCCTTCTGCTTGCAGTCCTCGGGCGCAAACAGTGCGACTCCGGCGAACTGCCCAGGGAGCTCGGCGACCAGACGCTCAGCGAAGGCAGCAGCACCACCCGCTGCCACCAGGTAGATGCGCTGCGGGTCTGCACCGATTCCGCCAAGGTCGGCGAGAATGGCTTTGATGTAGTCCACGTCGGAACCGGGCGCCGGAGCATCTTGTTCGGGAGCCGCGTCCGCCTTGTCTGCCGCCGCGCCTTTGACGACGGGCGCCTTGGCCTTGGCCGCTGTCGGGGCAGTGGGCTGCTTCGGAGGCTCGGCCGCGCTGCTGCACAGCCCTGGACCCCAGCCTTCCTTCGCGGCTATTGGGATGGCCGCCAGATAGCCGAGCTTGCTCGCGCCACCCATCAGATCCCTGCGGCCCGTAAATTCTGCGGCGCCCTCACCGTTGTCGTGCAACATGAGTAGAACGGGCGCTGGTGTCTTGGGATTGGTCACGCGCGAACGCGCGAACATGTAGCGGCGGGTCCGTTCGCCCACCTTGACTTTGCGGGTCTCGGGTCGGTCCACCCTCGGCCGGCGCGGCTTCTTGCCACGGCCACGTTTCGGCTTGGAACGTTGGCGTTGTGGAGCCTGTCCGGTCTCGCTGTCGTTGCGGCTGCATGTCGTGCATCCAGCCAAACCAAGCGTCAGCACACATACTGCGAGCGCTGTCAATAGGCGGCGAATCGTCATAGCGGGGCGCATGA
This sequence comes from Polyangiaceae bacterium, assembly GCA_016929495.1. Lineage (GTDB taxonomy): Bacteria > Myxococcota_A > Polyangia > Polyangiales > Polyangiaceae > JAFGIS01. Next base: position 5,826 of record JAFGIS010000554.1, on the reverse strand, counting down.
TACTCCTCCCGTGGCGCCTGCACCAGCTGCAGGGCCTTGTCGACGGGCCTGAACGGGTGAACACATCGGCGGACGGTCCATGGTGGTTCAGGGCCCTTTTCTGACGTGTATCACGAACGTCGGGGACAGGGCGCCGACGGCGCGCGAGATCTTCATTTTGACCACGGCATAAGGGAAATAGCCGTAGAGGGTCGCATCCGGCGCGAGCCTGCGTATCGCCCCGAGGTCGAAGAAATGAAGATGATCGGGGCGCTGGATCCGCGGCGGCGTCAGTCCGAAGAGCGCCAGGATCCGAAACAGCCAGGCGTAGCTGTTGGGCGTCGTCAGAATGATATCGCCACCCGGCCGGACGACACGGCGGAACTCGTCCAGCGCCCGAGCCGGCTCCTCGAGATGCTCAAGGACCTCGGAGCACCAGAGCAGGTCGAAGCTACCGTCTTCGAAGGGGAGGCCGTCGTTGACGTCCACTGCGAGACACCCCTCGAAGGAAGACGTCAGATCGATGGCCGTCACCGCGTAGCCGCGCGCCTCGAGCCATCGGGTCTGATGCCCGTCGCGAGCGCCGACGTCGAGAGCGCGGCGTCCGTGGCCGGAAGGCACCAGTCCCAGGGCGATCTGTTTGCCCTTGGTCCACTCCGCGACCGCGCCCTGGCCGAGGTCGATCGGAACACGCTTTGCAAGCTCAATCAGCCGACCCATGGTAGATCCGCACCGCCGTTCACAGGGGAGCTCGGAAGGCAAACCTCGGCGGACCTGATAGCACGAGCGCGAGGCCCTGGACAATCGCGCTGGCGTTTCGCTCCGTTCCGCTCGTGAGCGTCCACTGAGCCGGGGTGGCACCGCCGAAACCAGTCCCCGGGGCCGAGGCCGAAGAGCCGTGCCCAGGCGTCACCTCCGCCGGGGCCTCAGGTCGAATGGGGAAGGTTGCCGGACATCTGAAGGAGCGTGATCAGGCCGATGGTCGCTTGGTAGTAGTCCCGATTGAACTCTGGACACTCGATCAAGTCGAGGACGACCCGGAAGACACGATCGGAGAGTGCGCGCCGTTCGTCGAAGGCCATGGCTCCAGCACCGATCGGTCCGATGAAAGACATCTGGTTTGCGAGTGCCATCGGCGCTGGCTCGCCAGACGCATACCAGCCAGCTCGGAGACGCTCGATCGACGCGCCGCCCTCGGAGACCGCCTCGAAGAAGCTCAGGATGCCAGCCAGCAGCTCCTCCGCATCGGACGAGCCTTCGAGGCAAGCGTCCCAGGAGAGCCGCATGGGAACGCGTGCCGCGTCGAACCCGTAGGCAGGCTCGGTGAAGCCAAAGGTCCGGTCGAGACCGTAGTCGCTGTGCTGAGTCGGCGAACCGCTGGAGTCACACAGATCCGTGACCAGCTGGGTGCGTCCGAACGATTGCGCGTTGGCGCGGACGGTCTCGTAGCCGTTCGCGAGCACGCGCGCCCACGCTTCGTCACCGGACACTCGCTCGAAAACCCGGTACAAGGAGGGAGCGAAGGCCGCGGGTGCGAAGGCACCCGACTGCTCCCATTCGCTCCCCGGCAGCAGGGCATCGTTCAGAACATCGCTTGCCAGCATGCTGGCGATCAGGGCAGTGGCAGAGGCCCCGTGGCCGTCGTGCCACTGCTCTTCGGCCACGAGCAGCGCCTCGGCCATGTCCTCGTCGGCTTCCGTGGTCGACCCCACGCCGTGGGGCTCCGAGATCATGAGCCAGTCGGCGGCGCCTTGATTCTTGGCATACGCCCAGAGACAATTGAAGAACGCCTGGTCACCCATCGCCGCCGTAGCGAGCATGGCGTACGCGACCGCTTGAGAGTTGCTGAGTCCCTGCTCCGCCTGCGCGAGGCTGCAGCCGTGCGGGTCCCAGACGACGAAGCGATCTCGCCAACGAACATAGGATTGGGCAATTGCGGCCTCGAACTTCGTCGCATCGGAAACCGGTTGGCACCTTCCGAGTCTGGCGTTCATCGGATACGGTTGGGCGGTGCCGGGGGTGGATTCGAAGTCAGCTGCGGGACATAACCCTGGGTCCTGTACGAACTCGATGTCGTCCACCCAGAAGTCGAAGCGTGCGCCCGCCGGATCCTGCGGGTACGTCGTGCCCGCGGACGGCACCTGGGGAACCTGCTTGTCGCGGTTGAACTGGAATTGGATCTCGAGGACGTTGCTCGCGGCCTGACGGCGCTGGTCGTTCGTCAGCGCGCTCGGTACCTCCAGCGGATACAGATCCCGATCGAAGCAGAAGACGAGCTCGCGCCACTCGGTCGTCACGGCGTTGTCGCCGCGCAGGAACCGTCCCAGGTGGTTACCGCAATCGCTCACGGAGTCTGTTTCATCGCCGCACGGGTCATCGCGCGTCCAGGGCGTGACGATGTTCAGCCGTGTGGGCTTGGTCGCCGCGTCCCCGAGCCGCGCTCGGAAGCGGATCCCTGCCCAGCGACCGGCATCGTACGGCTCGGGCGCATCGGGCGTGCCCTTGAGATTGAAGCCGATTCCGACCGGCTGACGCAGACCCTCTCCCGTCGTGTGTAGCGCAAACTGGTGACACGGATAGGAACCGAATGGCTCGACGGCGAGCGTCTGACTCGACTCGGTTGCGTCCCCGAGCCGGTACCAGACCCCGGTCCAATGGTCCTCTGTCGAGCTCGACAGGGCGAGCGACACGTTCTCGAAGTCCGAGAGCATGCCCGAGGATTTCGCACACGCAGACGCGCACGTTCCTTCGAGAACGCACTGCCCGGCACAGAGCTGTTGCCCGGACGGACACTGGCAGGCCCGATCGACGCAGACTTGACCCCCCTCGCACGCTGGTTCGCACAAGGCGCTCGAGCAAACGTCGCCGACGATGCATTGCCCTTCGCACGAGATCTGGCCCTGCGGACAGACGCAGCTGCCGGCGCGGCACTCTTCGCCGCCGCTGCACGTTCGATTGCACGTGCCGCAATGGCTACTGTTGGAGCTCAAGTCGACGCAATCCGCGCCGCATGCATACAGTCCCGCGCCGCAGGCGCACGTGCCGTTCTCACAGGAATGGCCGGCCGGACACGCATTGTCGCACTGGCCGCAGTGATCCGCACTGCGGTCGAGCTCGACGCAAGCTCGCCCGCACGCAGTGAGCCCGGGCGCGCAGTACTCCGCGCACTTGCCCTCGGAGCAGAACTTGTTTCTGGCGCACGCGGCCCCGCATCGGCCGCAGTGCTCGGGATCCGATTGCGTGTCAACGCAGCGATCACCGCAGGCGCTGAGTCCGAAATCGCAGACGCACTTGCCGTCATCGCACGACTGTCCGATCGAACACGCAGCCGAGCACTCGCCGCAGTGCTCCGCGTTGTTGAGAACATCGACACACCGGCCGTCGCACTCCTGCTGGTCCTCCGGGCAGACGCATTGGCCGGCGCGGCAAGTGTGTCCCGTGCTGCAGGCCGCGCTGCACGCGCCGCAGTTGGCACCGTCATGGGTCAACCATACACACGTCCCGTTACAGTCCGTCTGGCCTGCTCCGCAGGGACCGTGATCAACGGTCGTACACGCCACGGCCGCCAGGGCGAACGCCGCGAGGACGTCACCCTGGAAAACGAGACCGAGTCGCTGCCCCAAACCGCGCATGAGCGTGCAAACGGCCAACAGAACATGGGCCCCTGGCCCCACTCTCTGGGCCTGGTTCCCAACCGACCCGGTGGAGAAGCCCACCGCAGCCGACTCCAAGAATACCCCCTGGGGAGCAGCCAGGACAGCCGAGCTCGGGCCGTTTGCCGCCAGGCGCTGCGGGTGTCCCGTAAAACTGCGCTGACGGTGAACGCGAGCCGGACTTCGCTTCGCCCTTGCTGGCAAAACCATCGACGTGGTGCCTCGGCCCTGTCCTTCCGGGCGACGACGCCAACCCGCGCTGGGTCGCGGCTCACCCGGCCAACAACCCGTCCAGCGCCACACCGGCGGTCGACAGCGCGTCTCGCTGAGCCGTGCACAGCTCCGAGATCCCCTCGAGCGCCAGCGTGACCATCGCGTCCATGCTGGACCTTGGCATGGCGGCTCCCTCTGCCGTGCCCTGCAGCTCGACGATTTCCCCACGGCCGGTCGCTACGACGTTGAGGTCGAAGCGTGCGACGCTGTCTTCTGCGTAGCAGAGATCGAGCAGAAGTTCTTCAGCAACGTATCCGGCGCTCACCGCCGCGACCTGGTCGCGCAGCAGCGGGCCCGGCAGCTTCCGGGTCCGCTTCAGGCGGTCCAGGGCCAAGGCCAGGGCTACCCAGCCACCGGTGATGCACGCCGTACGCGTTCCACCATCAGCTTCCAGTACATCGCAGTCCACGACCACCGAGCGCTCGCCCAGTCGATCGCGACGCACTGCCGAGCGCAGGGCCCGCCCCACCAGGCGTTCGATTTCCTTCGAACGACCGTTCAAGGGGCGCTCGCGACCGTCCCGCTTCTCGCGGCGCGTGGGATTCGAGCGCGGGTGCATCTGGTATTCGGCCGTGACCCACCCGATCCCCTGGCCTCTCATGAACTCCGGCACGGATTCGTCGACGGACGCTGTCACGAGCACGACGTTGCGGCCCGAACGATAGAGCACCGAGCCCTCGGCCATGCTGTGAAAACCAGGTACCACCTGAACAGGACGGAGGGCCTTGGGGCCGCGGTCGACGCGAGCGGGGGCGTTCATGTGCCCCCCTTCTACCACGATTCCCGCGACGTAGTGCCGTGGCTCCAAGACAGGGCACCGAACAAGCGAAGGGCCGTAGCGCTTCGTGCGGCGCCATGGCACCTTGCAGGCCCGCACCATGGCTCCGGATCCCGCGCGTGTACGGACTCTGACGGTCTCCGAGGCCTTTGAGAGCATCCAGGGCGAGGGCCCCTCGGCGGGGGCTCCGAGCGCCTTCCTTCGTCTTGCGGCCTGCAACCTCCGCTGCCGGTGGTGCGACACGCGCCACAGCTGGGACTTCCGGCTCTATCGCTACCGCGACCAGGCACGAAGGGTGGGGGTCGAACAGCTTGCCGGTCGACTGCGGCAGATGACCTCGAGACGCATCGTGGTGACAGGGGGCGAGCCGCTGCTGCAGGCGCGTGGCCTGGCCGCGCTCCTCGAGCGACTGGGCCCGACATGGACCGTCGAAGTAGAGAGCAATGCGACGATCCTGCCGGGAGCCGAGCTCTCCCCGTACGTGCACCAGTGGAACCTTTCTCCAAAGCTCTCGAACTCGGGTGAGAGCGAACCGCGCCGGCTCAGGCGCGAGGTCCTGGCCTGGTTCCGGGGTCTCGCGACCGCGTACCTCAAGCTTGTCGTGGTCAGCGCGGCCGACCTCGACGAAGCGGACGAACTCGTGAGCTCATTCGACTGGCCCAGAGAGCGCGTGTGGCTCATGCCGTGCGCCCGAACGCGTGCCGAGCTTCGGGCGCGCTCCCGAGAGCTTGTGGCTCACTGCATCGAACGAGGCTATCGCTTGTCGCCGCGGCTCCAGCTCGAGCTGTTCGAGGGCGAACGGGGTAGATGACTCGCGCTAGTAGATCGCAGCGACCGTGGTCCAGTTCGGGCACTTGCTGGAGACGGCCGTGCACTCGGCGGGCTCCTGCGCAGTGGTCGAGGTGCCTGCGTCCTCGGGCTGGAGTGACTGCATGGTGATCTTGTCGCAGCTCGGCATGCTCTTCATGAGCTCCACGCCCTGCTTCAGTCCCGCCGCGTAGCAGGCTTCAGCCTCTCCGACCGTGGCCGTGCAGGTGGCGTCCTGTTGGCACTGCTTCTGCGTTGCCTGCGGCGTCGCCTGCATGCACTGGTCGTAGGCCGTCTTGCACGCCGCTTGCAGGTCAGCGTCGGTGGGGGTCACTG
>JAFGIS010000553.1 GCA_016929495.1 Polyangiaceae bacterium | reverse complement strand
CACGATGTCTTGCTCGAGTTGGATGCGGCCGATGTGGTCGCGGCCACCCTTGGCCTGGACGGGAAGGATGAACTGAGCGCCGGACTTCGAGATGCCGACGTACAATTCGTCGATCTCGATCTGGCCCATTTCTGGGACTTGTGTGCGGAGGTGGTTCTGTAGGGAATAGGCCGCCACGCCGGTGAAGATGTCGATAAGCCGGTTGTAGCGCACCTTGGCGAGCAGAGCCTGCTCGTCGCCGAGTGCGTAGCGACCGACGATCTCGGGTGTGGCGTCGGGAACCTTGATCTGGTAGAGACCATCACGCGGTTCGATCGCGGTGATGGGAACACGCAGGAATCGGTACTTGGCGTGACCGACTCCACGGATCACCCATTCTTCCTTTGCATCGCACGTTTCACGGACGCGCGGCGGCAGGGGCCGCCGATAGCGGTAGCTGTAGACGACGTCACCCAGATTCTTCGGGGTTTTGAGCTTCAGATGTTCTGCGGCTTTTCGGAGCTCGTCACGAGCAAAGTCGAAGCGGTCGGCTCCCTTCTTGTAGTGAGCGAAAAAGATGTGCTCGATAATCTGGTCGTAAGCGGCGACGGGTGGCATCTGTTCTCCAGTCAATCGGCCGCGACGCGCCGCCGGGGTGGAATGACGTCGGGGCTGACGCCGAAGTACGCGGCAGCCTGACGCATATTGAAAGTGGCAAATTCGGTGGGGCCGAGATCGACTCGCCGATCAGGCACCTCGGGGACGATGCCGAGTGCCTCGATGATAGCGGTGCCCACCGCACGGCCGAGAAGCGGGGGGACGGAGTTCCCGATCTGACGGAAACCGTGCCAAATCGTACGGTGGAAGCGGAACCAATCGGGGTAGGAATGGAGGCGGGCGGCCTCGCGGACCGAAATACACCTAGCCTCGATCGGATGGATAGGGCGGGGAGCGCTGAAAGCGCCGCGATCAGAGGCGGTGCCGGCCCGGAGCGTGTTGCAAACACCATTCAAGGCCAGTTTGAAGAAGCGACTCACGGGCTCGGTCGCCCCTCCCTCGGTGGTGGCGAAACGCTGTCGTGAGCGGTCGGTGTGCCGCGCTCGCAGACACCCTGTGACCAGGTCGCGCTCGTGCGAGCGCGGGTGGGCGAGGTCTTCAGGGTCCCTAATCTCTCCCCGCAGGATCTTGGAGTACCGGGAGCCGCCACGAAGTTCACAACGAAGCTCGTCGGTCGAGAACAGGGAAGCGTGTTGCTCGATCGCCGGGAGGTCGCCGATGGCATCCTCGACCGACGGACACAGCGGCAGCTCGGACGAAGGAATTGCACGGCCGTTCCCGTTTCGCCGACGGCCGTTTGAACGCGGCCTGGTGACCGGATCGGGATAGTCGGGGATGCGTGTATCGGACCGAGCACCCATGATGAAAAGCCGGCGGCGCTCTTGAGGCACCCCGAAATGAGTTGCCGCCAACGTTCGGTACGGGAGTCGCACGCGGTAGCCGCCGTCCTTGAAACGCTCGATCAGCTCCTCGAGAAGCTGAGTGTGAGACCCCGTAACCATGCCTGGAACATTCTCCATCACGAACGTGCGTGGTTTCAATTCGAGAACGAGCCGCACGAAGTGGAAGACGAGCTCGTTACGTTTATCCTCGAGGACGCGCTGTCCGATGAGAGAGAATCCCTGACACGGAGGACCGCCGATCACGGCGTCGATTCGGCGGCGCCCGAGGCCGGCGAGGCGACGGATATCGCGGCCTGAAAGATCGCGGACGTCTCGACAGATGACCGTCGTCGATGGGAAATTCATCTCGTGCGTCGCCGCGTGGATCGGGTCGAATTCGACGGCGGCTGCGATGTCGAACCCCGCTTGCTCGAAGCCGAGTGAGAGGCCACCGGCTCCGGCGAACAAGTCGATCGCAATAGGTCTATTTCCGTGAGTGGGCTTCATTTATCTCCGTTGGTTCCTTTCGTGCACACACCATTGCACCAGGCAACATACCGTACACTTCGGTAGTCGAGCAAGGCAGACGGCTCGCCCGTGGGCGACGGCATTGACGTGGAAGCCGTACCGCAAGTCTTTGGGTATTGCATCCTCGATGAGCGCCTGCGAGGTGTCCGGGCGTCGCTTTGTGGCAAAGCCGAGCCGCCCCGCGACGCGATGAACGTGCACGTCCACGGGCAGGCACTCGCGGTCGAGAGAGTACATGAGCACGCACTTCGCCACTTTATCGGAAACGCCGGGGAGTTGTGTGAGGAACGTCTCGGCCTCGTCGTCGGAAAGGTGCTTTAAGGGGGCGAGAGTCGCCCTCCCGAAACGCTCCTTTAGCGCACCGACGATGGCGACGATTTGCTCGGCCTTCAAATGGCCGAGGCCGCCGGGCCTGAGCAAGCCTTCGAGGCGCCGAAGAGACCGAGGCGTGATTGCATTCCAAGTCGGGAATGCATGTTTCAGACGTCGGTAAGTATCACGATAGGAGGCATCGCGCGTGCGCGTGGACAGGATGATGTAGACCAACTCATCCAGAGGGTTGTGCTTGTTGCCATGGCGGGGACCACCGTATTCCCGATCCAGAGCGGCGCAAATTTTGCGCACGGGAATGCGTCGGCGCGCTGGCCGCGCGACGGTGGTGGCCAATATAGGCATCGTGGATTCGCTACCCATCTATGCGTACTCCGCCATGAGCCGGTCGTAATTCTCCTGGACGTCTTCTAGGCTCTCGGTTCCGTAGAGGTCGACGGTTGTTGCGGTGGACGAGTGCCCGAGGATCTTCGCGAGGCTCTCGATCGATCCGCCCCGAGCCTTCCAGGCCCGCGCGAAACTGTGCCGGAAGAGGTGGCAGGTCAAGCGGCCCCGGTATTTCGGATTCGGGTTCTGGACACCGACGCGAGCTCCGGCGGCCGCAACGATGCGGTTGAGCTGGCGAACCGACACGGCGGACCCCCGGAGCGAGACGAATAGGGGACCGGTCTTGCGCTTCCCGATCAGGTGGGCGAGGTCCGAGGCGAGCTCGTCGGTGATCGGGATGACGCGGTCCTTCGATCCTTTCCCTTCGCGGATCTGCAGTCGCCGGCGGTCGAGGTCGACGTCCCGGACGTCGAGTGCCCCGAGCTCAGCCCGCCGGATACCCGTCTGGGCGAACGTCTTCAAGATGCACCGGTCGCGAAACGACTCGGTGCCGTAGATCACCTTCCGGATGGCGGCCGGATTCAGGTGGTATTCGCTGTCCTGGAGCTGGTGCTTCCTTGCCATGGCCCATTTCACTGGAAAAGTGACGTCAATGACCTTCTGAGGTCTTTGTACCTCCCCAGGGAGGGGCTGTCAACGCCGAGGATGGCCCGTTCTTCGTAAAGTGGGCCGTCCGATGGGGATCAGGGTAAGAGTTGTTGTTGACTTTCAACTGCTACTGTGCTAGATTGGGTCGCATGGAGAACACATTTGGACAGCAGATCCGGGAACTCCGGAAGGCGAAGGGCCTGACGCAGCGGCAGCTAGCCGAGCGGATCGAGATCGACTTCACCTACCTGAGCAAGCTCGAGAACGATCGTCCGGGGTTCGCGCCATCAGAGGCCGTGATCCAGAAGATCGCGAAGGAGCTCGGCGCGGACGCCGAGGACCTGACGCTGCTGGCGCGGAAGATCCCGGAGGCGATCCAGGAGACGATGACGGAAAACCCCAAAGCGAAGGCCTTCCTGCGAAGCGCCGGCGAGCTCACGGATGCGGAATGGGATCGCATTCTCGAGATCGCGCGGAAGAAGAGGAAGAAGGGATGACGCGGTTCCGGAGCGCGGCGCAGATAGAGTCGAAGGCAGGGGAGCGCCTGCAGGAGTACCAGCATCGGTTCGGCGTCCTCCAGGGCCCGCCTGTGCCGGTCGAGCGCATGATCGACGACGTGTACGACCTGCGGATCCTCTGGGATCAGATTTCCACGGAGGGCGGCGTCAGCCCGTTAGCCGGGCTTGAGCCGGCCGACCGTCGCATCGTGGTCAACGAAGCGCGTCGCGCCTCGTTCGACAGGTATCCAGGCCTCCTCAATTTCACCCTCGGACATGAGCTCGGTCACTGGGACCTGCATATCGACCAGGCAAGCCTGAACCACCCCACGCTCGAGGGCTTCGATGCCGCCGGCCCGTTCCGTGTGCACCGGACGACGAGCGGGTACGTGGAGGTCCTGGTAAGCCGGCTTCACCGGTTGGGGCTGACGGCCCAGGAGGTGCAAGAGGTCGTGCACGAAGCGACCCGCGAGGATGACTCCTTCCGAGAAGCGTGGCAGGTGAACGAATACGCCTCCGCACTCCTGATGCCGCGCGACCTGCTTATCCCGGCCGTCGAAGGTCTCGACCTGACGAGCTGGCCGGTGTTGTATCGGCTGCGAGACGCATTCCAGGTCAGCATCTCAGCGCTCCGCGTGCGGCTCGAGAAGCTCGATTTGATCTACGTCACGGATGACGGAGAAATCCACCGATCCGCGGCGGAGTACCACGGACAGGGGAGACTGTTCTGATGTCGCCCCCTTTTTTTGGCCCCGTGGTAGCAGTTGAAACTCAACGCAACAGAGAGGAGGTGAGAATCATGGCGTACCGCAGGAAGAAGGGCAGCGACACCTGGCATTGGTGCTCGAACTGCTCGAACTGGCCCACGTCGAACTACGACGAGCAGTACAGCAAGCCGAGCAGCGGCGAGCTGTGCAACGAGTGCCAGGCGAAGGAGAAGGCTGGCACCTGCAAGTAGCAGAGCCGGGCGGACGACGGGGCCCGATCCGGCGGGTCGGGCTCCTTGCACCAGTAAGGAGACGAAGACGATGGCGAAGCGGGACAAGCATGTGACGCCGCACCCCAAGGGCGGCTGGCAAGTGAAGTCGGAAGGGGCGGACCGCGCGGGTTCGCGCCACCCGACGCAGCGTGAAGCGATCGACCGTGCGCGGGACTCCGCGCGGCGGGAGAAAACGGAGGTCGTGATCCACGACCGCAAGGGTAGGATCCGCGACAGCGATAGCTACGGCAACGATCCGAACCCGCCGAAGGACGAGAAGCACTAGGAGCCCGCAGCGGGCCCCGATCTTGTTCGTGGAGGCCGGCCTCCAGGAATGAAATCCGCCCTCGGACAGGTGTCCGGGGGCGGGTTGTGCCGCCAAGGTTGGCGACAGTTATAGCGGAGGGTGAAGAGCAACTCACGACCTGGAGCGGCAGTTCGCGGCAGCCTGAGACTCAGGCTCGCCCTCATCTGCGAACGCACCACCGCGCTCGCGCAAGGAAACGTAGCCGTCCTTCGCGACGATCACATGGTCGATCACTTCGATCCCGACCAGCTTCCCGACGCTCGAGAGGCGACGGGTGAGCTCGATGTCGTCGCGTGAGGGCTCCGGATCCCCGGAAGGGTGGTTGTGGACCAGTACGACCGCGGCAACGTTCCGCCGGATGGCCTCGCGGAACACGTCCCGCGGGTGAACCAGCGCGGCACCGAGGGTCCCGATGCTCACGGTCATTCGCCGGACCAGGTGGTGGCGCGTGTCGAGCAGCAAGACAGAGAAGACTTCCTGCCGACGTCCGACTAGCTGGCTGACGAGTCTGGCAACGTCGGCCGGACCGGTGACCGCAGGGCGATCCTGACGTACACGGGAAGTGGGGGATTCTGAAACGCGGTAGACCACGGCATCTCCTCTCGATCGGGTCCTGTTGGGGAGGATGAGCCGGAGATCAGTAGTCTTCCGGCAGGAGAGCAGTGACGGCGACGCCGTCCTGGATGAACCAGAGGTTCTTCCCGTCGTGGCGGATCTTCTCGAGGTTCTCGAAGACCTGCAGGTAGTCGAGGCCGCCGTGGCGCCCGGCCTCCGCCTGGATGCGGAGCAGGCAGGCGAAGAGCACCTCGGGGCCGAAGAGCTGGAAGGCGGCACGGGTCGAGACGAAGTTCTTGTCGAACATGTGCCTGGAGTGCGGGTGATCGTAGGGGATCTCCTGCGGCTTGAGCCGGAGGTGACACGGCACCGCCGGCCGATCAGGACGGCCCATGGCGTCCCTCCTTGAGGTTGGAAATGTGCGGTGGAGAGGGGGGCGGCCAGGTTGGATGCGGCGGCCCCAGCGGCGCAAAAACGCGCGTGGCTGCACCCTAGCAACCACACGAAACCTGTCAAACCGCCCTAGGGATGATATACAGCGCGGATGTTCTTCTTGGATCCGCACCTCCCGCACGGCTGAAGCCGGGACCCGAGCGGATATCGCTCTTCTGTGCCGCACGTTTCGCATCGAGCAAAACGAAGCGGGTCGTTAGCCGGCAAGTCCTTGTATCCAATGCGGACGATTCTGTTGCTCCCGCACTTCTCACAGACGCGGGAAGCGCGCGTCTGAACCCAGGCCAGGAGAATGAAATACCAGGCGAGGAAGAGCACGAACCAGTACCACCATCGCCAAGGGCGGCGGACGACCTGGCGCGCGACGCCATCATGGCCACAGTCATTGCAGCGATAGATCGCTTGTCGTCGGAGTTTCGTGCCGGCCATGTAGACTAGACAGACGCGAAGATGCCTTGGACGACGATCCAGTAGAGCAGGAAGAGCACGACGCCAATGGTCACTCGGCGGGAGCGAAAACGGCGCGCTGGGCGCCGCTTGCGTGGAACGAGACTAGAGAAGATCCCCGCGATTGCCGCGACAAGGACGTGACCGATGGTGCTCGCTCCGGGGTTGTATGCTTCGACGCCTCCGAGGACCAGGATGAAATTGAGCGAAGCGAAGGACAGGGCGATAACTGCGACGACGCCGGTACTCCAACGAGCATCCAAAACAGGACCGTCGGACTCATCGGCGGGTGGGGTGGTCTCCTCCTGGTGGACGGCAACCCTGTTGTGGGTACGCGTGCGGACACCACACTCCCAGCAGAATTTCGCATTAGCGGATAGCGTCGCGCGACATTGTTCGCAATACATTCCAATACGGGTCAGTAGTCGATTGTTGGCAGGTCCTCGTCAAGCATGACGCCCTGAGCACGAAGGGATTCGTAGAGCCACGGGCTCGTATCCTTGAGCTCGTGGAGGAGCTGCTGCGTGGGATCTGGCAGGACAGCCTGAGAGGGCGTCCAGGCCTGACGGAGAGAATAGGGCGTCTTGAGCATTGGTCTGGGAGGCTACGTCTCGAAGCCTAGCAGAAGGAGTGACCGCGTCAAATCCGCCGCCAGGGGGGAGCGGCCTGGCGGAACGGGGGCGTGTGAGCAAAAAAAGAGGGGAGAGGGGCTAACCCCTCTCCCGTGTTCCCTTACCGAGCATGATGACGTTCGCGGCGCGGACCACGACCGAGCCAGCGTCGCGGTCCGGCCGGAGTCGGCCCTCGACGTAGAGCTTGCTGCCCTGCTGAACGTAGGCCGTGATGATCTCGGCAAGCTTGCCGCTGGCCTCGACCGTGAAACGGTCGCGTGCCCTCCGACGCTCGCGCGTCTTCGCGTCCACCCACGTGTGGGTGACGACGAGAAGGAAGCGTACACCGGCCGTGCCGGTCGGCCGAACCTGGCGGACGGGATCGTCCGCCAGGTGGCCGATGAGCGAAACCTTGTTGAGGTCCATCGGTCGGAGGCTTAGTTGCCCTGGGCAGCGGGCCGGAGGAGACCGTTCTGCACGGCCGAGCCCTTCTCGCCGTATCGCCGGCGAGTATTCGACCCGCCACGGTCGCTACCGTGGCGATAGCCGCGCCGGTAGGCGCTGCGGACCTCGCTCTCGACGAAGTCGGAGAGCGCCGCCACGACGTCGTCGGTCGTGGCTTGCGGGCCGAGCAGCTCGAGGAGCTGCGCGCGCCGCTGTTCTGCGTAGGAGTTCATGTGAACCTCCTTACGGCCGTCATGTTGAGGACCGTGTCGGTGACGGCTGACCCGATCGCGGTCGCCGCAGGAAAGGTCACGGGGTGCTGGTCGATGAGGAGTCCGCGACGAGCCGCCGAGGCCGACGTGTGCGCGACCTGCTCGTGCCCACGTCCACCGCTGGTGTGTCCGTCAAGAGAGCGAAGCGACCTTGCACGGATCGAGGAACGCCGTGGTACCCTGCGCGACCCCTGCGATCGGACAGGCTCCCGACTCAGGTGGTGCGAACACGCCCCGGGGTGGGGGAGTGCGGGTGGCGCCCGATTGCGCTGGCCCGATAAAATATCACCATCTGTGAAAAACCAGGGGGTGTCCCAGGTAGGGGGCACCCGAGATCGTCGCTCACAGGGGCTCTCAGGAGCTCGGATCTCGGCCGGGAGGCCCGGAGGAGGGAAATCGTCCGGTCAGCGGCGCCTGGGCTTCTTCTCGGGCTCTCTGAACTGCCCCAGGGTGTAGGGCGTGACGTCCTTCTGGGGTGCCTGTAGGAGTCGCAGGAATTCCGCCTGACGGTCCTGGATTTCTTCCTCAATGAGCTCCGGCGAACCGTAGTGGGGGAGGGCCTGCATCCGCTCGAGATCGATGTCCAGGGCATCCGCGCTCGAGACGGAGGGCTCCTCGAGGAAGGTGAACTCGAACTCGACCGGCTCGGCCTGCTTGCCGGCTGCGAAGATCGCCGCTTGGGTTGGGAGCTTCACGATGCGCGCGGTTGCGAGGTGGAGCAGCTCGTCGCGCGTCCAAAACTGACGGCTCACTACGCGCTCCTCCGGCGGCCGAGGGAGAACTTGCAGGTGGCGGTGTATCGCCTCAGCCCAATTCTCGCCGCTGACCTGGCTGTCGGAGAAGCCGGCCGACGTCGCCGAGCCTGTGCGGGCGGCGTCGGCCGCGAACTGTTCGTTCGTCCCGCTGTTTGCCCCCCGCCCCTGGGCCGAAGATCCGCCAACGGTCGTCGTGCGGTCTTCGACCTCGACGACGTCGCTGATCTGAACCGGCATCCGGATCTCGTCCTTCACCTGGAGCAGGTTTAGGTGGTGCGCCCAAATGTTCCGAGCAAGCTCCTCTGTCTCCGTCCAGTCGAGGCCTCCGAACACTGCCTTTGCCTGGGTGCAGCTCGATACTAGAGAGATGAACCGGGCGTGCTCCTCGTTCTGTAGCTCCTTACCGACACGGTGCGCCAGGAGCAGCCGAAGATTGAACTGGCGCCCCTCGGAGAGGATCCGCTCAAGGTTCGGCGAGATGAAGTGCTGGCACTCGTCAACGAATGCGTAGCAGGGTGGGGCCTTGTCGCCGGCGGCTTCCGATCGCCGCCAACAGACCTCGATCAGCTCGTTGATGATCTGCAGCCCGAGCATTCGCGCATCGTCACGCGCGAGGACGATGGTGCGGTCCCGGACGCCCGACAGGTTCACGAGGACGAGCTTTCGCTCGTCGAGGACCTGGTCCCAATCCACGGCGTACTGCGTGGTGCCCAGCATAAGGCGCAGGCGCGGGTTGCTGACGTAGCGCTGGATTCGTCGGTGCGCTCCACCCACTTCCTGCTGCCAGTCGGCGTGCGCTCGGTGTTTCTGGTAGACAATGTCCTGCAGCCGGAGGAACTCCTTCCGGACGAGCTCCTCCTCGAGCTGCTGGATCACAGCGCGTCGGAAGCTGTCGTCGTTGTACTCGATGAGGTTCGGTGCCTCGTACATGGTCAGGCCGGTGTTGATGAGGCCGTAGAGGACGTTGCACATCCACTCACCGATAAGCGGGCTTTGGGCAATGCCGCCGGTGTCGAGGGCGAGGCTCAGGGCCTCCCAGGCGAGCACGGCCTGGATCCGGTGATTATCGGGCCAGGGCGCCACGGGGTTCACGCCACAGATGAGCCTAGTCTCCGTTGGGTCGATGAGGACAAGCCGATCGTCCAGGCCCTCGCTGTATGCCCAACGTTTCAGGCGGTCATAAGCGTTGCCGGTGACGTCCAAAAAGACCTGGGTGCTGTCCGTATGAAGCGCCAGCTCTTGAAAGAGGTGCCGAAAACCGTACGTCTTTCCGCCACCCGTGGTGCCGACAAACTGTGCGTGCCGATCGAAAGCGCTTACTGGCACCCGAAACGGTTGACCGGTGTCTCGGCGCTTGCCGAGCTCGAGCTCCACGGTCGCCTGGTCGCTGGCGAAGATGTTCCGGATGCGGCGACGTTCCTGCTCCTGGTCGAACGTCATATGCGTCGTGACTTCCGTTCAAGGGTCTCGAGGTCGCGCTGCGTATCCTCCCGGATGGCCGCAACCAGCCGGTCTTTCTCCTCACGGCTGAGGGCTTCGTCGCTTTCGATCACTTCGATACGCGCCTTCTCGGCCGCGAGAATCTCACGCCGTGCTCGATCGACGCCCTGCCGGAACGCCACCCTTTCCCGCGCGTATTCGTCGCCCGGCGTATTGGCGGCCACCAGCTCTTCTGTGGGGGTGGATTCCTTCTTGGCGTGCTGGAGAATGTTCCATTCGTGGCAGTGGTAGGCATACAAGAGATCGGCGATCGCTTGAACTGTCATCCCGCCAGATCGCTCTATCGAAGATCCTGGCCAGCGCTCGAGCGGCCGGGACCGAAGGCCTATCGCCTGAAGGAGACGCGAGAACGGGCCCTGTGACGCCGAGACGCCCGAAGCTGCGGGGGACTTAGCGGCCCCCGACGGCCCTATGCGCGAGTTGTGGGTGGCGTGAACCTTGAGAAACTCCGCCGCCTTGCGGCATTTGGCTTCATTCCAGAGCGGGGAGTTGGTGTCGGTGTAGGCTTTTTGAATCTCAGCAGCGCGAGCAAGGTAGACGTCGCGCTCGCGCTGAGCGATATGCCGCTGACCCTCGGGGGTCAAATCGCCAGACTGACGCGCGGCGTAGGCGAGATTGAAGAGCGGCTCAAGGACACGAAGGCGCGCCTTCTCGGACTGCCTCTGTTTGCGGCGCTCTTCCTCTGCGTTCGATTCGGCGCGGCGCGCCTCATCCTCTCGCTCTTCTCGACGTCGTGGATTGAGGGAAACAGCTACGTAGTGAAATCCGCTTACGCCGCCGTAGACGAGCAGGAAGATGATCCAATCGGCGCGATTCGGTGCGCCCTTGGTACCGCCGATGGCGGACAAGAGGAAGAGTAGTCCATTGATGATCGAGCTGACTGCGAGCGTCCAGGGCAGACTATACCGCGTCGGTGTCTGTGGCCACCCGCGCTCGTTCTTCGGAAACGAGTCCTGAGCTTGCTGATGAAGCCATAGGCCACCGAAGAGAAAAGCCATTCCGAGAATGCCGTACCCCATCGGGCGCACCCCTTGACAGATACAGCCAAAGTGGTACTAATGCCGGTTCCTGTGAAACAGGCCGCCCTTTAGACCATCCTGCCAAATCGACGACTAATCCACCATGGAATTCTTCGCCGGCACCGGTTGCCCGGATCCCGCGCATTCCTCGGCCCCGCTCTCTCTGAGCGAGACCGAGTCACCTGCGCGGGAGGGAATACCATGTCGGATACGGAACACGTTCTGAGATCGCTCGGTGCGACGGCCTCGCTCGACGAGGGCGACCCTCGCCGGCGACAGCTCGAGCTGGATCGGGCGGCGGATACGGTGATGGAGTGGAAGCAACGCGAGTGTGATGCTGCCGCGCCCATGGGACAATGTCTCGGAGACGTTCTTCGACAGTGTCCGCAGCCGCTCCGCTCCCGGTTCGAAGCGATGTTCAATGCCTGGCGCGACGCGGACCGACAGTACAATCGCGCCGTGTACCAGCTCGTGGAGAAAGCCTCCAATGTGAGGCTTCCACCGGTGCCCGGTGGATAGTCGAAGATGGTGCCTGGATGAGACGGTCGGCCTCGAGCCGACCGTCTTTCCTTTTGGGTTGCTTCGGGAAACAGATATTCTGCGACGCCACCACAAGAGACCCCCTCCCCTTGCGGTGCGTTTTCTAGATTTCGCGAAAGTGCACTATCGCGCTCAGATGCGACTCGGCCCCGCAGGAAACCTGCAGGGCCGTAGATCACACAGCGTGCCGGCGTCGCTCACGAGAGATCGCCGCTGGCACCGGCGATTGCGTGCACGCATCGAACCGTACCAGGGTCCGCCACATGACCGCGCCAGATCCGCTGTTGGCTAAGCGGGGCGGGCGCGATGCCGCGACGCTGCTACGTTTCATCGTAGCACAGTCGCGGTGGGAGCACTCACCGCACCCGCCGGATCTCAGACCACGAGCTTACCGCGTTTCCCATCGAGCGCGACGAGAATATCGCGCGCGAAGAAGGCCTCGGGGCTGATCGGCACGTCGTGTTTCTGCGGCTGTCCGTGCCGATCTAGGTGCGGCGTGCCGTCCGCCTTCGTCCTGGGCTTCCGCTCGAGCAGGCGCTCGATGGACGTGAACCATAGCTCGGTGTCCGCCGACACGACCGTCTTCGCGAGCGCCCGAAGACGCTCGGCCGCGCCGGTGTCGGCGCAGACAAACAGCGCCATGCCGCGCTGCGGCGTGATGCCGTGCTCCCGCTGGAAGACCTGGTCGACCGCCCCCTCCCCCTTCGCGCTCAGCAGGTAGCCGTACGCGGCTAGGCGCCGGCGCAAGCGCGCGACGTTCTTGTGGGTGCGCTCGACCTCCACGAAGAGCGGCCGCGTATAGCCCTTGCGATGGCCGTAGAGAATCGTCAGGTCCGGCTGGACGGAGACCTCATCCTCCCCCACCTGGGCCTTGAATTCGTTCACGACCCGATCGCGGTCCCCCTGCTTGTCCTGCCACACGCTGATCGTGTCGAACAGGTCGGCTCGGCTCGGGCTCCCGACCCGCCACAGGACGTGGAAGAGGGCGACGGCCAGCGCGTGCTCGTAGTCCGACTTCTGCCTGGCCACGTTGTAGACCCGCCGACGCTCGTCGGGCCAGTCCCCCGGCTCGATGACGAGCCGCGCGCCGTCCACGCCGAGCGCGTAGACGAACTGGTTGGACCCCCACTCCGCCGGCCGGTAGAAGCGCTCCACATAGCCGTACTTCCAGAGCTTGCTGAGCTCCTGGCGGACGTGCCATTTCCCCCGTCCGCTTGGGTTCTCCGCCGCGTAGACCAGCCCGACCAGGTCGGTTGTCAGATAGCGGTAGGTGTCCAGGATCTCGAGGATCCGGCGGCTGCTCCGTCCCGGCTCCCACGGGGGCAACGTCTTCCGGTCCGGCCGCCGGAAGCGTGAAGGCATCTTGTCCAAGTTGATGAGTTTCGGCATGGTTTTCTACCAATCGCACTATCTAGATTGCGCGATTTCGCGATTTCTTGCAACCGCCCCCAACCGCACGCTTCGCGATCGAGCCGCCAGGCTCGACGGGCGGCTGGGTGGGATCTGCAATCCCGCGCCCCCTGGGCGCGGACCAATCAGCGGCCGAAGGCCACCGCTCCTCTTGTTGCGCGCGCCCGCCCGAGACCCAAACCGATTGACCGAAGCCGAGCCCGCAGGGCGACAGCTGAGGTCTAGGCCTGGGGCAGCGAAGCGCGGGGCCCCCAGGCCGTTTCGGTTTGAGGTCTCCGGGCCTCGTACGACCAGCAGCGAGCGACCGCCACCGCTGCCCCTGAAAGGGCCAGCGGCGGGCGCGAGCGCCGAGGAGCCGAGCTCCGGAGCCGGCGCGCATCGCGCCGGCGGGAGGAGCGAGGCGACGAAGCCTCAACACATCGGGGGCCACCGAACGTTCTGGTGAAGGACCCCCTCCCCCGCCGCTGCTCCGCACCCTGCCAACCTTCGCTTTCGCTCAGAGGGTGTGTCGCAGTTCGCGTGTTAGGGGTCCGTATCCGGGACGTTTGGGGTGATGTTGTTGAGGTGGTCGTACGAGGCCCGGAGACGGACGGAGAACAAACCCCTTTAGCTAAGCAAAGTTATGAGCGCCGAAACTGCAAACCATAGACGGTGTCTATGGAGGGTGCTTTGCACCCGGTTTGCAGTTGAGATCGTACCGACCAGGTGCGATTGAGCAAAGGGGTTTTTCGGAGGAAGTCGAAGGGCGGGCGCGCGCTCTTTGAGACCTGCAGCGGCCAGCCAGAGCGAAGACCGGGGTGACTAAATGTCACGCCGGCAAGCGGCGGCTGGATGCGTAAGGTCGGTCTGGATTCAGAGGCGAGGCCTCCGTCCCGCCGGGGTGCCAGTGGCACTCCGCAGGACGACAGGTCGAGCCGGAGCTGGTCCCCTACCCTCGACGGTCGAGGGATCGCCGGCGGTGCCGGTGCCAGGGCCAGCGGAGCTTGGTTCGCTCCTCTGGGTGGTCGCGAAGGTACCGGGTGATCTCGACCTGGTGCCACGCCGACCACGCCGTCGCGGCAAGTGCGATCACCAGCAGGAAACCGATGGCGACGCCGGCTGCGAGGGCTGTTCCGTCCGATTGCATGGGAAGTTTTCGCGAATTCTTGTTTTCTAGATTTCTTCATTCCGGGACCACTTGAGGACTGCGATCGACCTGAACTTCGAGACACTCAGGGCCCCGCGTTCGTTCCGCGCCCTCGATCCGGGGTGCCGAAGCTCCCGCTCCACGGCGGGGCGCGGTGCTTCGTAGATCGCTTGCGGCTCGAAGTCTTGGTCCATGAGGACCAGCACAACGGTATCCCACTCGTGATCCAGGCGGATCGACCCGAGGCGCTGACCAGGTCGTGACTCCGCCAGGACGCACCGAGATTTGATCTGCACTCGCCGACCATCCGGCCCGACTGCGTCGTAGCCGGCTTGGCGAGCTGTTGCGAGCTCGAGGTCGAGCAGACGCGCCGCGTGAAGCTCCCCCACTTCGCCGGTGATGCCGAGGGGCTTGCCGGTCAGCTCGCGGTAGCGCTTCGCGACGGCCGCTGCGGCCGCCAGGGTGCTCTCAAGGGTGGAGAGGTCCAGCTGGTCGCCAGATGGCCTCTCAGGCACGCTCATTTGGCCCGTGCTGCGCTTTCGGACCCGGACTTGAGCCCGAGGTCCACCCCAGCGTCCCGAGCGATATTCAGGGCCGCTCCGTGGAAGTATCGAAATACGTCGTTTGCCCGGCCGTCGAGAGCCGCATCTCGGGTAGCCGCGACGGCTTGGTAGACCTGGCTGGGATCCAGGAGCGTCGCGATCCGGCGGTAGTAGCCCATGTTCTTGTGGTCTTCTGGTGGGTCCTCCCGATAACCAGCTGCTTTGTAGAGCTCCCGGAGGATGTCGTAGGCTCTCTCGTCGCGGGCTTGGCGTTCCTCGGGGCTCAGGTCGAAGACTCTGGCTCTCTTGGCTGGTTTTTGATCAACGTTATCAACGTTAGTAGAACGATCAAATAACGATAAGCCCCGCCCGTCAGTCGGTGCTATATGACCGCCCACGGGACGGTCATAGGCCGAGTTATCCACAACCTCGGGCGAGTCCGGGTCGTCGCGCACGACCTCGTGCTCCCTATAACCGCCCGCTGGACGGTTATAGGAAATCTCCTTTGATTGCAACTTCTTAGCCTCTTCCGAGGCGATGCGGCTCGCCGCCTCGGCGTAGAACTTGTCGTAGTCGTCCGGGTGGACGGGATCGTCCATGGCGACGATCAGTCGATTGGTGGTCCGGTGTACCTGGCTCCGGCCCCCGATCGTCTTCTGCCGGTAGCGCCCCTTCTTCCCGACGATGAAGAACTCATGCAAGAGTCGCCACCGCTCGAGCCAATCGTCGGAACGTCCTTTCGGGGGTGTACTGCTGAGGAGCCGCTCGACGCTCCGCTTACTGAGGCCGGCCACCTCGGCGATGGTCTCCATGCTCGCGATGGTCTCGCCGGTCTTCTTGTCCGCGCAGAAGCGGATGGCCTCGACCAGGTCCGCCACCTCTTTGCCGAGGGCGGGTCGCCATTTCAGGCGGAAGTACCTGGTGACCCACGTCCCCTGATTCGGCCGGGTGATCGCGTTCTCGATGGAGTGGTAGTACGGCAGGATGGCGATTTCGCGGCGCGCCGAATCAGGATCATCCGCGAATCGTCGCAGAAGCTCCTCGGTCCGTTCCTTCGGGTCGAACTGATCGCCGTCCTTGGTCATCGGGCTTTCTTGGCGTATCGCCTTGTTTTCGAGTCACTTACCACTGTACCATCCCGCCGGATGCTGTCAAAACCGCCGCCGGCGATGGATAGCGAGAATTCTAGATTTCGCACTATCTAGGTAGTGCGGCCCTTTCCTCCTTGGCCCTGGAGGTACTGGCGGAGCGCGTCGTCGAGAAGCTGGTAGAGCTTCCGGCGCTCTGCGGCCGCGCGTTTCTTGAGTTCGTAGTAGACGTCGGGATCGACCTGGACGCCGACCTTCATCAAGCGCGATTTCGCGATTTCGCGATTTCCTGAATTCTCGCCAGCGAGCGGGGCCTCTGAAGTGGGGGAGCGGTCCTCGCCCTTCGTCGGGCGGAGGATGCTCCCTCTACCCCTCGCTGACGGCCTGGGCTTGCTGCTCATAGGCGCGGATCTCCTCGGCTAATTCTCGGTACGCTTGGGCTCCCTGGTGGTCGTGCTGGTAGAGCAAGAGCGGCTGGCCGGCGAGCGTTGAATCGGCGAAGCGGACGCTCCGCCGGATCACCGTTCGGAAGACCTCGTCCCCGAACACGGCCCGGATCTCCTGCTCGACTTCCTCATGGTGTTTGGTGCTCTGCACCATCGTCACCAGGTAGCGGACGCGCAGGTCGTGGCGGTCCGTGTCCTCGCGCAGGGGGCCCACGACGTGATTGAGCAACTGGAGGCCCCGGAGGGCGAGCCACTCCGCCTGGACGGGCACGACGGCCAAGTGGGCAGCGACGAGCGCCATGCGCGTGAGCACCCCGAGGGACGGGGGACAGTCCAGCATGACGAGGTCGTACCGTTGACCGGTTGCGGCGATGCGCTTAGCGAGCGCTCGGGCCCAATCCGCCTGGTTCACGAGCTTGTAGTCGATCTCCACCAGGTCCTGGTGCGAGGGCACGAGATCGACGTTCGGGATCTTCGTCTCGACGACGACATCGGCGATCGGCGTGCGTTGGTCCGGATCGAGAACCTCGTACGCGGTCTTCTTGAAGGCCTTCTCCGGCTCGTCGAAGCCGAGGCTGAAGGTCAGCCCGGCGTGCGGATCAAGGTCGATGAGGAGCACGCGCGATCCACGGTCCGCGAAGGATGCCGCCAAGTTGAGCGCCGTCGTGCTCTTGCCGACGCCGCCCTTTTGGTTCGTGAGCGCGATGATGTATGGCTTCATGTCCTTACCGTACAACGTTTTGCGCCAATCATCAAGAAAGTGCGACTTCTAGATTTCGCACTTTCGCTCCTACAGGTCTAGCTTCCCCTGGTCCTTCCGGGGGTGGGGGACGATCCGCGTGGCGAACTTCGTCACTTCCCGTGCTTCGGCCTCCGTCCATGCGCGCCAGCCGCGCCAGTCGCGGTCTGGCTCCTGGACCCGACCCTCGCGGAGCCAGCGCAGCAGGGTGGTTTTCCCGATGCCGGCCATCTCCGCGACGTCTTTCGTCGAGTAGCGTTTGCTTGCAGTCATGAGGTGCAGCACAGCTCCTCCCGTGAGGGCATCCACCGTGTTCGGGTCTGCTCAGATGTATCCGAGTATATCCACTCGGTCAAGGAGAATCTCTTGGGAAATGGGGGCAGTGGCCGGTCTAGGCCCTAGGGAGCCCCTTGCGCATGGTCTCTAGGTCTTCGGAGCTGATGTCGGATGCCGCCACGAGCTTGTAGTGGCGCTCTTCAAGGATCCGAACCCGCTCTTTCTCGACGGTAAGCTCGAACATTGCAATGACGTCGTCTGCCATGAATTGCGCGGCTATGGGCCTGCAGACCAGGTCCGGGAACCGAGCGGCGCAGCACACGATGTCTTGCTCGAGTTGGATGCGGCCGATGTGGTCGCGGCCACCCTTGGCCTGGACGGGAAGGATGAACTGAGCGCCGGACTT
>JAFGIS010000552.1 GCA_016929495.1 Polyangiaceae bacterium | reverse complement strand
GACGGCCACCGGCGGCACGACGAGCACCGGTGGCAGGACGGCCACCGGCGGCACGACGAGCGCGGGCGGGAGCACGAGCACGGGCGGCAGGACGAGCACCGGCGGGGTCACGAGCACGGGCGGCAGGACGAGTACCGGCGGGGTCACGGCCACGGGCGGCGCGCCCACGGGCGGCGTGACGGGCACCGGCGGCACGGCCACGGGCGGGGCGACGGGCACCGGCGGCACGGGCTCGGACGGGGACATCTGCATCACGGATCGCGTTCCGGGTTTCGCCAGCGTGCAAGGCGGCACGACCGGTGGCGGCACCAACAGCAGCTCGGCGACCACCGTGAACTCCATGACGGCGCTTCAGAACGCGGCGAGTGGCTCCAACCCCGCGATCATCCTCGTGGAGCCAGGCAACTACAGCGGAACGCTCAAGCCGGGCTCCAACAAGACGATCATCGGCAAAGGCCCTGGCGTCACCATCACCGGCAGCCTCTCCATTTCCGGCTCCGGAGTGAGCAACCTCATCATCCGCAACCTGGCCGTGCGCGGCAACCGCTGCGGGAGCTACGACGAGTGCAAGGCCGGAGCCGACGCTGTCTACATCGGGAACGGCGCCCATCACATCTGGCTGGATCACCTCGATATCGCCGACGGTCAGGACGGCAACTGCGACATCACCCACGGCGGCGACTACATCACGGTATCCTGGACTCACTTCCACTACACATACGACAAGGAGCATCGGTACTCGAATCTGATCGCCGGCAGTGATGATGAACCGGACAGCGTGGGCAAGCTGCATATCACGTACATGGATTGCCATTGGGGCGAACGGGTCGACCAACGTCAGCCGCGCGGACGCTTTGGCAACATCCATCTGGTCAACAACTACCACAACAGCGGCGGCAGTCAGATCCACGGGGTCGGCAAGGATATGGCTGCCATCGCCGAGAACTGCTACTACGACGAGCACATATCGATCTGGAAGGACATGGGCAGTCCGAGAGGCTGGAAAGGGATCGGCAACCAAGGAACCGGAAGCGACCTGAACGCCTCGATGGGGAGCGTGTTCGACATCCCGTACAGCTACACTCCGATGCCCGCGTCCGAGGTGGTGAAGGCCGTTGCTTCCCCGGACTGCGGAGCCGGCAACACCTGCACGCTGGGGGGCTGCTGAGGCCGCTCGTCGGCTTGGCTGTCTCTACCAGGAACAGGCGTCGTCCGCGAAAACGCGTTGGCCGGAGAACCGTGCCTCTCGTAGGCCAGGGCTACGAGGTTTCACTGACGCCTGACCATCGCCAAATGCGTCCCAGCAGGTGAG
This sequence comes from Polyangiaceae bacterium, assembly GCA_016929495.1. Classification (GTDB taxonomy): domain Bacteria; phylum Myxococcota_A; class Polyangia; order Polyangiales; family Polyangiaceae; genus JAFGIS01. Next base: position 5,781 of record JAFGIS010000552.1, on the reverse strand, counting down.
GGTCCCATCCGTACGTAGCGCGCAGCTGAAGCTTCCTGCGGCCGCAACGGCGCTGAACGCCCCTTCCGGAGCGGGCAGCTCGATGCTGCCGTCTTCGGCCCAGCAGGCAACCGTGTCGTCCGGTCGAATGCCGCAACCGTGGTAGGGGCCTATGGCGATGGCCTCGAAGGCGCCTTGGGGCGCCAACATCTCGCGTTCCATCCAGGTGGAACAGGGAGCCCGCGCGCGCTGGCGGAACGAGCGTCAGAACCGTCCAGCAACCCCCACGCTTTCGAGCCCGAAATAGGGCCGTACCCCGGACTCGGCCGTCACCGAGCCGTCGTTGGCGCCGATGATCAATGCCACGACGCCGCCTACGATGCCTACCCCGCCGACCACGTATCCAACGACGGCCAGCCTGTTCGACGCGTCCGCGTCGCTATCGTACGAGTCCACCTGGGGTTTCACTTCCGTCGGGCATTCGCCGTTGGGCCCCGTGCAGAGCTTGTCCGCCTTGTCGCGCGAGCTCGCGGCGTCCAGGACGAAGTAGGTACCCAGACCGATCCCCACGGCTCCCACGCCGAGCCCGACGAATCCGCCGATCGTCCAGGGGCTCATGCCCTCGCTTTCAGCGGGGGTCACAGGGGGGGCGCTTCCGTCCGTCGTCCCGCTGGTACCGGCGCTTTCGCCCGCGTCTTCAACGGGGACCTCGGTCTGGCGCAACGTGATCTCCGCGTTCTTGTGTTCGCCCTCGGCGATGCTGATGCTGACCGGGTCGCCCTCCCAGCCCTTGGCCGTCACTTCGAAGGTGTGCTCGCCCGGATCGATCGGGTGCTCGACACCGACGAGGGCCGCGGGGACTGGCGTTCCGTCCATGGTCACGTTCAGCTCCGCAGCGTCGTTCGGCACCACCAGGATGTTCACGTACGGCAAGCGCGGTTCGAGCGCCTCGAGCAACCGTTCGCCATCCGCTTGTGCCTTCTTGAACGCGGTGGACGCGTTCGGAGCCAGGGTTTCGCGAGTTAGCTTGAGATACGTCTCGCGAGCCTTTACCAGGTGGCCCTGCTTCTCTTCCGCCTGCCCGAGATAGAGCAAGTGCGTGGGAGCGTGCATCAGCGACTCCGCTCTTCCCATCAAGTCCGCTGCTTCCGCCCAGCGGCGCGCCTTGAAAGCTTTGATGCCCTGGGACGCCGCAGCGCGTGCGCCCGCGCGAGCCTCCTCGTCGGACTGCGCACCGACCCGCTGAGCGCACAGCAACAATGCAGCGACCAACCCAACAACTCTCCAATGAGCCATATCTTCGAGGATCGACTCTTACACCACTTCGTCTGCCGGCCCAACTGAGCCTTGCATGCGCTTTGTGTGCATACTGTCCGGAAGGACGGACCGGAACCACGGGCCTCGGAAGGGCTCGGGCCGCTCTTCGCTGGCGGAGCCAGGCAGCAACGGGCGCAGCCGCGCATCGGCTCGATGGCCGACCTGGCTCAGCGCGTCGACCCACAGCTGGCGCAGCTCAGCCTCTGGCGGCCGGGGCCTGGCTGGCGCACAAGGGGGGCATGACCCAACCGGACAAGACCATGGTCGTCACCGGCGCCACTGGCGCGATTGGCAAGGCTATTGCCCGCCAGCTCGCTGCGTCTCTGGACAACGTCGTTGTGCTGGTCGGCCGCGACGAGCGCAAGACAGCTCACGCTACCGACGAGATCCGGCACCAGACCGGCAACCAGAACGTCCGCTACGAGCTCGCCGATCTGTCCAGGCTCGAGAGCGTTCGGGCGCTCGGCAAGCGGCTCGACAGTCCCGTTCGCGTACTGATCAACAATGCCGCCATCGCCCCGAGAACGCGCCAACAGACCCCAGAAGGCCTTGAGCTGCAGTTCGCCACGAACATCATGAGCTACGTGTGGATGACCTTGGAGCTGCGTGACAAGCTTCGGGCAGACTCTATGTCGCGTATCGTCAACGTGGCCAGCTACTGGGCGGGGGATCTGGACGTAGACGATTTGGAGTTCAAACGGCGTCGCTACAACAACGGGGCAGCCTACCGCCAGTCCAAGCAGGCAAACCGCACGCTCACCGTTGCCCTCTCGGAGCGGCTCGCGTCCGATGGCATAGCGGTCTTCGCTTGTCACCCAGGTGACGTCAACTCCAAGCTGAGCAATGACCTTGGCTTCGGCGGCTCGGAGAGCCCGGACCAGGGCGCCCGCACGCCGGTCTGGCTCGCGACGGCTGACTTCGGCCTCGAGCGATCGGGACGCTATTTCGAGCACGAGCGTGAGGTCAGCTGCCCCTTCGGTCGCGATCGGGCAGCCGTCGAGGCACTCTATCGGGCGTGCATGGCATGCGCCGGATAGAGGTCAGCTCGTCGCGGCCTCCTTGGCGGGTCGAAACTTGTAGCCGTACACGACGATTCCGTCATGACCGTCTTCGAAGAGCTTGCGCGTGACCATTTCCACGTCCATGCCGATGCGGAGCATGTCGGCCTGGACGTCGGTGAGCTGGCATGCGACCAGCGGCCCCTCTTCGAGCTCTACGAGCCCCACGGCGTACGGAGCGAACTCGGCGAAGCCCAGCGGGGCTTGAAACACCATCGAATACGAGTACACGCGGCCGCGTCCGCTGAACTGGAACGGGGAGATGGCCGTGGACCCGCAGGCGATACATACGTCGCGTGGTGGAAACAGCCTGTGTTGGCAACGGTCACAGACCCCGCCGACCAACGAGGTGCGACTCTTCCGGCTTCTCCAGTGACGAGGGACTTCCATGGTAGAGCACTCACTCGGCTTGCGGCTATCGCGAACTAACGGGCAACCGGGCCCTCCAAGATGGTCGTTGCGACCGTGGCGGCACTCCCGCCCACGCTCTGCGCCATGCCCACACGTGCCCGCGCGAGCTGATTCGCTCCAGCAGAGCCGCGCAGCTGCTGGGTGACCTCGACGATCTGGTAGACGCCTGTCGCACCCACTGGGTGACCTCTCGCCTTCAGTCCGCCCATCGTGGAGATGGGGATCTGACCACCGCGCTCTATGTTGCCGTCGAGCCCGAGCTCCGTGCCGTGCCCACGCTCTGCAAACCCACAGGCCTCCAGAGAGAGCACCGAGGTGATCGAGAAGGCGTCATGGGCCTCGAACAAGTCGATATTGCGTGGGCCGAGCCCCGCCTGGCGGTACGCTCTGGCCGCGCTGTCTGCCGCTGCTTGGAAGCGGAGCGGATCGACACGATCGTGCAGCGCGAGCGTGTCCGTGGCGATCGAAGTCGCGAGCACTCGCACGGGTGTGCCGCCGAGCTCTGCTGCCAGCTCGCTCGGACACAACACGACGGCTGCCGCGCCGTCACACACGGGCGAGCTGTCGAGCAGATTCACCGGATCGGCGATCATTTTCGCTTGGGCGAAGTCCGCGGCGCTGACCGGGAACCTGAACATCGCGTGCGGGTTGCTCAGAGCGTTCTTGTGCGCATTGACCACGAAGGGCGCGAAGGCGTCGTGCCCGACCCGGAACTCGTGCATGTAGCGGCGCATCAGAAGCGCGTTCAAGGCGACGAACGAAAGGCCCAGACCGGCCTCGTAGTCGGCATCCGAAGCGTTCGCGAGCGCCGCGGTGACTTCGGGCGTGGGACGATCGGTCATCTTCTCGACGCCGACGACCGCCGCCAGGTCCACGATGCCCGAGGCGACCGCGACGACCCCCGCGCGGATCGCGGCCCCGCCTGAGCCGCAAGCCGCCTCGATCCGATAGGCCTCGACGCCTCGCAGGCCGGCGTGCTCGGCGATGAGCGGCCCAAGGTGCTCCTGCGCGCCGAGCTCGCCCGAGAGCATGTTGCCCACGTAGAGAGCCTCGACGGCATCGATTCCGGCGTCTTGCAGAGCGGATCGGAGCGCCTGTGCACCGAGCTGGCGCAGGGACTTGTCCCAGTGCTCTCCGACCTCTACCTGGCCGATCCCGATAACCGACACGCTTCTCATGGATGCCTACTTCGACCTCAGCCCGTCCGTCTCTCGCGCCAAGCTCAGGTCATCGCGATCTTCTTGCGGTGACGTGCGTAGGTCGCATAGTCGATCGGTTGCCGCGATGACACATAGTCCGCAGTGGTTCGTACGTGGCTCGGGACGGCGAGCGCACGTTCGGTCACCTTGAAGCTGAATGCGTCACTGCCCGCGCCGCTGCCGAACGACACGACCAAGATACGCTCGCCCGCTTTTGCCTTGTCGAGCACCGCCGTCAAGCCGAGCAGTGACGAACCGGCGTACGTATTGCCGATCCGGCGGACCAGTAGTCCCGTCTCGAGCTGCGAGGCCGAGAAACCGAGCAGTCTGCCCGCCTTCAAGGGGAACTTGGGGTTTGGCTGATGGAAGACCGCGTGGGCATAGTCGCCGGCCTTGGCGCCAAGCGAGCCCATCAGCTCGCGTCCCGCGGCGAGGACATGGTGGAAATAGGCCGGCTCACCAGTGAACCGCGCGCCGTGTTGCGGATAGAGCTCGCCTTCGCGCCGCCAGAAGTCCGGCGTGTCGGTCACGTATGACAGCATGCCCTCGAGCTCGGCAACAGCTCGATCAGCCGGTCCGACGACGAAGGCCGCACCTCCCGCACTCGCGGTGTACTCGAGGGCGTCACCCGGGCGGCCCTGTGCTGTGTCCATGCCCACCGCCAACGCGTAGTCAGCAGCGCGCGACCCCACGAGCGCGAAGCTCGCTGACAGAGCTTCGGTGCCGGCCTTGCAGGCAAACTGCCAGTCGCCCGCCAGCGTGTGCGGGGTTGCGCCGATGGCTTCGGCGACGATGCTTCCCGTTGGCTTGACGGCATACGGGTGACTCTCACTGCCCACCCATACGGCGCGAAGGTTCGCCGCGTCGACCCCCGCGCGCGCCAGCGCATTGCGGGCAGCTTCGATCGACATGGTCGCCACGTCTTCATCCAGCCCGGGAACCGATTTCTCCTCGACCGGAGAGCAGGAGGCGCCGCCCGTCCAGACCCGGCTCACTTCCCTGCCAGAGAGCCGAAATCGAGGAACGTAGGCGCCGTGTCCCACGATGCCGACCGTTCGCTCTGGCTTCATCATGGTGCAGTCTTCCAGGGAAGCGGACCGCGAGCACCGAACCCCAGGATATGGCAAGCAGCGGGTTCGGGAGGGTCACGCGGCCGACGCGGCCTTTGCCTTCGACGCGGTCGTCGGCGCCTGTTGTTCACGATGCAGTCGGACGAGTCAAGCGTTGTGCCCGTGGTAGGAGTGTGCAGAACCCGTGCAGGTTCCGAGCAGGCTGGGATGCCGCCGGGTGGCCGAATCTTCGGGACAGACTCCGTGCCGAGCCCCTAGGATCTGGCAGACTGCTGCGTTGGTACGACCAGCTGGAACGTGAGGATGCCCGTCGAGCTACAGCCGTCCGAAGCGGTTCGCATCGATCGATGGCTCCATGCCGCACGCCTGTACAAGTCACGCTCTCTCACTCAGACGGCCTGCGCAGGGGGACACGTCAAGCTCAACGGTGTTTCGGTTCGCGCGAGCCACCTTGTCAGGGTGGGAGACAGGATCGAGTGCGTGGCACCCAGCGGCAGGCGTGACGTGCAGGTGCTGGCGCTCGCAGACAAGCGGCGGTCGCCTCCCCGTGCCCGCGAGCTGTACGAGGACCACTCGCCGCCCCCACCTCCGCGAGACGAGAGGACCGTCGTGAGGCCGCGCGGCGCCGGCAGACCCACCAAGGCCGAGCGCCGATCGTTGGAGCGTCTGCGCGGGGAGTACTAACCGCTCACCCGGGCGGAATGTCTGGCGGTGGGGGGGGTGTCGCTTCTGGCGGTGCAGAGGGCG
>JAFGIS010000551.1 GCA_016929495.1 Polyangiaceae bacterium | reverse complement strand
GTCGGTGCGTGCCGACGGATGGTTCGAACGCGTCGGCCAGAACATAGCCAGCTTCGAGGCGCTTTGCGACATCCTCGGCTCGCGCTTCTTCGCCTTCTCGATGATCACGGGCACGCAGGTGACGGCCCTCACGGTCGATCGCCGCAATCCGGACAACACACTGGTCCGATTCACCGTGGGCAGCGACGAGGAGGAGGCGGCACAGGAGCTGCTGCTCGGCGAGTTCCGGCTGCGGCTCGTCAACCTGCTGGCGACGGACGAGTCCACCGGTCCCGCTCCGGAGCGAGAGCAGGACACCGAGGCGCTTCAGCTGTTCATCGGAGCGCGAACGCTGCTGTTGGCCCCTCTGTTCGGATACGCGCTCGAATCGTGCCGCATCCGCCCACGCGGGGTCGAGGTCGTGGTCTCCTACGAGGGTGCGGAGTACGTCTACGAGCTGGCGGCCTTTCGGGCGCGGCTGCGAATGCATGTGCGCGAGGAGCTACGCGAGGCGTCGCGCGCACGCCATCGCAGCACGATCGACCTGGCGCGTGTCGCCGAAGCGCGTGAGGCCTCCGAACGAGGCGACTATCTGCAGGTCTTGGACCTGCTCGGGACGTGGCCCGCCCCACTGTCGATTTTCCTGCGAACGCCCGAGGGACAGCTCATCAGCCCCGAGCAGCGCAACTCGATCGCCGAGGCGCTGGCCTTGCTCGGCAACGCGTGCGTCCATCTCGGGGAGTTTCAGCACGGCGAGGAGGTGCTCAGGCTGGCGGTTCAGTACGCCACCCTTGGCCCTGCCGCGGCCGACGCCTACCTGTTTCTCGGGCAGGCGCTGATGGAGCAGGGTCGGCCCGCCGAGGCCGTGGCGCCGCTGAGGCGGGCCACCTCGCTCGGCGCTTCGGGAAAGGTGGTTCTGCCGCTTCTGGCCCGCGCTTGGCTCGACCGGGGGCGCTACCTCGCAGCGCTGGCCGCAGTGCTCGAAGCAAGAGCGAATGGCTCCGACGACGCAGCGGCCGGTTCCATGCTCGAGGAGGTGGGCCGCGCGCTCGGTGAACCCCTGGTACGCTGGCGTACGCTCACCCAGAGAGCCTGATTCTCTCGGCCTGGGCGTCCTGCTCGGGCTGCGTGGGCTCGGCTCCCCAGCGAGCCCGCCCCGCTGGTCGGATTGACAGGCTGCCGGCCGGGGCACTAGATCGGCGTCGGCTGCTCGGATCTCACGGCTCGGTCCGGATGCGCCACGTACGAGGTCCTGGATGGTCGAGCTCTATCTACCCATGTTCCTGATGTTCGGCGTAGCCGGTCTCATCTGCGCGGGGATGTTCCTGGGAGGCGCGCTGGTCGGTCCGAAGCACCCGACCCCGGAGAAGGTGATGCCGTACGAGTGCGGCAACGATACCCAGGGCGCTCGCGGCGTTCGGCTGGACGTGAAGTTCTATCTGACCGCCATCCTGTTCGTTGTCTTCGACGTCGAGGTGGTCTTCATCTATCCGTGGGCGGCTCTGTTCCGACAACTCGGCTGGCCGGGTCTGGTCACGATGCTCGTCTTCATCGCCGCACTGCTGGTGGCGCTCGGCTATTGCTGGAAGAAGGGAGCCCTCGAATGGGAGCGTTGAGCCGAGGCGCGTCGGTGCGACAAGTCACGGTCGGGGAAGGTCAGGGGTTCGCGACGACTCGCCTGCTCGATCTGCTCGCGTGGGCGCAGAAGTACTCGCTGTTCATGTATCCTTTCGTCACAGCGTGCTGCGGAATGGAGTTCATGGGGGTGTCGAGCCCGCGCTACGATTTCTCGCGTTTCGGCGCCGAAGCGCCGCGCTTCTCGCCCCGCCAGAGTGATCTGCTGTGGGTCGTGGGCACGATCAGCCAGCGACAGGGCCCCGTGCTCAAACGCATCTACGAACAGATGGCCGAGCCGAAATGGGTGCTGGCGTTCGGGACCTGCGCCTCGTGCGGAGGCTTCTACGACAACTACACGACGATCGCCGGCATCGACAAGGTCATCCCGTGTGACATCTACATTCCCGGCTGCCCACCTCGGCCGGAGGCGGTCCTCGACGGGCTCATGTTGCTGCAGGACAAGATACAGAGAGGCGACCGTCGGCCTGGTGTCGTCCGACCTCGCCTCGACCCGGTCCGTCATCCCACCCTGGGCGTCGTCAAGGCGCTGCGTTCGCGCGCGGGTTGACCCTCCACGCACTCGGTCCGGCTATGGCTCTCGCACTTCTCGATCTCATTGCTAAGCGTTTCCCACAAGCGGTGATCGCGACGCACTCACAGCGCGGCGACGAGACCGTTGTCATCGACCCGGCACACTGGAAAGAAGTCGCTTCGTGGCTGCGCGACTCGCCCGAGACGCAAATGAACGTGCTGGTCGATCTGACGGCCGTGGATTTCCCGAACCAGACGCCCCGCTTCGAAGTCGTCGCCCACCTGCTGTCGCTCGCTCGAGGACACCGCTTGCGGCTCAAGGCGCGCGTGGGCGCGGCCGACGGCGAGGGCGCCGAGATCGAGTCGTTGACCGAGCTGTGGGCTTCGGCCAACTGGGCCGAGCGCGAGACGTGGGACATGTTCGGCGTCCGATTCGTCGGGCATCCCGACTTGCGCCGGATCCTCATGTACCCCGAGTTCGAGGGCCATCCGCTGCGCAAAGACTATCCGGCAGATGCCATCCAGCCTCTGGTCGAGTATCGACGGGTCGACAACATCGACAAGCTGCCGCCGTTCGGCGCGGACGAAGGCATGAGTTTCGGCCGGCAGACGCACGGCCGCTTCTCTGCTGCGGCGGGCGAGTCGGACGAACGAGGCTCACCCCGGCGCGGAAGGAACGAGGTCTAGCCGATGGAGCCGCTACAACGTTCGCTGGACGAAGTGGAGCTCGAGCTAGAGACGGAGCCCATGCTGCTCAAGGTGGGCCCGGCGCATCCCGCGATGCACGGCACGGTGCGCGTGCTGATGGAGCTCAGCGGCGAGACGATCCTCCGTTCGGACGTGCAGATCGGGTATCTGCACCGCGGGTTCGAGAAGATGTGCGAGCGCGGCACGTGGACCCAGGTGTTTCCGTACGTCGACCGCTGCAACTACGTGTCGCCGCTACTGAACAATATCGGGTTCGCTCTGGCGTGCGAGAAGCTGCTCGGGGTCAGCGTGCCCGAACGATGCCAGTACTATCGGATGATACTGGGCGAGCTGGCGCGCGTTTGCGATCACCTGACTTGCTCGGGTGCGATGGCGATGGAGCTCGGCGCCTTCACTCCGTATCTGTGGATGATGAAGGCGAGGGAGATGGTTTGGGACCTGTTCGAGGAAGAGACCGGGGCGCGTCTCACCCACAGTTTCGGACGCGTCGGCGGGATGGCCGCGCCGCCGACGGAGGGTTTCAAGGAACACGTCCGCGCCGTGGCGGTCGAGGTGCTCGCGGTGGTCGACGAGGCCGAGAAGCTGCTGCTCGACAATCGGGTGTTCATCGATCGGTTGGAGGATGTGGGCGTCATCAGCGCCGAGGATGCGATTTCGCTCGGTTGGACCGGCCCCAATCTGCGCAGCACCGGGGTGCCGTACGACGTGCGCAAAGCGAGCCCCTACCTCAAGTACGACGAAGTGGACTTCGAAGTTCCCGTGGGCCGTCGCGGCGACTGCTACGATCGGTTCGTCGTGCGCATCGAGGAGATCAAGCAGAGCCTGCGCATCGTCGAGCAATGCGTCGAGAGGATGGCCGACGATGGCCCGATCCGTATCGATGATCCGCGTGTGGTCCTGCCGCCAAAGGACGAGGTTTATACCACGATCGAAGGCACGATTGCGCACTTCATGATCGTGATGGAAGGGCTGAAGCTGCCAGTCGGTGAAGTGTACTCCTACACGGAGGCCGGCAATGGCGAGCTCGGCTTCTACTTGGTCAGCGACGGCAGCGGCACTCCGTACCGAGTGCGCATCAGGCCGCCCGCCTTCTACAACACCGCGGGGCTGGAGCACCTCATTCGAGGCCGCATGATTGCGGACGTGGTGCCGTGCTTCGGTTCCCTCAACATGATCGGTGGCGAATGCGATCATTGATGGGAATCTGCCAGTTTTCGCGTGGGACCGACGAGACGCGTTGCCGCTTCGGTGGTGGGGCGTCGAGGCCCCGGGCGTCTTCGGGAGGGGCTGGCGCAGCCCCTCCCCCCCGAGCGACTACGTCGCTCGGGGCCCCCCGTTCCCAACACACCGCGCCGCCTACGCGGCGCGCTGCGCGCGGGGCCCCAACCCCGCTTGCCAGGTAGGCGAGGCAGCGGCACGACATGCGCACTTTCAGACTAGACGACCAGGAGATCCCCTTCGAGCCGGGCGACACGATCCTCCGCGCGGCCCACCGCGTCGGCATCGACATCCCGCACTACTGCTGGCATCCGGGGCTCAGCGTGGCCGCCAATTGCCGCATGTGCCTGGTCGAGCTGCTACCCCCGCCGGGTCGGGCGCCGTTGATGCTCGACGTGCTCGAGTACGATGCCGAGCGGCGCGAGTACTCCAAGGTACGGAAGCCGAAGCTGGTGCCCGCCTGCCAGCAGCTGGTGAGCGAGGGCATGGAGGTCAAGAGCCAGTCGAGCGCCCACGCCGAACGCGCCCACGCGGCCGTACAGGAATTCCTGCTCCTGAATCATCCGGTCGACTGCCCCATCTGCGATCAGGCCGGCGAGTGCCGGCTACAGGACTACTGGCTCAGTACGTCGCGCAGCAAGAAGCGCATGCTCGACGAGCCCGTCCACAAGCCCAAAGCGGTGGTGTTCGGACCGACGATCGTCTACGACGCCGAACGCTGCATCGTCTGCACGCGCTGTATCCGCGTGTGCAACGAGCTGGCGAAAGATCCCGTGCTGTCCCTCAGGGAGCGGGGCAATCTGACGGAAGTCGTCCTCGCGCCGGGCCGGCAGCTGGACCACAAGTACACGTTGATGACCGAGTACGTTTGTCCGGTGGGTGCGCTCACGGCGCGGGACTTCCGCTTCAAGGCCCGCGTGTGGTTCCTGCGCAGCGCGCCGAGCGTGTGCGTGGGCTGCGCGACCGGATGCAACTGCACCATCGACTACGATCCGCGCCACCAGCGCGTCTATCGCTATCGCCCGCGCGAGAACCAGAAGGTCAACAAGTACTGGATGTGCGACGAGGGCATGCTCGACTACCAGCGCATCCACAGCGGCCGAGTACTGGAAGCTCGTCGCCGCGGCAACGCGTCGAAGTTCGAGGCCGCGCTCGACGAGGCGGCGGCCCTGCTGCGAGCAGCCACTCCCGACTCGTTGGCGGTCGTGTTGAGCGCTCAGCAATCGAGCGAAGATAACTTCGCGCTGGTGCACCTTGGCAAGGCGCTCGGGGCCAGGTTCTGGTTCCAGAGCGGCAAGCGCCCCGGGGAAGGAGATGACGTGCTGATCTCCCCGGACAAGAATCCGAACAGCTGCGGCGTCGCGCAGTTGTGCGCCCAGATCGAGGTCGGGAGCTTTGGCGAGCTCTGTTCGGCCGTGGAGGCCGGAAAGATACGGAACGTCCTGATGTTGGGTTCGGACGCGAGCGAGCCGGAGCGGGCCACGGCGCTGGCGGCCCCGGACACGCAGGTCGTCGTGCTGGCGAGTCACTATGCCGACGTCGCTGACCACGCGGACGTGCTGCTACCGATTTGTTCTTGGGCCGAGACCAGCGGCACGTTCGTCAACACGTCGGGGCTGGCGCAAGTCACCCAGGCGGCCATCGCGCCGATCGGCGACGCCTGGCCGGCCTGGAAGGCCATCGTTCGGCTGGCAGACAAACTCGAGCGCCCGCTCGGGTTCGCTGGGCTCCGGCAGCTCAGAGACGCGATGCGGGCGACCGCTGCCGGCACGCAGCAGGCGTCATCGCTAACCGAGGGAGCCGGTTCATGAGCGCCGTGACCATCGTGATCGCACTGGTGAAGGCCGCCTTCGTGGTCCTTTTCGTTCTCACGGTCGGCGGCGTTCTGACGTGGGCCGACCGCCGCCAGGGCGCCATGATACAGGATCGGGTGGGCCCGAACCGCGCGGTCGTCTTCATCCCCGCGAAGTTGGCGCTGCTGCTGTCCGTCGTCCCGGCGGTTGCGGTTGCAGGGATCTTCCTCTGGTTCGTCTACGGTCACAAGGTGCAAGGGGCCGAGCGGACCGCGTACGCCATTGGCTACTCGCATCTGGCGATCCTGCTGCTTTGGGCGACCGGCCTCGGGATCGCAGCGAGGATCCGACACAGGGGGCCGCGTAGCGCATTCGACGCGCTCATCGCGGCTGCTGGGGATCCCCGGCGTTTCCTGTACGTCGGGCTGTCTGTTCACGCTCTCGCGCTGGCGGCACAGCTGATGCTCCGCGGCACGGACATCGGCAGGTTGCTGCGCGAGTTCGGCTTGGGCTCTGGACCTGCGCTGGCGGCGTTCGCCGTTCTCGGCGGAGCTGCTTACGCGGCCGCCTGCGTTCGGCGTGAGCGGCGTGTGGGCATCCGTGTGATCGGCCTGCTGCACCTGTTGGCCGACGGGCTCAAGACGCTGTTCAAAGAGGACCTGGTTCCACCCCATGCTGACCGCCTCCTGCACGGACTGGCGCCGATTATCGCGTTCTTTCCGGGGCTGGTCGTGCTCGCCGTGGTCCCCTTCGGCGACAAGCTGTGCCTGGCCATGGACGGCGAGAGTATCAGCGGGATCGTCGAGAGCGTGTCGCGGTCCGGCAGCTGCGAGCACGCCCTGACGCTTCAGGTGCTCGACCTGGACATCGGGATCCTGTTCGCGTTCGCCGTGATGGGGACCGGGGTCGTGGGAGCGGCGCTCGCAGGCTGGTCGAGCGACAATAAGTTCAGTCTGCTCGGCGGGCTGCGCGCGGCGGGCCAGATGGTCTCCTACGAGGTCACGCTCGGCTTGACCGTCATCGGCGCGCTGATGGTGTACGGGACGCTCAAGGTCGACCAGATGATAGAGTGGCAGGCCGCGCATGCCTGGGGCATCTTCGTCCAGCCGTTGGCCTTCGTCCTGTTCTTCACGGCGGCGGTCGCCGAAACCAAGCGCATCCCGTTCGACCTTCCGGAAGGCGAAAGCGAGATCGTGGCCGGGTACTTCACGGAGTACTCGGGCCTGAAGTTCGCGATGTTCTTCGTCGGGGAGTACGTCGGGATCGTCGCTTCTGCCGCCCTGATGGCGGCACTGTTCTTCGGCGGATGGGACGTGCCCTTCCTGGATCGGGACGGGCTGCGGATCGTGTTCGGCGATTCGGTCGTCTTCACGCAGGCGCTGCAGCATGGGTGGATCGTGCTGTTCGGGGTGCTGGCGTTCACGGCCAAAGTGCTGGTCCTGTCCTGGCTCCAGCTCACCGTGCGTTGGACTCTGCCGCGCTTCCGCTACGACCAGCTCATGGCGCTCGG